>NZ_JALJRF010000001.1:0-326865 GCF_024519835.1 Dietzia sp. Die43 | reverse complement strand
AGGACGCCGCCCTCTCACGGCGGTAGCGTGGGTTCGAATCCCATCGGGGGTACAGGGGAGATGTCCCGGTTCGTCTGCAACGACGAGCCGGGACATCTCGCATTTGTGGCCGTGGCAGGATCACCGGGGTGACCTCTCGCCGTGACCTCCTCCGCCTGGCCGTCGGTGGCGGGTTGACCCTCGCGGGGCTCACCGCGTGCGGCCCGGGAGGGGGGTCGACGACGACACCGGCTCCGACGGCGAGCGACCCGCTGACTCCCCCCAGTCCGATCCGTACCCCCACACCGGACGCTCCGCCACGCCGCCTCATCGCGCTCTCCTCGGCCGACCTCGACGTCCTGCACGCCCTCGACCGTGAGCCCACCGCCGCGTGGGCCGTCGACGGGACGGGCCCGCGACCGTGGCGCGACCACCCGGCACCGCCGTCGCCGGAGTGGGACGGCCCCGGACTGCCGAGCCTGCGGTCGCTGCTGCCGTTCGGGGTCGACGCGTTCGTCCTGGTCGCGGCCGACGTCACCGGGCCCGAGCTCCGTGGGTACGAGCAGCTCGCCACGGTGATCGTCGACCCGCAGGGGAGACCCGGGTGGCGGGACCACCTCGATCTCGTCGCCGGGGCCGTCGACCGCGATCCCACCCCGGCAGCCGAGACGGCCGAGAAGGCGCTCGAGGAGTGGTCGGAGGAGCAGCGCCGCCTGGGGGTCGACGCCCTCGCCGTCGTCATCGGCACCGGCGCGCGGCCCGACACCCCCGTCGCCACCCTCGCGGCGACGTCGCCACTCGGCGCCGAGATCCGTGCGCTGGGCTTCGACGTGGACTCGCGCCCCGACCCCGTTCCGTACCGGGACCTCCGGCGGCCGGGCGTGCAGGTGGTGCGGGTGGACCCGCGCGACGACGATCTCGTGGCCGCGGTGCGCCAACCCAGCGTGGCCAGCCTGCCGTGGGCGCTCGAGCGGCTCACCCGCGGCCGGCGGCCCGCGTAGGGCCGGCGCGGCGGCGTCCCTGTCGACTAGAGCCGTTTGTGGATCGCATCGGCGGCGGCGAGCAGATCGGCCGCCCACTTCACGCCGGGGCGGCGACCGATGCGGTCGACCGGGCCCGACACGGAGATCGCGGCGACCACCGTGCCGGCGGCATCCCGGATCGGCGCGGAGATCGAGGCCACGCCCGCCTCCCGCTCGGCGACCGACTGCGCCCAGCCGCGCCGCCGGACGTCGGCGAGCTGGCGCTCGGTGTACGTGGCGTCGGCGAGCAGGGTGCGCTGGGTGGCGGGGTCGGCCCACGCCGCCAACACCTTCGCGCCCGAGCCCCGTGTCATGGGCAGGATCGCGCCGACGGGCACCGTGTCCCGCAGTCCCGTCGGTGGTTCCGCGGAGGCCACACAGATCCGGCGGTCACCGTCGCGGCGGTACACCTGCACGCTCTCCTCGGTCACCTCGCGCAGGCGGGGCAGCACGGAGGACGCGGCCTCGGCCAGGGAGTCCGACACGTGCGCGGCGAGCTTGGCCAGACCGGGCCCCAGGCTCCACACCCCGGCGTCGTCACGGGAGAGGAGTTGGTGGATCTCGAGCCCCACCGCAAGCCTGTGGGCGGTCGCGCGAGGCAGCCCCGTCCGCTCGCAGAGGTCGGCCAGGACGCACGGTTGCTCGGCCACGGCGTGGAGCACCGTCATCGCTTTGTCGAGGACTCCGATCCCGCTATACTGTCTCACAGTTCGACTATATCGTCCTACATGGTGAGAATCCATCGGATCCCATCAGGGCGTGGAGTGGAGGCGTGATGAACGAGACCGTGTCCGCAGGTACGCGACCGCGGACCCTGGCCGAGAAGGTCTGGGACGACCACGTGGTGGTCAAGGGCGAGGGCGAGGGCGGGTCCCGGGGGCCCGACCTGCTGTTCATCGATCTCCACCTCGTGCACGAGGTCACCAGCCCGCAGGCCTTCGACGGTCTCCGGCTGGCCGGACGCCGGCTCCGCCGCCCGGACCTGACCCTGGCGACCGAGGACCACAACGTCCCGACCGACATCGTCGGGGGCGCGGTCAACCTCATCGCCGACCAGACCTCGCGGATCCAGATCGAGACGCTGCGTTCCAACTGCGAGGAGTTCGGTGTCCGGCTGTACCCGATGGGCGACCTCGAGCAGGGGATCGTCCACGTCGTGGGTCCGCAGCTCGGCCTGACCCAGCCGGGTATGACCGTGGTGTGCGGTGACTCGCACACCTCGACGCACGGGGCGTTCGGTTCCATCGCGATGGGCATCGGCACCTCCGAGGTCGAGCACGTCATGGCCACCCAGACGCTGGCCCTGCGCCCGTTCAAGACCATGGCCGTCACCGTCACCGGCGAGCTGCAGCCCGGCGTCACCGCCAAGGACCTCATCCTGGCCGTCATCGCCCAGATCGGCACCGGCGGCGGGCAGGGCTACATCATCGAGTACCGCGGCGAGGCCATCGAGAAGCTGTCGATGGAGGCGCGGATGACCATCTGCAACATGAGCATCGAGGCCGGTGCCCGGGCCGGCATGGTCGCCCCGGACCAGATCACCTACGACTACCTGCGCGGTCGCCCGCACGCGCCCGCGGGTGACGAGTGGGACGAGGCCGTGCGGTACTGGGACGGGCTCCGGACCGACGAGGACGCGGTGTTCGACACCGAGGTCGTCATCGACGGTGCCGCCCTCACCCCCTTCGTCACGTGGGGCACCAACCCCGGCCAGGGCGTGCCCCTGGGTGCGGCCGTCCCCGACCCCGAGTCGTTCACGGACGAGAGCGCGCGCATCGCCGCCGAGAGCGCACTGGAGTACATGGACCTCGAGGCCGGCACCCCCATGCGGGACGTGCCGGTGGACGTCGTGTTCGTCGGCTCGTGCACCAACGGCCGCATCGAGGACCTGCGCGCCGTCGCCGAGGTCGTCGACGGTCACACGGTGGCCGACGGGGTCCGGATGCTCATCGTGCCGGGCTCGATGCGCGTGCGCGAACAGGCCGAGGCGGAGGGCCTGGACAAGGTCTTCACCGCCTTCGGCGCCGAATGGCGCCAACCCGGCTGCTCCATGTGCCTGGGCATGAACCCGGACTCGTTGCTGCCGGGTCAGCGGTGCGCGTCCACATCGAACCGCAATTTCGAGGGCCGCCAGGGCAAGGGGGCCCGCACCCATCTGGTCAGTCCGTCGGTCGCCGCGGCCACCGCGGTGCTCGGACACTTCGCCTCACCCGTCGACCTCGAGCCCGCGAAGGGGGCCTGACACCTCATGGAGCCGATCACCACCCACACCGGCATCGGCGCCCCGCTGCGCCGCTCCAACGTGGACACCGACCAGATCATCCCGGCCGAGTACCTCAAGCGCGTCACGCGCACCGGCTTCGAGGACGGACTCTTCTCCTCCTGGCGGGCGAAGGAGCCCGACTTCGTCCTCAACCGGGCGCCCTACGACCGCGCCTCCGTCCTGGTCGCCGGACCGGACTTCGGCACCGGGTCCTCGCGCGAGCACGCCGTGTGGGCCCTGATGGATTTCGGGTTCCGTGTGGTCATCTCCTCGCGGTTCGCCGACATCTTCCGCGGCAACTCGGGGAAGTCCGGTCTCGTGGCCGCCCAGGTCGAGCAGGAGAACGTCGAACTCCTGTGGAAGGTCATGGACGAGCGACCGGGTATCGAGCTGACCGTCGACCTGGGGTCGCGCACCGTCACGGCCGGTGACGTCACGGTACCGTTCGACATCGACGACAACACCCGGTGGCGTCTCATGGAGGGGCTCGACGACATTGGTCTCACGCTGCGTGAAGCCGATCAGATCGCGGAGTTCGAGAGTCGCCGGCCCGCGTTCAAGCCGGTCACCACCCCACGCTGACCTCGGGATAAGAACTTGTTTCGGAGTAACCTCCGAAATGCCCCCGGCTGGCAAAAACGTGTGAGTATGCTTATGTTTAGTCGGCGCGGACCGGTACCGCGCCCGCATACCTCACCCGAAGGGGGATCCCCACGTGAACAAAGCCGACCTGATCGCCGAACTGGCGGAGCGGATGGGCGGAGATCACCAGCTCGCCACCGAGGCGCTGGAGAACACTCTCGACATCATCGTCCGGACGGTGGCGTCCGGGGAATCCATCACCATCATGGGGTTCGGCATCTTCGAGAAGAAGTCACGTGCGGCCAGGGTCGCCCGTAACCCCCATACCGGCGAGTCGATCCCGGTTCCGCCGACGTACTCGCCGGTGTTCCGGCCGGGCCAGTACTTCAAGTCCGTCATCCAGGGCACCGAGTCGCTCCCCGAAGACAGGCTCGCCGCGAAGCGCTCCAGCTCGCACCAGTCGTTCGGGGGCCTGCGCAAGAACGGTGTGAACCACCGCGAGAAGGTCAGCTGACCGACCGGCCCGCTACTGCAGTTCAGAACAGCGGTAGCGGGCTGGGGTAGTAGTCGGCGTAGGTCGGTCCCGCCCCGTCGAACCCCAGCGCCCACACGCCGGCCTTCTTGGTGGAGGCATCGCCGACGTCGATGTCGGTCGGGCCGGCCAGATCCCGGATCATCCCGGGGATGGCGGTTCCCTGCGAGGACACCACGGCGACGCCGTCGCCCGGGGCGATCGCGGCCAGCCGGGCCACGGCGGACGCCGGGTCGGCGAGGTAGGCCTCGTCGCTCAGCGCCGGTTCGACCGCGATCCCCACCCCGAGTTCGTCCGCCAGCGGCGCGAGCGTCTGTTCGCAACGGACCCTGGGCGCGCTGTACAACCGGGTCACGCCGAACGCCCGGAGCATCGGCACGAGCATCTCGGCCTGCGCCCGTCCGGACTTGTCGAGGGGACGGAGGTCGTCGTTCCCGCTCCACTGGCTCCTGCTTCCGGCCTTGGCGTGCCGGACGACGAGCAGGGTCTTCCCGGCAGGCGGGGCCGCGCAGAAGCGGGCGAGGATTTTGCGGTCCAACGGGTAGGAGACCAGATCCTTGGCCTGCTCCACCGGGAGCCACCGGATCTCGTCGACCTCCGAGTTCGGCTCGAAGGTTCCCTCGCCGGCCATCGCCGACCAGTACGTGACCTCTTTGCGGGTGTTCTCCTTGAGGGGGTAGCCGGTGGTGCCGATCCGGGACTGCAGGACGGCGGTGAATCCCGTCTCCTCGGCGATCTCCCGGACCGCCGCGACCGGCAGCGACTCCCCGGCGTCGACCTTGCCCTTGGGCAGGGACCAGTCGTCGTAGCGCGGGCGGTGGACCACCGCGCACAGGCGGGAGTCGCCGTCCGTGCGGTACAGGACCGCGCCCGCCGCGGGCACCACCCGGATCTTGACCTTCTTGCTCATCGGTCCCGGAATCCCGCGTGCAAGGAGGCCGACCGCTCCTGGTGGTCGACCGAATCGGCCCAGTCCTCCGGGGCGGGCATGCGGGTCCAGTTGGCGTCGTGCCGGAGGTGGAAGCTGCGCGTGGCCGGATCGAGGGCGGAGTCGAAGATGCGGTGGATCTGTGCCTTGAGCCGGGGATCGGTGACGGTGACCATCACCTCGACCCGGCGGTCCAGATTGCGGTGCATCATGTCCGCACTGCCGATGAGGGCCTCGTCGGCGCCCCGGAAGTGCAGGATCCGGGAGTGCTCGAGGAAGCGCCCGAGGATCGAGCGGACGTGGATGTTCTCACTCAGGCCGGGGACGCCGGCCCGCAGCGAACAGATGCCCCGGACCACGATGTCGACCGGCACCCCGGCCTGGGATGCCCGGTACAGGGCGTCGATGACCTGCTCGTCGACGAGGGCGTTCGCCTTGAGCCGGATGCCGGCCTCGCGCCCCTCGGCGGCCAGCTCGATCTCGCGGTCGATCCGTTCGATGATCCCCGACCGGATGCCCTCCGGCGCCACCAGCAGGCGCCGGTACTTGCTCACGTTGGAGAACCCGGTCAGGTGGTTGAACAGATCCGTCAGGTCCGACACGACGTCCTCGTCGGCGGTGAACAGGCCGACGTCCTCGTACAGGCGGGCCGTCTTGGGGTTGTAGTTGCCGGTACCGATGTGTGCGTAGCGCTGGAGCCGGTCGCCCTCCTTGCGCACCACGAGGCAGGTCTTGCAGTGGGTCTTCAGGCCCAGGAGGCCGTACACGACGTGGACCCCGGCCTGCTCGAGCTCGCGGGCCCACCGGATGTTGTTCTGCTCGTCGAAACGGGCCTTGATCTCCACCAGCGCGACGACCTGTTTGCCGGCCGCGGCGGCATCGACCAGCGCGTTGACGATGGGGGAGTCGCCGGAGGTCCGGTACAGGGTCTGTTTGATCGCCAGGACGTCGTCGTCGGCAGCGGCCTGCTCGATGAACCGCTGGACCGTGGTGGCGAACGACTCGTAGGGGTGCTCGACGAGGACGTCGCCCTCCTGGAGGGAGGCGAAGATGTTGCGGGCCGTCTCCCTCTCACCGAACGCCGGGGGAGTGGCCGGCACCATGGGCGGGTCCTTGAGATCCGGCAGGTCCAGCCCGTGGATCTGCCACAGCCCCGTGAGGTCCAGCAGGCCCGAGAACCGGATGACGTCGGCCGAGTCCACGTCGAGCTCACGCTGCAGGATGCGGAGCATCCGCGGGGTGGTGTCCTCCGCGATCTCCAGCCGCACGGCCGACCCGAAGCGTCGGCGGGCGAGCTCGCGCTCGAGTGCCTGCAGCAGGTCCTCGTCGCGGTCCTCCTCGACCTCCATGTCCGCGTTGCGGGTCACCCGGAACACGTGGTGCTCTACGACCTCCATGCCCTGGAACAGATCCTGGAGGTGCGCGGCGATGATGTCCTCGGCGGGGACGAACGCGTACTCGTCCGGACCGCCGCGGTCGACCCGGACGAAGCGCGGGACGTTGTGCGGGATCTTCACCCGGGCGAAGTGCTCCTGGCCCGAGTCCAGGTCGCGGATGATCACCGCGAGGTTCAGGCTCAGCCCGGAGATGTACGGGAACGGGTGGGCGGGATCCACCGCGAGGGGCGTGAGGACGGGGAAGATCGAGTTGCGGAACAACTCCGCGAGGGTGAAGCGCTCCTCGGCCGTGAGGTCGCTCCAGGGCAGGATCCGGATCCCGTGCTCCTCCAGCGACGGCCGGATCTCGTCCTCGAACAGGCGGGTCTGTTCGTCGCACAGTTCCCGCGTCCGTCGGCTGATGCGGCCGAGCTGCTCGGCGGGTGTCTGGCCGTCAGCGGAGCGTACGGACAGTCCAGTCTTGTCGCGGCGCTGGAGACCGGCCACGCGGACCATGTAGAACTCGTCGAGGTTCGAGGCGAAGATCGCGAGGAACTTGGCCCTCTCCAGCAGCGGGAGGTCCTTCTCCCCGGCGAGTGCGAGGACCCGGGCGTTGAAGTCGAGCCAGCTCAGTTCGCGGTTGAGGTAGCGGTCGCGGGGCCGGGGCAATCCCTGGAGGGCGGTCGGTTCGGCGGTCACGGGACCATTGTGGCCGATACCCCGGTCGCGTGGGCGAGGAGGCGGACGGAGGGGTCACGGAGGGCCCCGGCGGTGGCGGGACCGACGGACCGCCCCGGCAACCTCGCGAGATCCTCCGGGACGTCGACATCCCGGGCGGCGGCGGCCAGATCGCCCACCGCCGCGACCGGTACCGCGCCGCCCTCGTCGCGGTACCGGGCGGCCGAATCGACACCGAACCGGCAGACACGGGGACCGGGCGCGCCGGTCCAGAACGCCATCGTGGTCCCGGCTCCGCGGTGGTCCGTGACCGTGGCGTGCGGGTGCCGGCCGGCGATGTCGAGGATCCGCGCGAGGTGCTCGGGTCGCAGTTCCGGGAGATCCGCCGCGACCACCCCGACCGGGCCCGGGACGTCGGCGAGTGCGTTGTCCAGGGCGAAATTGAGGGGGTCACCGTGGCGGGGGTCCGTACGGGCGGGTTCGTCGACGAACTCCGCCCCCGCCCCCGAGGCCAGTTCCTCCACACGGGGGTCGGCGGAGACGACGCGAACGCGGGCGACTCCCGGGGTCTCCCGGCAGGCGGCCAGGACGTCCACGGCCATCGCCACCACGAGAGCCCTCCTGCCGTCCGCGGTGAGTGCGGGCACCAACCGGCTCTTGGCGCGCTCGAGCGCCTTGACGGGGACGACGATCGTCCACCCGTCAGCCGTCGACCCGCCGTGCCCCGCTGTGCTCATCGCCCGCCATCCTGCCAGCCGGGCCTCACGAGCGTCCTCCGCCGGGTAGCGTTTGACCACGATCCGCCTGAGGGTGGCGGTCGGGAGCAGGTCGACGGTCGGGAGGCGATGATGGCGCGGATCGCGGTGATGGGTGCGGGGTCCTGGGGGACCGCGGTCGGCAAGGTTCTCGCCGACGCCGGATCCGAGGTCGTGATGTGGGCCCGTCGGGACGAGGTGGCAGCCGGGATCAACGACGCGCACTGCAACTCCAAATACCTCCCCGACATCGTGCTGCCGGCGACGGTCACCGCGTCGACCGACCCGGCGCGGGTCCTGGCCGGCGCCGAGGAGGTCGTGCTGGCGGTCCCGTCCCAGAGTCTGCGGGGCAACCTCGAGCACTGGGTCGACCACCTCGAGCCGGAGGCCGGGGTGATCTCGCTGGCCAAGGGCATCGAGACAGGGACTCTGATGCGCATCAGCGAGGTCGTCGCGGAGGTCACCGGGCTCGACGATCGCCGGATCGCCGCGCTGTCCGGCCCCAACCTCGCGAGGGAGATCGCGGAGGGGCAGCCCGCGGCGACCGTGATCGCCTGCACGGACGACGAGCGCGCGGCCCGGCTCCAGGACGCCTTCTCCACGCCCTACTTCCGCCCGTACACCAACACCGACGTCGTGGGCTGCGAGATCGGTGGCGCCACCAAGAACGTCATCGCCCTCGTGTGCGGCATCGCCACCGGGATGGGGCTGGGCGACAACACCATGGCCACCCTCGTCACCCGAGGGCTGGCCGAGACCACCAGGCTCGGCGTGGCGCTGGGGGCCAACCAGATGACCTTCGCGGGGCTGGCGGGCCTCGGGGACCTCGTGGCGACCTGCACCTCGCCCCTGTCCCGCAACCGGACCTTCGGCGAGCGTCTGGGCAGGGGAGAGACCCTGGAACAGGCCCAGCAGGCCACCAACGGTCAGGTCGCCGAGGGGGTCAAGTCGTGCACGTCGATCCGCGAACTGTCCCGCAGGGTCGGGGTGGAGATGCCGTTGACGGAGGCGATCCACGAGATCTGTCACGAGGGGGGCGACGCCGTCGAGGTGGCGGTGCGCCTCATGAGGCGGAGCACCAAGCCCGAGTAGCCTCGGCCCGGTGAATCGCATCACCGTTGCCGTCCTCTACGGCGGTCGTAGCTCCGAGCACTCCGTGAGCTGCGTATCCGCCGGCGCCGTCATGTCGCACCTCGACCCCGCCCGCTACGAGGTCATCCCCGTCGGGATCACCGAATCCGGGACGTGGACGCTCGGCCCGGAGGACGTGTCCGACCTGCGGATCGTCGACCGCAGCATGCCGGTCGTCGACCCACACCGCCCCCGGGTCGCACTGGGGCTGTCCACCGACGACCGTGGGGTCCTGCGGTTCTCAGACGGTGACCGGGCGGGGGAGGAACTCTCACGGGTGGACGTCGTCTTCCCCGTCATGCACGGCACCCACGCCGAGGACGGGACCGTCCAGGGGTTGCTCGAACTCTCGGGCATCCCCTATGTCGGCCCGGGAGTGTTCGCCAGTGCCGCCGGCATGGACAAGGAGTTCACCAAGGTCGTCCTGGGCGCGGCGGGACTGCCGATCGGGCGGCAGGTCGTGCTCCGGCCGGGTACGGAGACACTCTCGGCGTCGGACCGCGACCGCCTGGGCCTGCCCTTGTTCGTCAAGCCGGCCCGCGGCGGCTCGTCCATCGGCATCACCAAGGTGTCGCGGGCGGAGGAACTCGATGCGGCGATCACGGAGGCTCGACGCTTCGATCCGAAGGTGATCGTCGAGGCCGCGATCGTCGGGCGCGAGGTCGAATGCGGGGTCCTCGAGTACCCAGATGGCCGGGTGGAGGCGAGCCTGCCCGCCGAACTGCACATCCCCGGCGAGCCCACCGGCGGGGAGGGCGAGACCGAGGGTGACGCGTTCTACGATTTCGACACCAAGTACCTCGACGACGTCACCACCTTCGACCTTCCCGCCGATCTGTCGGACGAGGAGACCGGGCGACTGCGCGCACTGGCCGTGGAGGCGTTCCACGCCTTGGATGCCCGGGGGCTGAGTCGGGTGGACTTCTTCGTCACCGCCGACGGGCCGGTGATCAACGAGGTCAACACCATCCCCGGGTTCACGCCGATCTCCATGTACCCGCAGATGTGGGCGGCGACGGGCGTGGACTACCCGACCCTGCTCGACACCCTGGTGCGGACCGCGCTCGCCCGCGGCTGAGACGACCGCCCTCCGGCCCCGATCGGCCGGGTCAGCCGATCGGTGCGGGATCCGGCTCGACGGCCTCGAGGGTCGCGCCGAGCGCGTCGGACAGGTCCTGGATCGGTCCGGTGCCACTGCCGTCGGGCAGCGTCACCGCGACGAACTGCGGACGATCGACCGCGACCCAGGTCGACGCGGTGACCGCCGGGTCCGGATCGGGCTCGTTGAACCACTGGACGCCGTTGACCTCCTGCAGGCCCACCCCCACCGTGAAGGTCGGCGGAGCCGGCAGCCCGCAGCGGACGATCACCGGTTCGGCATCGGGCATCCGGTACGCCGCCGCCCCCTCCGGCGCCGGTTCGGCGAGAGCGACCCGGCCGGCCTCCCCGAGCGACTCCGGGAGCGCCTCGATCAGCGTCGCGCACTCCTCGGACCCGGCTCCGGGCGAGGGGATCGGCACCGCCGCCACCGGCTCGCTCGCGGCCGCCTCTGTGGCCTCCTCACCCACCGAGCGGACCAACACCAAGACGACGGCGAGCATGATCAGCGGGACGACCACCGCGAGGACCACCACGATGGTCGACACGGGGACCGCCCGCGCACCCGGGGTGCCGGTGTCCCGCGGTCCGGCGTCATACCGGTCGGTCGGATCCGAATCCGTCGAAGCCACGTCGTGTCGTCCTTCCTCCCACGATCGGCCGCCGACTCGGGCGGCCGCTAACCTGACGGCAACGCTACAGACCCCCGCCGGTGTGCCCGGCGACGAGACACCACGGGAAGCAGAGGTGGCCGCCGTGTCCGACCGCGCCCTCACCGTCGCCGAGGCGGGCGAGGCCGCGGTGCTCGCCGTCCTGCGCGGCGCGGCCGGGCACGCCGTGGACGACCCGGTCGGCAACGGCGACGACGCCGCGGTCCTGGGACCCGCCGCCGCCACCGTGGTCACCACCGACATGCTCGTCGAGGGCACCCACTTCCGTCTCGACCTCACCGGCTGGGACGACGTGGGCAGGCGCGCGGTGGCGCAGAACGTCTCCGACGTCCTGGCGATGGGGGCCGAGTGCACACGTGTCCTGGTCGCCCTCGCCGTACCGGCCGCGACGACGATGGGGCAGATCGCGGACCTTGCGGAGGGTGTTCACGGGGAGGCCGCGCGATCCGGCGCCGTCGTGGTCGGCGGGGATCTCACCAGAGCGGACCTCGTCGTCGTCGGCGTGACGGCGATCGGCACCCTCCCGCACGGAGCCCGCCCCCTGAGGATCGACGGGGCGGAGCCCGGCGACACGGTCGCGCTCACCGGCGCGCCCGGACGCTCGGCCGCCGGGCTGGCGCTGCTCCTGGCCGGGCACCCCGACGGCCCGCTCCAGCGGTCGCACCGGGTACCCGTACCGCCGATCGGTTCCGGCACCGCCGCCCGGCTGGCTGGCGCGCGGGCTCTCACCGACGTCAGCGACGGGCTGCTGCGCGACCTGTCGGGGCTCGCGCGGGCATCGGGCGTCGCGGCCGACCTCGTCACCGACGCGCTGCCCGTCGACCCGGTCCTGGCCGAGGCCGCGGGAACACTGGGCGTCGCGGACCCCGGGCGTCAGGTGCTGGACTGGGTCCTCGACGGTGGCGAGGACCACGGACTGCTCGGGACGTTCCCACCCGGGGCGGTGATCCCGCCCGGGTTCACGGCGATCGGCACCGTCCGGTCGGGAGAACCCGGCCTGGTCACCCTCGACGGTGAGCCCCGCACGCCGGGAGGCTGGGACTCCGCGCGCGGCGCGAACTAGGGTGATCCGCATGGCTGTCTACGCACTGGGAGACCTCGAACCCGACATCGCACCCGACGCCTGGGTGCACCCCGATGCGGTGGTCATCGGCCGGGTGACACTCGGCGCCGGCGCCTCGGTGTGGCCCACCGCGGTCCTGCGCGGGGACTACGGGCGCATCGAGATCGGCGCCATGACCAACATCCAGGACGGCACGATCGTCCACTGCACGGCCACCGAACCGACGATCATCGGCGCTCACTGCGTGGTGGGGCACAACGCGCACATCGAAGGTGCGACCATCGGGGACGGCGCCCTCATCTCGTCGGGTTCGATCGTGCTCAACGGCTCCGTGATCGGGGCCGGGGCGGTCGTGGCCGCCGGGTGCCTGGTCCCGCCCCGCTTCGAACTCCCCGCCCGTCGGATGGCGATGGGAATGCCGGCGAAGATCCGCGAGGGATTCGAGGTGGACCCCGCGATGCTCGAGGGCAACACCCAGATGTATCACGACAACGCCATGCGCTACCGCGCCGACCTGCGTCGACTCGACTGACCGGTGAGCGACCGACACGCCTCGCCCACCCCGTTGGCCGACCTCCTCGACCCCGGCTGGGCTCGTGCACTCGCGCCCGTCGAGGAGCGGATCCACCGGATGGGCGATTTCCTCCGCGCCGAGAACGCGGCGGGCCGGGGATACCTCCCCGCCGCCGACCGGGTCCTGCGTGCGTTCACCCAGCCGTTCGACGACGTGCGCGTGCTCATCGTGGGGCAGGACCCGTACCCGACGCCCGGCCACGCCGTCGGACTGAGTTTCGCGGTCGACGGCGACGTGCGCCCGCTCCCGCGAAGCCTGGTCAACATCTATCGCGAGTACACGGACGACCTGGGACTGGCGGCCCCCGGGCACGGCGACCTCGGGGCCTGGAGCCGTGCAGGGGTCCTGTTGCTCAACAGGGTGCTCACCGTCGCGCCCGGGGAGCCCGCCTCCCACCGCCGCAAGGGGTGGGAGGAGGTCACCGGGCGGGCGATCGAGGCCCTGGTCGAGCGGAATCGCCCGATGGTGGCGATCCTGTGGGGACGTCACGCGCAGTCGCTGGCGCCGATGCTGGGGGACACCCCCGTGATCGCGTCCGCGCACCCGTCGCCGCTCTCGGCGTCGCGGGGGTTCTTCGGCTCACGGCCGTTCAGCCGGGCCGACGAGGAACTGCGGGGACTCGGCGTCGAGCCGGTGGACTGGCGACTGCCCGAGGATCCGCTACAGATGTAGCGGCCCCGGCCGGTCCACGACGTGGCGTTCCCGGCTCAGCCCCCCCCCTCAGCCCCGTCCGAACTCCGGGCGGCGTTTGGCGACGAACGCATCCACGCCCTCGATGCCGTCCGGCGAGACGGCGAGGCGGGCGATCGACTCGCGCTCGGCGTCGAGCTGATCCGCCAGTGTGGCGTTCTCGGAGGCACGCAGGAGCGCCTTCGCGGCGGCGTAGGATGCGCGCGGTCCGGCCGCGAGACGCACCGCCAGCGACCGGGCGGCCTCTCGGACATCGCCGTCGACGAAAGTCGTGAGCAGGCCCAACTGGAACGCGCGCCCACCGTCCATCGGTTCGTTGCCGAGGATGAACGCCCGCGCCGCGGGCTGACCGACGGCCCGCGGCAGGCGCCACGACATCCCTCCGTCCGGCGACAGCCCGATGCCCGGGTAGGCAGCGAGCAGTCGGGTGTCGGGCCCGCCGACCGAGAAGTCCGCGGCCATGGCCAGCGAGGCGCCGGCGCCGGCCGCCCACCCCGCGACCGCGGCGACCACGGGCACGGTCACCTCGTCGAGCATCCGGACGACTCCGTGCAGCCGGTCCGCGAGCTCCCGCACGTGCTCCGAACGGTCCTCGGCCGCGGCGAAGCCCGGGACGTTGCCGCCGTTGCAGAAATTCTTGCCCAGGCCCACCAGCAGGACCGACCCGGCGTCGATCTCGCCGTCGAGGAGCGCACGGAGGGCGATGGCCGCCTGGTCGACCGCGTCGGAATCGAGTGAGTTGCCCTTGCCCTCCAGCGAGACCGGGAGCGTGAGTACCCCGTCGGTGAGAGTGACGAGGGGGGTGGCGGTGAGGTCTGCGGTCATCGTGGTGCTCCCGGGTCGTGTCGGCCGTCTCGGCTAGTCGGACGGCTGTCGAGTGCAGAGGGTACTAGGCTTGGCCGGGCCGACAGGGAAGATGGCCGCAGGGGTGGGAGCGCGGTGAGGAGGGGTGATGACGCAGGAGTCGACACGTGTCGAGGAACGCCCGTCGACCCTCGACGCGCACGGGCTGCTCACGTGGGCCCGGCGGTGCGTCGAGCAGCTCGCCGCCCGCCGCGAGGAGATCAACGCCCTCAACGTCTTCCCGGTCCCCGACGCCGACACCGGAACGAACCTGCTCTACACCATGCGGGCGGCCGTGGACCGGGCCGAGGGCGAGGACGCGTGGATCTCCGAGGGCGGGGGCACCGCCGGCGCCCGCGAGATCGCCGTCGCGCTGGGCCACGGGGCCGTGCACGGTGCGCGGGGGAACTCCGGCGTGATCCTGTCGCAGGTGTTGCGGGCGGTCGGCGAGGCGGCGACCTTCACCGTGGTCGACGCCTCCACCTACCGGCGCGCACTGCGGACCGCGGTGACCCTCGTGGACCACGCGTTGAGCGAGCCGGTCGAGGGGACCATCGTCACGGTCCTGCGGGAGGCCGCGGCCGCGGCCGGACGGTCCTCCGCCTCCTCGCTGGTCGAGGTGGCCCGCGTGGCCGCCGACGCCGGCGCCGAGGCGCTCGACAGGACCACGTCACAACTGCCCGCGCTGAGCAGGGCCGGCGTCGTCGACGCCGGCGGGCGTGGGCTGCTCGTCCTGCTGGACGCCATGGTCGAGATCCTGGCGGGTCAGACCCCCGAACGGCCGGACTACTTCATCCCGAAGGACGGCGCAGAGGCGTCGTCAACGCCCGGGCACGATACGGACGAACCGCACGAGGACGCCGGGACCCGCTACGAGGTGATGTACTCCCTCACCCACTCCGACGACGCGCGCGCCGACGAGCTGCGGACCGCACTCCGGATGGTGGGCGACAGCGTGGGTGTCGTCGGCGACGGTGGCTCCGGAGCCAACGCCAGGTGGGCGGTGCACGTCCACGCCGACGACATCGGCGCCGCGATCGAGGCGGCCCTGTCGCTCGGGCGGGTCACCGAGATCCGGGTGACCGACATGCTCGACCCCGTGGGCGATCGGCCCGGGCAGCACCGGGCCCACGGCGCCGGGGACCCGCACGGTTCGGACCCGCGAACCGGCGACCCCGGGCTGCGCAAGGTCGTCGCCATCGTGCCGGAGGGGCCGCTGGCCGACCTGTTCTCCGAGGCCGGGGCGGAGACCGTCGACCCGGGGGACGACGGGGAGGGCGTGATCGACGCAGTGCTCGCCGTCGACGCCGACGAGCTCCTCGTCCTACCCAACGGCGAACTGTCCCGCGACCAGATCGGCGCCATCGATGCCGCGCTGCGCGACGGCGAGGGTCACGCACTGATCCTGCCGACCGGATCCGTGGTCCAGGGCCTGGCCGCCCTGGCGGTGCACGACCCCACGACCACCCTGTCGCTGGACGGGTTCTCCATGGCCGACGCCGCGGCCGGGACCCGGCACGCCCACCTGATCCGGGCTGAGCAGGACGCGCTGACCCTGGTGGGTCGGTGCACGGCCGGCGACCTGCTCGGCGTGGTGGGGCACGACGTCGCACTGATCGAGTCCGACGCGGTCGACGCGGTGTGTGCGCTCGTCGACCGGGTGCTGTCCTCCGGAGGCGAACTCGTCACCGTGCTGTTCAGTGACGCCTACGACGAGGCGGCGACCGAGTCGGCGCTGTCCCGCGTGCGGTCCCGCCACCCCGACATCGAGGTGGTCGGATACGCCGCCGGCCCCGGGCGGGCCGTGGCCCACGTCGGGGTCGAATGACCTCTCTGGCCACCACGGACACCCCGCTCGCCGAGGTCCTCGACCCCGGGCTGGCGGAGCGCATCACCGCGGCGTTCGGGCACCGCAGCGTCGGCGACCTGTTGCACACCCTGCCGCGCCGCTACCGTCAGCACGGACAGCGCTACGACAAGCGGGAACTGGTCGACGGCGAGCGGGTCACGGTGATCGGCAAGGTCACCACCGCGCAGACCCGCACGTACCAGACCAAGCAGCGGCAGACGCGGGAGATGCTCACGCTGACGGTGGAGGACGGCGACACCACGTTCCGGGTCGTGTTCTTCGCCGGGCGCAAGATCAAGTTCATGCTCCCGGTGGGGACGCTGGCGATGTTCGACGGCACCGTCTCCCGCTTCCGCCGGTCACTGGACCTCAAGCATCCCGAGTTCCTCGTCCTGCGTCCGGTGACCGGCCCGGGCGGCCAGCTCAAGGGGTCCGGCGACCTCGCGGCGCTGGCACGCCTGGCCGCGGAGATCGACGCCGAGGGCGGACCGAGCCTGTTCGACCGTCCACTGTTGCCCGTGTACGCCGCCAAGGAGGGGGTCACCTCCTGGGACCTGCTCGGCGCGGTGGTCACCACCCTGCGGGCGTTGGTGCCGGTGGTCGACCCGCTCGACGCCACGGTCCGGTCGGTGGCGGGCCTCATGGACCTCGACGAGGCACTGCGTAAGGCCCACCTGCCCGAGAACTCCCGGGACAAGGATCGGGCCGGGTACCGGCTGCGCTTCGACGAGGCGCTCGCGCTGCAGTTGCTGCTCGGCGCCAGGCGCCGGTTCGTCGCGCGGGACCCGGCGCCGGCCAGTCCGGTGCGCGGGGACGGGCTCCGCGCGGCCATGGAGGCCCGGATGCCGTTCGAGCTCACCGGCGGACAGTCGGCGGTACTGGAGGAGATCTCGGCGGACCTGACCCGTGATGAGCCCATGAACCGGCTCCTGCAGGGCGAGGTCGGGTCGGGCAAGACCGTGGTGGCGTTGTTGGCGATGCTCCAGGTGGTCGACGCCGGCCGGCAGTGCGTGATGCTGGCCCCCACCGAGGTCCTGGCGGTCCAGCACCACCGTTCACTGACGGCGATGCTCGGCGATCTCGGTGAGCGCGGCAGGTTGGGCGCGGCCGAGCAGGCCACCCGCGTGGTGCTGCTCACCGGGTCGATGTCCACGGCCCAGCGGCGCGCGGCCCTGCTCGACATCGTCACCGGGGAGGCCGGGATCGTCGTGGGGACGCATGCGCTGATCCAGGACTCGGTGGACTTCTTCGACCTCGGCCTGGTGGTGGTGGACGAGCAGCACCGCTTCGGCGTCAGACAGCGTGATCGTCTGCGCGCCAAGGGTCGGGCGGGGTTGGTGCCGCACCTGTTGGTGATGACCGCGACCCCGATCCCGCGGACCATCGCCATGACCGTGTTCGGGGACCTGGAGGTGTCCGAGCTCCAGGAGCTCCCCGGGGGGCGTCGCCCCATCTCCACCTCCGTCGTCCCGGCGAGGGAGAAGCCGCGGTGGCTCCAGCGGACCTGGGAGCGGGTGCGCGAGGAGGTGGAGGCCGGCCACCGTGCGTACGTGGTGTGCGCGCGGATCGACGCCGACGACCCCGAGAAGGGCGACGACGACAACGGCAGCGACCGACCGCCGTTGGCCGCTGCCGTGGACCTGCACGAGCACCTCTCCACCGGGCCCCTGGCGGGACTGAGGATCGGACTCATGCACGGCCGACTCCCGCCGGAGGAGAAGGACGCCACCATGGCGGCGTTCGCGGCCGGCGCTCTCGACGTCCTCGTCTCCACGACTGTGATCGAGGTCGGTGTGGACGTTCCCCAGGCCACCGTCATGGTGGTCATGGACGCCGAGCGCTTCGGCGTGAGTCAGCTGCACCAGTTGCGTGGCCGCGTCGGTCGGGGCGGACTGCCCGGCCTGTGCCTGCTGGTGACCAACTCCCGCACCGGGGGTCGCTCGATGGAGCGGCTCGATGCCGTGGCGGCCACGACGGACGGCTTCGTGCTGGCGCAGTTGGACCTGGTGCAGCGCCGCGAGGGCGATGTCCTCGGGGACGCCCAGTCGGGTGCCCTCTCGGCGTTGCGGTTGCTGTCGGTGGTGGACGACGGTGAGGTGATCGAGATCGCCCGGCGCCACGCCGAACAGATCCTGGAGTCCGACCCGGGGCTGCACGCCCACCCGGCGCTCGCGGAGCGGGTCCGCCGCCTGGCCGGTTCCGAGGAATCCGACTACCTGTTCAGATACTGACCCACGACCACAGGGAAGACATGACCCGCATCATCTCCGGCCGCCTGCGCGGGCTGACGATCACCGTGCCGCCGGCCGGCACCAGGCCCACCACGGACCGTGTCCGCGAGGCGCTCTACAGTGCCATCGGAAGTCGGGTCGACCTGGACGGCGCCGCCGCTCTCGACCTGTTCGCGGGCTCCGGCGCACTCGGGCTCGAGGCTGTCTCCAGGGGAGCCGACGTGGCGTGGTTCGTCGAGGAGAACCAGCGCGCGGTGGCGTGCCTGAAGAAGAACACGGCGGGCGCGTCGTCGTCGTCGTCGTTGTCGTTGTCGTCGTCGTCGTCCTCATCGTCGTCGTCCCCGCTCCGTCTCACAGTGAAGCGCGCGGCGTTACCCGCCGCGGTCCGTGGCCGGTGCCCCGTCGAGGGCGGATTCCACCTCGTCCTGGCCGACCCCCCGTACGAGCGGTCAGCGGAGCTGGACGAACCGGTGCTGGAGGCCCTGCTCGCCGGGGGGTGGCTCGCGGAGGACGCGCTCGTCGTGTGGGAGCGGTCGAAGCGGGACCCGGCCGTGCGGTGGCCGGGCGGGTACGAGGTCGTGTTCGAGCGCACCTACGGCGAGACCGCCGTGGAGATGGCCCGGCGTGTTGATACGGTCGCCCCATGACCACCGTCGTGTGCCCAGGCTCCTTCGATCCGGTGACCCTCGGGCACCTCGACATCATCCGGCGAGCCGCCGCGCTGTTCGACGACGTGATCGTGTGCGTGGTCGCCAACCCCAACAAACAGGGCACCTTCTCGATCGACGAGCGCAAGGCGATGATCGACGAGGTCTGCGCCGACATTCCCGGGGTGCGGGTGGACAGCTTCTACGGACTGCTCGTGGACTACTGCCGCGATCAGGGTGCCACCGCGGTGATCAAGGGCCTGCGCGACTCCACCGACTACGACTACGAGTTGCCGATGGCCCACATGAACCGTTCGATCGCCGAGATCGACACCGTCTTCCTGCCCACCCGGGCCGACCTGGCGTTCGTCTCCTCCTCGCTGTGCCGCGAGGTCACCCGACTCGGCGGCGACGTGTCCCACCTGCTGCCGGAGCCGGTCGCCCGCGCCCTGACGGAGCGCCTGGGCTGACGGGGAGGGGCGGGGCAAGCGGCGTCGGCCCGCCGGACCTACCGGACACACCGCCCACGCACCGGCCCGGCGACCTGTGTTGCGGGCACACTGGTGGGGCAAGAGTGACGATCCGGTGAAGGGACGAGCGTGTACCGAGTGTTCCAGGCCCTCGACGAGCTGAACGCGATGATTGAGGACGCCCGCAGTCTGCCCATGACCGCGAACTGCGTGGTGCCCCGGCACGAGTCCCTGCTGTTGCTCGACGACATCCGTGACTCGTTCCCCGGCGAACTCGACGACGCCCAGGACGTGCTGGACCAGCGCGACAGGGTGCTCGCGGAGGCCGATGCCACCGCCCGCGAGACGGTCGCCGCCGCCGACGCCGAGGCGGACCGCACCCTGCGCGAGGCGCGCGAGGACGCGGACGCCATGCTCGCCGACGCCAAGGCCCGCGCCGACCGCATGGTCGCCGAGGCGACCACCCACGCCGACGGGCTGGTGGGCGACGCCCGCGCCGAGTCGGCGGAGCTCCTCGACCGCTCGCGTCGGGACGCCGAGTCCACCACGAGCCGCGCCCGCGCGGAGGCAGACCGGCTCGTCGAACAGGCCAACATCCTCTACGACCGCACGATCACCGAAGCCCGGCAGGAGCAGCAGCGGATGCTGTCCGAGTCCGAGGTCGTCCGCATCGCCGACGAGGAGGCCGCGCGGGTGCGAGACGCCGCGCACGCCGAGAGCGAGCGTCGGCGCGAGGAATGCGACGCCTACATCGACGAGAAGATGGCCCGGTTCGAGGAGTTCCTCGGCACCACCATCCGCACCGTCAGCCGGGGTCGCGAGGAGCTGCACGGTGTCGCCCCGGTCGGGCGACGGGAGCCCACCGGCCGGCGGGGGGTCCGCGAGGACGAGCGCCCGGGCGACGGGTACGGGGACTACTGACCCCGGCGGGTAGTCTGCTGGGCGTGTCCACCACCTCCCGTACCCCCCGCCACGGCCGGCCCGCCGCCGATTCGCTCGTCCTCGACACCCGCGTCCTCGGACGCGCCCCCGGCTCGATGGTGCCGGTGCAGCGTGCCGCCGTCCTCCCCTCGGCCATCGGCGTGGAGTTCATCCGGATCCCCGAGGGCTCCGAGGTGGACCTCGACCTCATGCTGACCTACGTCGACGAGGGCGTGCTCGTCACCGGCTCGGTCACCGGTCGGGCCGAGGTCGAGTGCGCGCGCTGCCTGGGCGAGTTCTCCGCCCCGGTGGGCGTGGACCTGACCGACATGTACGCGGCCGAGGGCACCGCCGCGGCCGAGGCCGCCGAGCAGGACGAGGTCCGCCTGCTGGACGGCGACCTGCTCGACCTCGAGCCCGCGCTCGTCGACGCGTTCGGTCTGGAGTTCCCCATGTCGCCGACGTGCACCGACTACGGCCACGACGAGTGCATCAACCCGGACACCCCCGCTCCCGACGGCGTCTCCGGCGACGCCGAGGGCCGGATCGATCCCCGGTGGGCCGGGTTGGCGGAGAAGTTCGGGTCAACCGGAGCCGGCGACGCCGGTGAGGACCGCGCGTGACGGAGCAGCCGTCGCCACTGGACTCCGTCCTGGGGGTCGCCCTCCCCGTCGACCTCGCCACCCAGGCTCTGACCCACCGCTCGTACGCCTATGAGCACGGCGGCCTGCCCCACAACGAGAGATTGGAGTTCCTCGGCGACGCGGTGCTCGAGTTGGTCGTGACGGAACACCTCTACACGGCGTACCCGGATCGTCCCGAGGGCGACCTCGCCAAGATCCGTGCGAGCCTGGTCAACACCTATGTCCTGGCCGACATCGCCCGCGAGCTCGGTCCCGGCGGCCTGGGAGATCACCTGCGGCTCGGCCGCGGTGAGGAACTGACGGGCGGCCGCGACAAGCACTCGATCCTCGCCGACACCCTCGAGGCGGTGTTCGGGTCCGTCTACCTGACCCACGGGCTCGAGACGGCCCGGGGTCTGATCGAACGGATCATCGGTGACCGACTGCAGGTGGTCCCGCATCTGGGGGCGGCCCTCGACTGGAAGACCAGTCTGCAGGAGAAGTGCGCGTCGACGGGCAGGCCCAGGGTGCGGTACGAGATCACCTCCACCGGGCCGGACCACGACAAGACCTTCGCCGCGGTGGTGTTCGTGGGCGACGAGTCCCTGGGCGAGGGGACCGGTCGCACAAAGAAGGAGGCCGAACAGAAGGCCGCCGAGCAGGCGTGGGCCGCCCTGGACGGGACCACACGCTGACGTGCCCGAGCTACCCGAGGTCGAGGTCGTCCGCAGGGGCCTGGCCGATCACGTCGTCGGTCGTGCGATCACGTCCGTGGAGGTCACCGGCGCCCGCACCGCGCGCCGGCAGCCGGGCGGCGCCCCCGAGATCGTCGCGCGTCTGACCGGCCGCACCGTCAGCGGCGCCCGGCGTCGCGGCAAGTACCTGTGGCTCACCCTGGACTCCGACCACGCGGCGGGGGCGGACTGCCTGCTCGTACACCTGGGGATGAGCGGGCAGATGTTGGTCGCCGAGGGCGGTGCGCCGCCGGTACGCCATCTGCACGCGCGAGCCGAGCTCGACGACGGCAGGGAGCTGCGTTTCGTCGATCAGCGGACGTTCGGCGGGTGGACCGTCGTCCCACTGGCGGAGGCTCTCGACGGCACGGGGGAGCTCCTGCCCGCGCCGGCCGCCCACATCGCGGCGGACCCGTTCGAGCCCGGGTTCGACCCCCTCGTCGCCGCCCGGACGATCCGACGCCGGGACACCGAGATCAAGCGCCTCCTGCTGGATCAGACCGTGGTCTCGGGGATCGGCAACATCTACGCCGACGAGGCCTTGTGGCGCTCCGGTCTCCACGGCCGCCGGCGGTCCGGCGCCGTGACACTCCGCGCCGTGACCGGGGTCCTCGAGCACGCCCGCGAGGTGATGGCGGACGCGCTGGCGGCCGGCGGCACCTCATTCGACGCGCTGTACGTCAACGTCAACGGCGCCTCGGGGTACTTCGATCGCTCCCTCGACGTCTACGGACGGGCGGGCCTGCCGTGCGCGCGGTGTGGGACGGCCGTGGTGCGGGAGGACTTCATGAACCGCGGTTCGCACTTCTGCCCGGTCTGCCAGCCCGCGCCACGCCGGTCCCGCCCGCCACGTCGGTCCCGCGCGCCGCGGCGGGGCTGAGGTGGCCCGCTGACCGGTCGTACGATGACCGCATGACTGAGTCGACGCCCCCCACCCCCACGCAGACGCCCGCGCCGGCCGCCCCGCAGGCGGCGCACCCCGCTCCCGATCTCCGTGTCGAACGCACCGGGACCCGACGCTACGTGGGGACATCTTCCCGGGGAGCCCGGGTCGAGATCGGCTCGGCCGACGTCGAGGGGGTGTTCACCCCGGGGGAGTTGCTCAAGATCGCGCTCGGGGCCTGCACGGCCATGGCCTCCGACTTCACGATCTCCCGCCGGTTGGGTGACGACTACGCCGCGACCGTTCGCGTCTCCGGAGACGCCGACCGCGAGAACGAGCGATACCCGCTGCTGGAGGAGAGCTACGAGCTCGACCTGTCCGGGCTAGACCCGGCGATGGCCGAGCGACTGGTGGCGATGATCCGGCGCTCGGTGGACAAGGCGTGCACCGTCGGCCGGACCCTGACCGCGGGGACCGAGATCGCGCTGGGGTTCGAGACCGGCGGCGCCGACGCCGAGACCGGCGGCGCTGACGCCGGAAACGGGGGCGGCGCGGCATGAGCGCACCGGATCCCGACCAGGTCCGGTTGGTCGCCTGGGTCCACGGCCGCGTCCAGGGCGTGGGCTTCCGCTGGTGGACCCGCAGTCGGGCACTCGAACTGGGCCTGAGCGGGTACGCGGCCAACAAGCCGGACGGTCGCGTCCACGTGGTGGCGGAGGGACCGGAGTCGGCGTGCCGTGACCTGGTGGAACTTCTCCGCGGCGGCGGGACCCCCGGCCACGTGGACCTCGTCGTCGACACCTGGGAGCCGGCCCGGGGCGGACTCCCGGGATTCGTCGAACGCTGACCTAGGATCGACAACCGTGTATCTCAAGTCGCTGACGCTCAAGGGCTTCAAGTCCTTCGCGGCGCCGACGACCCTGAGATTCGAGCCCGGAATCTGCTGCGTGGTGGGGCCCAACGGGTCGGGCAAGTCCAACGTCGTCGACGCCCTGACCTGGGTCATGGGCGAGCACAGTGCCAAATCGCTGCGCGGCGGCAAGATGCAGGACGTCATCTTCGCGGGGACCACGGGAAAGCAGCCGCTCGGCCGCGCCGAGGTCACCCTCACCCTGGACAACTCCGACGGCGTGCTGCCGATCGACTACGCCGAGGTGTCGATCACCCGCCGGATGTTCCGCGACGGCGCCGCGGAGTACGAGATCAACGGCGACCGCGCCCGACTCATGGACGTGCAGGAACTGTTGTCGGACTCAGGGATAGGCCGCGAGATGCACGTCATCGTCGGCCAGGGCAAGCTCGCCGAGATCCTCGAGTCCAAGCCGGAGGAGCGCCGGGCGTTCATCGAGGAGGCCGCCGGCATCCTCAAGCACCGGCGCCGCAAGGAGAAGGCCCAGCGCAAGCTCGCCGGGATGCAGGGCAACCTGGACCGGTTGAACGATCTCACCACCGAACTGCGGCGCCAGCTCAAGCCGCTGGGGCGGCAGGCCGAGGTCGCGCGCCGGGCGCAGACCATCCAGGCGGACCTGCGCGACGCCACGTTCCGCCTCGCCGCCGACGACCTGGTCACCCGTCGACGCGAGCTCGCGGATGCCGAGAGTGTCCGCTCCCGGTTGGCGGACCAGGTCGCGCAGGCGGTCGACCGCAGGGACGAGCTGGTGCGGGCCGTCGCAGACACCCAGGCCGAGCTCGATCGGTTGACCCCGGACGCCGACGCTGCGCAGCAGCGGTGGTTCGCCCTGTCGACGTTGGCCGAGCGGGCCCGCGCCACCGCCCGGATCGCCGCCGACCGCGCGCGGTCGCTGGCCGCCGAGGTCGCCGTGCACCACGGCACCGACCCGGACGAGCTCGACCGCCAGGCCGAGCGGGCCGCCGCGCACGAGGAGGACCTCGCCGCTCAGGTCGACGCCGCCGCCGAGAAGGCCCGTCTGGCGACCGAGGCGTTGGGACGGGCCGAGTCGACGCTCGCCGCGCTCGAGGCCGAGCACCTCAAGGCCGTCCGGGCGATCGCGGACCGCCGGGAGGGCGTGGCCAGGCTCGCGGGCAAGGTCGAGACCCTCGCCGCGAGAGTGGAGTCCACCCAGGCGGAGATCGCGCGCGTGGACGCCGAGGCGGAGGTCGCGCGCACCGCCGTGGTCGACGCCGAGGCCGAGTTCGACGCCGTCCACGCCAGGGTGGGGGCGCACGAGCAGAGCGAACGGACCCTCGACGAACACCTGGGGCGGGCCGAGCGCGCCCACCTCGCGGCACGGGCCCGGCTCGCGGAGTTGCAGGGGATCGAGCGGGAGGCCGACCAGCGGATCGCGCGGCTGGCCGCCCGGATCGAGACTCTCGAGCAGAACAAGGGCGCCGGGGACGGCGCCGAGTGGGTCCTGCGGCATCTCGGGGCCGACGCCGTCGCCGGGACGGTGGGGGAGATGCTCGGCGTCCGCGACGGGTGGGAACGCGCCGTGGGGGTCGCCCTCGGGCCGGCCGTCGACGCGGTGGTCGTGGACACCTCCGTGAACCGCCGGCAGGTCCTGGCGGCCCTGCGGGAGGCCGACGCGGGCCGGGCGGGTCTCGTGGGAGCCGGGACGCCGGGTGGCGACTACCGACTGGAGGTCGACCTGGTCGGCGGGGCATGCTGGGCGCTGGACGTGGTGGACGTCCCGGAGGACCTCGTGGCGGCGGTGACCGCCCTGTTGGTCGACGTGGTCGTGGTCGACGACCTCGCCGCCGCCCACGCCCAGGTCGAGGCGGACCGCCGCGTGCGCGCGGTCACCCGCGACGGTGAGCTGGCCGGTGCGGGGTGGACCGTGGGCGGGTCCGCGTCGGGGCGCACCGGGTTGGAGATCCAGTCGGCGATCGACGCCGCGGTCGTCGAGCGCGACGCCGTTCGGGCCGAGATCGAGACCACCCGCGCCGAGTTGGCCGGCGCGTCGGCCGAGGACACCGAGCGGGCGGACCGGTTCTCCGAGACGCTCGCCGCCATCAGCGAGTCCGACGCCGCGATCGAGGAGATCTACGCGGAGCTCGCCCGTATCGGCCAGCGGCGCCGTCGCGCCGAGGCCGAGGTGCGGCGCCTGGAGCAGACCCGCCGGATCTCGGTGGACAAGCTCGACGCCGCGCGCGCCGAACACGCCGAGCTGACCGACCGACTCGCCAGGGCCGGGGACGACGACGAGGTCCGGCCACCCGAGGACGACGGGCGTGGTGCCGCGCAGGCCGCGGTGGCCTCGGCCCGGGCCGCGGAACTCGAGGCCAGGCTCGCCCACCGGTCCGCCGAGGAACGGGCCGCCGGCGTCCGCGGCAAGTCGGCGTCCCTGCGGCGGGCCGCGCAGGCGGAGCGCGAGTCCCGGGCCCGGGCCGCCAGGGCGGCGGCGCAGCGGCGCCGCGGCGCGGAGGTCGCCGGCGTGGTCGACGAACTCAGCGGGCGGCTGCTCTCGCGGCTCGACGAACTCATCACCGCCGCCGGAACCGAGCGGGACCGGCTCTCGGCCGCGCGCGCCGAGGCCACCGCCGGTGTCGCCGCGCTGCGCGGTGATCTCGCGGCGGCCGAGTCCGAGGTCTCGAGGCTCGGCGACGCCGCCCACCGCGACGAGATCGTCCGGGCGCAGCTCGAGGTCAAGGTCTCGGAGCTCGAGGCGGCGGTGCTCGAGCGTCACGGTATCGAACCGCAGGCCCTCGTCGAGGAGTACGGCCCGGACGTGGACCTGCCGCCGTCGGCGTTGGAGATGCAGGAGTACGAGGCGGCTCGCGAGCGAGGCGAGGACGTGACCCCGCCGCCGCCGATGCCGTTCGTGCGCGCCGAACAGGAGCGTCGTCTCAGGTCGGCGCAGAAGGACCTGGCCACCCTGGGCAAGGTCAACCCGCTGGCGTTGGAGGAGTTCGCGGCGCTGGAGGAGCGCTACGCGTTCCTGTCCACCCAGCTCGACGACGTGAAGAAGGCCCGGTCCGACCTCGAGGGGGTGATCGACGACGTCGACGAGCGCATCGAGCAGATCTTCACCGAGGCGTGGGTCGACGTCGAGCGCGAGTTCCGGGGTGTCTTCTCCACGCTCTTCCCCGGAGGGGAGGGGCGACTGATCCTCACCGAGCCGGAGGACATGCTCGCCACCGGGATCGAGGTGGAGGCGCGGCCACCGGGAAAGAAGGTGAAGCGGTTGTCGCTGCTGTCCGGCGGCGAGAAGTCGCTCACCGCGGTCGCCATGCTGGTGGCGATATTCAAGGCCCGCCCCAGCCCGTTCTACGTCATGGACGAGGTCGAGGCGGCGCTCGACGACACCAACCTGCGGCGCCTCATCGGGCTGTTCGAACAGCTGCGGGAGACCAGCCAGCTCATCGTCATCACGCACCAGAAGCCCACCATGGACGTCGCCGACGTGCTCTACGGCGT
The DNA here is from genome assembly GCF_024519835.1 of Dietzia sp. Die43. Lineage (NCBI taxonomy): Bacteria > Bacillati > Actinomycetota > Actinomycetes > Mycobacteriales > Dietziaceae > Dietzia > Dietzia sp. Die43. The sequence goes on along the minus strand of NZ_JALJRF010000001.1, from coordinate 299,947 downwards.
GTCGATGCAGGGCGACGGCATCTCCAAGGTCATCTCCCAACGCATGCGCTGACCCGTCGACGGCGCGCCCCCCCGGCGTCGCGCTGGCAGGATGGGGCCATGACTCATTCAGAACTGTTCATGGACCCCGGTCTCGCGCGTGCCGCGCGAGCGTTGTGCCTCGTCTCCACCAAGGTGGTGGCGCTGCGCTCCGGACTGGACGAGCAGCGGATCCGCGAGTACGAACGGGGAGTGGGCGCACTCGACGCGGCCGAGGTGCAGGCGTTGACCGACGCCCTGACCTACTTCGGCGCCCGGTTCATCCCGGAGAGCGACCGAGGGGGAGTGGGTGTGCGTCGCAAGTTCACGCGGACCAAGGTCGAGATGATCGACACGTGGGAGGCAGAGGGCGGCCCGGTCGGGGAGGACGACGTCTAGGTCACGGACGGCCCGGTCGTCGCCCGAGTGCGACGTGCCGGCCTCCGTGCACGTGCCCGAGGCGTCGCCGCTCGCTCACGAGCGCCGGAAGACCGCCCGGAGCCGTTCACGGTTGACCACGCCGATCGCCCGCAGCGGGATCCCCGCCGGGCACACCCGCGAGCACTCCCCGTAGAGCGAGCAGGGACCGAACTCCTCGTCGGCGGCGCTGACCATCTCGCGGGCGCGGGCCGAGCGGTCGGCGCCCGCGACGGGCATGAGGGCGAGGTGCCCGAGTTTGGCCCCCACGAACAGGTTGGCCGAGCCGTTGGGGCAGGCCGCCACACACGCCCCGCACCCGATGCACGCCGCGAAGTCCAGTGCGGTCTCCGCCGTGTCGTGACCCTGGAGGGTCGAGTCCGCGTCCGGGGCGGCGCCGGCCGGGATTCCCACATGGGCCGCGGACTCGACGACCCCGTCCAGAGCGGACCGGTCCACCACCAGATCGCGGATGACGGGGAACACGGCGGCGCGAAGCGGTTCGATGCGCAGGGTGTCCCCGTCGGCGTAGGGGGTCAGTCGCTGGTGACACGACGGGGTGTTCTCCGCGGGACCGTGCGGGCGACCGTCGACGGTGACGCCGCAGGCCCCGCAGATCCCCTCGCGGCAGTCGGAGTCGAACGCCACCGGTTCAATGCCCGCGTCCACCAGGTCGGCATTGAGTACGTCGAGCAGCTCCAGCACACTCATCTCCGGCCGGGCGTCGCCGACCTCGAACTCCTCGTACCGGCCGGTCTCGTCGGGTCCGGCCTGTCGCCAGACGCGCAGGGTCAGTCTCACCGGGTCTGCCTCGTCACTGTCGGCCTCATCGCTGTCCGCCTCAACGCTGTCCGCCTCATCGGTAGTCCCTCGCGGTGGGGGCGACCGCCGAGAACTCCAGCGGTTCCGCATGGCGGGTGAAGCACCGGGGCCCGCCGCGATCATCGCCCTCGGAGGCCCAGCTGGAGGCGAAGGCCCACCGCCGGTCGTCCCGCAGGGCCTCCCCGTCGGGCGTCTGGTGCTCGTCGCGGAAGTGGGCGCCGCACGACTCGTCGCGGTCCAGAGCGTCGACGCACATCAGTTCCGCCAGCTCGAGGAAGTCGGCGACCCGCCCGGCCAGTTCGAGCACCTGGTTGAGGTGACCGCCTGTGCCCGTGACCCGCAGGTCGGTCCAGAACCGGGTCCGCAGGTCACGGATGCGCTCGATCGCCCGGGTCAGGCCGTCGGCCGTCCGTGTGACGCCGCACCCCGAGTAGAGGATCTCGCCGAGCTCACGGTGGAAGTGCTCGGGCCCGGTCGAGCCGCCCACCGCGAGCAGGTTCCGCACCCGCGACCGGGCGCGGGCCACGGCGGCCACGACCACCTCGTCGTCGTCGCCCGGTAGGTCGTCCCCGAGGCGGGTGGCCAGGTGCGCCGGCACCGAGTAGGGAAGGGTGAACCACCCGTCGACGCTCGCGCTGAGCAGGGAGTTGGCGCCGAGCCGGTTCGCGCCGTGATACGCCCAGCCGCATTCGCCGCCGACGAACAGGCCGGGGATCGACGTCTGCAGGTCGAAGTCGCTCCACAGCCCGCCCATCGTGAAGTGGCACGTCGGCGCGATGCGCATGGGTACGGCGTACGGGTCCTCGCCGGTGGCGTGGGCGTACATCTCGAACAGGTTGCCGTAGCGCTCGGTGATCGTCCCCCGGCCGTCGCGGGCCAGGGCGTCACGGAAGTCCAGGTAGACGGAGTTGCGGCGTGGCCCCACCCCTCGCCCGGCTCGGATCTCGGCGGTGATCGCCCGGGAGGCCACGTCGCGGGGCACGAGGTTGCCGAAGGCGGGATAGCGGCGCTCGAGGAAGAAGTCGCGGTCGGCGTCCGGGATCTCACCGGGCGGCCGGTCGTCGCCGTCGTGGAGCGGGACCCAGACGCGGCCGTCGTTGCGCAACGACTCGCTCATGAGGATCGTCTTGGCCTGCCAGTCGTTGTCCTTGGGCAGCGCGGTGGGGTGGAACTGCACGAACGACGGTGAGGCGAACAGGGCCCCCCGCTGGTGCGCGCGCCACACCGCCGACGCGTTGGAGTGGATCGCGAGCGTGGAGTCGTGGAAGACGGTCCCGTAGCCGCCGGTCGCGAGGACGACCGCGTGCGCGGTCTCGGCCCGGATGTGGCCGGACACCAGGTCGCGGACCACCACACCGTGGCACCCCGAATCGTCGACGACGAGGTCGAGCATCTCGTGGCGGGTGTGCAGCGTGACGGCGCCGGCACGGATCTGCCGCTGCAGCGCCGAGACGCCCGCGAGCTGGAGTTGTTGGCCGGTCTGACCGCGGGAGTAGTACGTGCGCGAGACCTGCACGCCGCCGAAGGACCGGGTCGACAGGACGCCGCCGTACTCGCGTGCGAAGGGGGTCCCGATGGCGGAGAAATGATCGATCACCCGCGCGGATTCCTCGCCCAGCCGGAACGCCTCGGCCTCCCGCCCACGGAAGTCCCCGCCCGAGACGGTGTCGGCGACGAACCGGGCCACGGAGTCTCCGTCCACCCGGCGGCCGCGGGCGGCGTTGATCCCGCCCTGGGCGGCCACGGAATGCGCGCGCCGGGCGGCGTCGTGGTAGGTGAACGCGGTGACCCGGTAGCCGAGTTCGCCGAGGGCGGCCGCCGCGCCGGCCCCGGCCAGGCCCGTGCCGATCACCACCACGTGGAGGTGGCGGCGGTTGGCCGGTGCGACCAGGCGGTAGGCGTCGCGACGCCTCGCCCAAGCGGAGGCCGGGTCGCCCCCGGGTGTGCCGGAGCTCAGCACGTGTCCCTGTCGTGCGTCGGGCACGAGGACGGGGGGCGGGGTGAAGGTCACGTCAGCCACCCGGCCTGGACCGCGATCGGGATAGCGGCGTTGCCCAGCAGCACGGCCACCGCGGCGATCCCGCCCACGGTCGTGATCACCGCCCGGCTCCGGACGCCGGTCACCCCGAGGTCGCCGGCCGCCGTGCGGACGCCGTGGGCGACGTGCAGGGCCAGCAGCACCATGGTGATGCCGTAGAAGGCCGCGACCCAGGGCCGCGAGAAGCTGGCGACCAGATTGGCGTACGCCGTACCGGGCTCGAACGCCTCCGACGCGGCGGGGGCGGTGCCCGTGGTCATGTCGAGGACGTGGAAGACGACGAAGAGCAGCAGCACCACTCCGGTGAGCAGCATCGAGCGGGCGCCGAACGAGCCCGCCGTCAGCCCCGTCCGCCGGCGGTGCGGGCCCGCGGACGCGTGGGAGCGCCGCACCAACACCACCGCGCACCAGACGTGCGCCACCAGACCCAGGACCAGCACGACGCGCAACGCCCACAGGACGCCCTCGTGGGGGACGAGGGGGTACAGCAACGTCCGCAGCCACGCGGCGTAGGCGTCGAAACCCGTGGCCCCGCCGAACACTTTGAGATTGCCGACCATGTGCACCACCACGAAGGCGGTGAAGAGCAACCCCGTCACCGCCATGATGGTCTTGGCGAGCCAGGTGGGCGGGGCCGGGGCCCGGCGGAGGGGGCGCTGGCGTACGGACGTACCCCCTGGCTGGGCGGCGAGCTCGACCACGTGGGCTCCTCCCCGGACGACGACAGGCGCCAGTCTAGGTCCGCCACAGCCCCCCGGGACCGAGATGGCGACGGGTGCGGTCGGCCATACTGGGCACCGTGACTACCACCACCTGGATCATCATCGCCGTCGCCGCGGTGCTGCTGCTGGCCATCATCGCCCTCGTCGTGGGTCTGCAGCTGCGCAAGAAGCGGCAGATCTCCCTCACCAGGGCCGCCGAGCGCAAGGAGCTCACCCGCGAGGAGCGCTCCGGCAACTATCAGGCCGGGACGGGGTTCTCGTTCGCCCAGGGAGGGGGCGGCGCCACGGCGGCCCCGCCCAGGGAGCCGGTGCGCCGTGACCCGACGCCGCGGGAGGACCTGCCGCCGGCGACACCGGCCCCACGGCCCCCCGCGCCGCCGTCCCCTGCGACGGGGGCCGCCCCCGCGGCCGAGCCCGCGACCGCGCCGGATGCGGCGCCCGAGACGGCCGCCCCCGCGCCCGAGCCGGACGTCGATCCCGGCCCGACCGAGGCCACCGAGGTCGTCGAGCCCGCCCCGCTCGAACCCGTCGTGGTCCCGCCCGAGGTGCCCGACGAGGAGATCCCGGCGCCCCCGGAGACGGTCACCGGGACCCCGGAGCCGGTCGCCCCGGTCGAGCGCATCGACCCGGCCGCCGGCCGCCTCGACCGCCTGCGGGGCCGCCTCGCGCGGTCGCAGAACACCGTGGGCCAGGGGCTGCTGGGTCTCCTCGGCGCCGGCGATCTCGACGAGGCCGCCTGGGAGGAGATCGAGGACACGCTGATCATGGCCGACCTCGGTTCGGCCACCACCGAGCTCGTCGTGGACCGCCTGCGGGCGGAGATCGCCACCCGACAGGTCCGCACCGAGGCCGAGGTGCGCGATCTGCTGCGGCAGACCCTCATCGACAACCTCCACCCCGAACTCGACCGCTCGCTGCGTGCGCTGCCGAACGACGGGACGCCAGCCGTCCTCCTCGTCGTCGGCGTCAACGGCACCGGCAAGACCACCACCACCGGCAAACTCGCCCGCGTCCTCGTCGCCGACGGTCGCGAGATCCTCCTCGGCGCGGCGGACACGTTCCGCGCCGCCGCGGCGGATCAGCTCCAGACCTGGGCCGAGCGGGTGGGCGCTGAGGTCGTCCGCGGCAAGGAGGGCGCCGATCCCGCCTCCGTCGCCTTCGACGCGGTGACCCGCGGGGTCGAGACCGGCGTCGACGCCGTGCTCGTGGACACCGCCGGTCGCCTCCACACCAAGACCGGGCTCATGGACGAGCTCGGCAAGGTCAAGAGGGTGGTGGAGAAGAAGACCCCCGTCGACGAGGTCCTGTTGGTGATCGACGCCACCACCGGGCAGAACGGGCTCATGCAGGCGCGCGTGTTCAAGGAGGTCGTCGACATCACCGGCGTCGTGCTCACCAAGCTCGACGGCACCGCCAAGGGCGGCATCGTGTTCCAGGTCCAGCACGAGTTGGGCGTGCCCGTGAAGCTCGTCGGACTGGGCGAGGGGGCCGACGACCTCGCGCCGTTCACCCCCGAGGCCTTCGTCGACGCGTTGCTCGGCACGTAGGTCCCGGGCGACGCGGCCGGGACACACGACCGGAACAGGGGACCCGAGCGCGTTACAACCCCGAAACATCAGGGCACATCCGGTGCAACACGACCAAGGAAATCTTCATGTCGACGGGGAGCGAAGAGTCGCTCACCACGTACGAGACGAGGAGGACCGCACCGTGATAGGTGACAGTGTCGCGTTGCTCGCCCAGGAGGCGACGCCGGAGATCGATACGGGAGACACGGCCTGGATGCTCATCGCAGCATCTCTGGTACTGCTCATGACGCCCGCCCTGGCGCTCTTCTACGGTGGCATGTCCCGGCAGAAGTCCGTGCTGAACATGATGATGATGTCGTTCGGCGCGATGGGCGTGGTCGGCGTGATCTACCTGCTGTGGGGATGGTCGATGTCCTACGGCAGCGAGTCGGTCCTGGGGCTGTTCGCCAACCCCTTCGAGATGTTCGGGCTCTCCGGGGTGATCGGTGACGCCACCGAATGGGCGGTCTCCGGCTCCGGCGCCTACCCGCAGGTCGTCGACGTCGCCTTCCAGGTGACCTTCGCGATCATCACCGTCGCGCTCATCTCGGGCGCGATCGCCGAGCGCGCCCGGTTCGGCACCTGGCTGGCGTTCGTCGGCGTCTGGGTGACCCTGGCGTACTTCCCGCTCGCCCACATGGTGTGGGGCGGCGGACTGCTCTCCCACTCGGACAGTGGGCTGGCGGCGATGATCTTCGGGACCGTCGACGACGGCGAGGGCGGGCTGACCGCCGCCGTCGCGCCCGTCGACTTCGCCGGCGGAACCGTCGTGCACATCAACGCCGGTATGGCCGCGCTCGTCCTGGTCCTGCTCATCGGCAAGCGGCTCGAGTTCGGTCGCACCGCCTACCGCCCACACAACCTGCCGCTGGTCATGCTCGGCGCCGCCCTGCTGTGGTTCGGCTGGTTCGGGTTCAACGCCGGTTCCGCGTTCGGTGCCAACGGCGCGGCGGGCCTGGCGTGGGTCAACACCACCGCCGCCACCGCCGCCGCGATGCTCGGCTGGCTCCTCGCGGAGCGTATCCGTGACGGCCACGCCACCAGCCTCGGTGCCGCCTCCGGCGTGGTCGCCGGCCTCGTGGCCATCACCCCCGCCGCCGGTTCCGTCCACCCGCTCGGCGCGATCGCCCTCGGTGCGATCGCTGGCGCGCTGTCCGCGCTCGCCGTCGGCCTCAAGCACCGCTTCGGCTACGACGACGCCCTGGACGTGGTGGGCGTGCACCTGGTGGCAGGACTGTGGGGCACCATCGCCATCGGCCTGTTCGCCACCGGCACCTTCGGAACGGACGCGGGAGTGTTCTACTCCGCGGACGGATGGCGACTCCTGGTGGTCCAGATCGTGATCGCCGTGGCCGCCCTCGTGTTCACCGGCATCATGACCGCGATCGCCTGGGCGATCTGCCGGCCGCTCGGCTGGAGGATCGACAAGGCCGACGAGCAGGCGGGCATCGACGGTGCCCAGCACGCCGAGAGCGCGTACGAGGCCTCCACCAACGCGCTCATCCGCTGAGCCGACCACTTCGAAAGGAACCCACGACATGAAGCTCGTCACCGCGATCGTCAAACCGTTCACGATCGACGACGTCAAGGCAGCACTGGAGCAGGCCGGCATCCACGGCCTCACCATCAGCGAGGTCCAGGGATACGGACGCCAGAAGGGCCACACCGAGGTCTACCGCGGCGCCGAGTACGCCGTGGACTTCGTCCCCAAGATCAGGGTGGAGGTGGTGGTCGACGACGAGACCGCCGACACCGCGGTCCAACTGATCGTCGACGCGGCCCGGACCGGCAAGATCGGCGACGGCAAGGTCTGGGTGACCCCCGTCGAGAGCATCGTGCGCGTCCGCACCGGTGAGGAGGGCACATCCGCGATCTGACCCTCGGGCAGAACCCGGCGCGCGGTCGCCCCGTCACAGGGGTGGCCGCGCGCCGTCGTGTGCGGCGGGCGCCTTGCTCGCCCGGTCCCGCGCACCCCGTGCGCACCCGTTCACAAAGGTGAAACCTGTACGCACCGAGGCGGTGACACGGAGGCGACATTCTGGACCCCGACGGATGAGGGAAGGGGAGTGCCATGGCGGTCACGGCGGACGGCGAGCGCGCCACGGCGCTGCGAGCGGGACGCGAGCGGATCCTCTCCGCCCCGCGCGAGAGCCTGCCCGCCGCGCCGTTGAGGGACGCCCTGTGTGAGCTCTACGAGATGGAGCTGGGGCGGCTCGCCGACGAGGCCGGGATCGGCCCGGGATCGGGGTTCGCCCTGATCGCCTTCGGCGGGTTGGGGCGCCGGGAGGTCCTGCCACACTCGGACCTCGACCTCGTCCTGGTCCACGAGCGGCGCCCGGACCGCGACGTGGGTGAGCTGGCCGACGCCCTGTGGTACCCGCTGTGGGACTCCGGGGTCGGACTCGACCACAGTGTCCGCACCGTCGACCAGTGCCTGGCCGTGGCCGCCGCCGACGTCTCGGTCGGGCTGAGCCTGCTGGACGCCCGCGTGATCGCGGGAGACGCGGACCTGGGAGCGTTGGTCGCGGACGGCGCGCGTCGGCAGTGGCGGGACCAGATCGCCTCCCGCTTCGACGATCTCGTCGACGCGGCGGCCGCCCGGCGGCACCGGGCGGGGGTGATCGCGCACCGTAGCGAACCCGACCTGAAGAACGGGGCCGGTGGGCTCCGAGACGCGCAGCTCGTCGCGGCCCTGGGCCTGGCCCACCTCAGCGACGGTCGGCCCGTGGTCCCGGGTGGGATGGCGCGCGCGCACCGGCTGGTGTTGGACGCCCGGACCGAATTACACCGGGTGAGCGGACGCCCCCGCGAGGTGCTGCACGCCGAGTACGGCGACGAGGTCGGCGAGGCGTTGGGCCTGGGGGACCGGTTCGATCTCGCCCGGGCGCTGAGCGACGCCTCCCGCACGATCGCGTTCACCGCGGACCAGGCTATCCGTGGCTCGTGCGCGGCGCTGTCCTCCCGGGGACTGACCGGCCTGCTGCGGAGGTCGCCTGTCCGTCGGCCCCTCGACGACGGGGTGGTGGAACACGCGGGGGAGGTGACGCTCGCCCGCGCGGCCCGCGTGGCCGACGACCCCTGGCTGGCGCTGCGGGTGGCCGCGGCCGCGGCCCGGTTCGGGCTGCCGATCGCGACCTCCACCCTCGGCGTCCTCGCCGAACGCTGCCCCGTCCCGGACGGTCAGTGGCCGGCGGAGGCCCTGTCCGACCTGCTCGTGCTCCTGGGCTCGGGTGAGGCGCAGATCCCCGTCCACGAGGCTCTCGACCGGTGCGGGTTGTGGGAACGGCTGCTACCGGAATGGTCGGGGGTGCGGGATCTGCCCGCCCGCGACCGGGCGCACATCTACACGGTCGACAGGCACCTGGTGCAGACGTCGGTGGAGGCGTCCCGCCTCACCACCTCCGTCGCACGGGCGGACCTCCTGTTGCTCGCGGCGCTCCTGCACGACCTCGGGAAGAGCCGTGACGGCGACCACAGCGAGAACGGGGCGGACATGATCCGCCCGATCTGCGCGCGGATGGGCCTCGGCGGCCGTGACACCGAGACCCTGACACGCATCGTCAGGCACCACCTGCTGCTCCCGGCGACCGCCGCGAGACGTGACCCCGCAGATCCCGCCACCGCCGAGGCCGTCCTCACCGCGCTGGACCGGGACGCCGTCGCCCTCGACGTGTTGGCCGCCCTCACCGAGGCGGACTCGCTCGCGACCGGGCCGACGGTCTGGACCACCGGACGTGCCGGGGCCCACGCCGCGCTCGTGGCGGCGTGCCGCAAGGCGCTCGGCCCCCGGCCCGCCGCGGTGCAGGCGCCGACGGTGAACGCCTCGCGGCGACACGGGCCACCGGACGTCGTGGTGGACCTCCGGGCGGCGGACTCCGGGACCACGCACGAGGTCACCCTCGTCGTCCCCGGTGGAGGACGTTCGCTGGCGGTGACCGCGGAGGTCCTGGCCGCCCACCGGTTGGAGATCGTGGACGCAGAGATCGACCTCCGTCCGCCGGGCGGGATGCGCGCGAGGATGACGGTCTCGACCCGCTTCGGTGACCCGGTGGACGGCCGCGTGCTCCGGCAGGATCTGCGCCGGTCGATCGACTCCGGGCTCCCCGCGCCACTGCGCGCCGCGCTGTCCCGGGGGGCGGCGCTGCCGATCGGACCCCCGCAGGCCAGATCCTCCGTTCTGATCTCCCACCGGACCGACGCCGACGGTGTGCTGATGGAGGTGCGGTCGGAGGACCGGCCCGGCCTGTTCGCCCGGGTGGTGTCCGCGATCATCGACGCCGGCGCCCGGATCGACTGGGTGGTGGTGCGCACCAGGGGAGCGGCCGTGGAGGACGTGTTCGCGCTCTCCGGCCCCGGAGCGGTCTTGAGTACGGCCGGTCAGGTGGAGGCGCTACTGCCACGACGTGATCCCACGACGCCCGCCGTGGCGCATGCCGATACCCTGTGATCAGTCGTCGCCGACGACGCCGGGAACCGTGCGCGCTCCCGGGCCGCGAACCAGGGAGCTGTTGCCGTGTTCGAATCCTTGTCCGACCGCCTCACAGGTGCGCTCAAGGACCTGCGCGGAAAGGGTCGGCTCAGCGACGCCGACATCGACGCGACGGCCCGTGAAATCCGTCTGGCGCTGCTCGAGGCCGACGTCGCCCTGCCGGTGGTGCGCGAGTTCATCTCCCGGGTCAAGGAGCGCGCCAAGGGCGCCGAAGTCTCCGAGGCGCTCAACCCCGCCCAGCAGGTCGTCAAGATCGTCGACGCCGAACTCACCGCCATCCTCGGCGGCGAGGAGCGGCGGATCGAGTTCGCCAAACAGCCCCCGACGGTCATCATGCTGGCGGGCCTGCAGGGCGCGGGTAAGACCACCCTGGCGGGCAAATTGGCGCACTGGCTCAAGGCGCAGGGGCACACACCGCTCCTGGTGGCCTGCGACCTACAGCGACCCGGAGCGGTCGACCAGCTGCAGATCGTCGGTGAGCGTGCCGGCGTGCCCACCTTCGCCCCGCACCCCGGGACCTCCGTCGGGGGCGACGGTGAGGTGATCGGCGTCCAGGAGCCGGTGTCAGTGGCGCAGCGCGGACTGGCTCACGCCCGCGCCAAGATGCACGACGTCGTGATCGTCGACACCGCCGGTCGACTCGGCATCGACGAGGAGATGATGGCCCAGGCCCGGGGTATCCGGGACGCCGTCCAGCCCCACGAGACCTTCTTCGTCCTTGACGCGATGATCGGTCAGGACGCGGTGATCACCGCCGAGGCCTTCCGTGAGGGCGTCGGCTTCACGGGTGTCGTGCTCACCAAGCTCGATGGTGACGCCCGCGGTGGCGCCGCGCTGAGCGTCCGCGAACTCACCGGGACGCCGATCATGTTCGCGTCCGACGGCGAGAAGCTCGAGGACTTCGACGTCTTCCACCCCGACCGCATGGCCAGCCGGATCCTCGGGATGGGCGATGTGCTCTCGCTCATCGAACAGGCGGAGACGGTCTTCGATGCGCAGGAGGCGGAGAAGACCGCCGCGAAGATCGGCTCCGGCGAGCTCACGCTCGAGGACTTCCTCGACCAGATGTTGATGATCCGCAAGATGGGGCCCATCGGGAACCTGCTGGGCATGCTGCCCGGCGGCAAGGAGATGAAGGCCGCCGTCGGGGACATCGACGAGAAGTACCTGGACCGCATCCAGGCGATCATCCGCGGCATGACCCCCGAGGAGCGCGCGGACCCGAAGATCATCAACGGCTCGCGCCGTCAGCGCATCGCGAACGGTTCGGGAGTCACGGTCACCGACGTCAACCAGTTGGTCGACCGGTTCTTCGAGGCCCGCAAGATGATGAGCCGCATGGCGGGCCAGATGGGAATGCCCGGGGCGGGACGCAAGAACCAGCGCAAGAGCAAGAAGGGCAAGGGCAAGGGAAAGGGCCGCGGTCCCACCCCGCCCAAGCAGCGGGGGATGATGCCCGGGGGGATGCCGGGGATGCCGCCCGGGATGCCCGGTATGCCGCCGGGCGGGATGCCCGACCTGTCCCAGTTGCCGCCCGGACTCGACCAGCTCCCGCCGGGGCTGGAGGGGATCGATCTCAACGACCTGAAGTTCCCCAAGCGCTGACCGGTCCGCCCGACGCGTCGATTGGTGCCCACCGTCCCGGACTGTCTAGACTGGCCCGCTGGACGCCGTCACCGGTGGACCCTCGTGGGTCCGTGCCGAACGGCGGTCACCCGGAAGGCGAAACCGGGCCCCGCCAGCAGGGCGGGCGCCGCTGAATCGCCACGTGACCCGCAACAGAAAGCGAGACGCCTCATGGCCGTCAAGATCAAGCTCACCCGCCTCGGCAAGATCCGTAACCCGCAGTACCGGGTCGTCGTCGCCGACGCCCGCACCCGTCGCGACGGGCGCGCCATCGAGACCATCGGTCTCTACCGCCCCAAGGAGGAGCCGAGCTTCATCCAGATCGACTCCGAGCGCGCGCAGTACTGGCTCGGTGTCGGCGCCCTGCCCACCGAGGCCGTCGAGCAGCTGCTCAAGATCACCGGCGACTGGCAGAAGTTCAAGGGGATCGAGGGCGCCGAGGGCACCCTGAAGACCGCCGAGCCCAAGCCCTCGAAGCTGGACCTGTTCAACAAGGCCCTCGAGGACGCCCAGGGCGAGCCGTCCGCTGAGGCCATCACCGCCAAGCGCAAGGCAGAGAAGGCGAAGAAGGACGAGGCCAAGAAGGCCGAGCAGGAGGCCGCGAAGGCCGCCGAGTCCGGCGAGGGCGAGGCCGCGTCGGCTGACGCCGAGACCGCCGAGGCCTGAGACAGATGAATGACATGGTCGTCGACGCCGTCGACCACCTCGTCCGCGGAATCGTGTCGGACCCCGACGCGGTGTCCGTCCGGTCGAGTGGTGGTCGGCGCGGCACCGTGATCCGTGTGGCCGTCGCGCCCGAGGATCTCGGCCGTGTCATCGGTCGGGGTGGCCGTACCGCCTCCGCGATCCGGACCATCGTCTCCGCCGTCGGCGGCGACGGTGTACGGGTCGACGTGGTCGACACCGACCGCTGACCCCGCCCGTACACGTCGGCAATCGGAGGACTCGGACCATCATGGAGCTCGTCGTGGGACGCGTCGTCAAATCGCACGGCGTCCGCGGCGAACTGGTGGTGGAGGTTCGCACCGATTCACCCGAGGAGCGATTCGCCGTCGGGACCCGACTCGTCGGGCGGGTCGGTCGGGGTGATCGGGCCACCGACCGCGACGTCACCATCGAAGCCGCCCGGCAGCATTCCGGGCGGCTTCTGGTGCGTCTGGAAGGCGTCGGCGATCGGGACACCGCGGACGCACTCCGCGGCATGCTGCTGCTCGTCGACTCGGATGCGCTGGAGGATCCGGAGGACCCGGACGAGTACCACGACCATCAACTGGTGGGCCTGCGGGTGCTCGATACCTCGGGTGCCACCCTCGGCGAGGTGACCGAGATCGTGCACACCGCGGCCGGCGAACTCCTCGCCATCCGGCTGGCCGACGGAGGCGACGCACTGGTCCCGTTCGTCTCCGAGATGGTCCCCGAGGTGGACGTCGTCGCGCGGACGTGCGTCATCGACCCGCCGGAGGGGCTGCTCGACCTGGGGACGTCGTGACCGCTCGCCCCGATGGTGGGGGCGGTCCGCTCATGCACCTCGACGTCATCACGGTCTTCCCCGAGTACCTCGCCCCGCTGCAGTTGGCGTTGATCGGTCGGGCCGCCGACCGGGGCATAGTCGACGTCGCCGTTCACGACCTCCGGGGCTGGACCCAAGATGTCCACAAGTCGGTCGACGACACCCCGTTCGGCGGTGGGCCGGGCATGGTCATGCGCCCGACGGTGTGGGGCGAGGCGCTGGACGACCTCGTGCCGCCGCCGGGGACGGCGATGAGCGAGCCGGGGGACGGTCAGACCCGCCCACTCCTGATAGTCCCGACGCCCGCCGGACGACCGTTCTCCCAGTCCGACGCGCACCGCTACGCCCGTCGACGCCACCTGCTGTTCGCGTGTGGTCGCTACGAGGGCATAGACCAGCGCGTCGTCGACGAGGCGTCCACGCGGATGGACGTCGAGGAGGTCAGCATCGGCGACTACGTCCTCATCGGGGGCGAGGTGGCGGTGCTCGTCATCGCGGAGGCCGTCATCCGCCTCCTACCCGGGGTGCTGGGGAACCGGCGCAGCCATGAGGAGGACTCCTTCTCCGACGGCCTGCTCGAGGGCCCCAGTTTCACCCGGCCCGAGGTGTGGCGCGACCGGCCGGTGCCCGAAGTCCTCAAGAGTGGCGATCACGCCAGGATCGCGCGGTGGCGCCGCGACGAGTCGCTGAGACGCACAGCCGAGCGGAGGCCCGACCTCCTCGGGTCGGCCGAGCTGGACAAGGCCGACCTGGCGACGCTCTCGGACTTCGGTTGGGTTCCTCCGGCCGGGTGATTTGGGTCCGCCGAGTAGCGGATGGCACACTAGCGAGGTTGACCTTCCGGGCACCACGTGTGTCCGCTGACGGTCGCGCTGATCCGGGGCACGAACCGGTCGTCCCGCCTGCGGGCGGGCGCCAGGGTCCTCTGTCCTCATTCCTGACATGCAAGGAACACAATGAACACTCTCGACTTCATCGACAACAAGTCGCTCCGCGACGACATCCCGGACTTCCGCCCCGGCGACACGCTCGACGTGCACGTCAAGGTCATCGAGGGCTCGAAGGAGCGCGTCCAGGTCTTCAAGGGCGTCGTGATCCGTCGCCAGGGCGGTGGCGTCCGCGAGACCTTCACCGTCCGCAAGGTCTCGTTCGGCGTCGGCGTCGAGCGCACGTTCCCCGTGCACTCGCCCACGATCGACCGCATCGACGTCCTGGTCCGCGGCGACGTGCGTCGCGCGAAGCTGTACTACCTGCGTGCACTCCGTGGCAAGGCCGCGAAGATCAAGGAGAAGCGCTGACCGGGTAGAGCCGGTCGGACTCGGCCGCCGTCGGCGGTGCGGGATCGACTACGCTCATCCGGGTGAGCAGCACCGATACGCCTGGACATGACGCCGCCGAGCCGGGGTCCCGTAACGACGGGGCCCCGGCTCGCCGCGTCGAGAAGAAGGGCCAGCCCTGGTACATCGAGATCCCGCTGCTGGTGGTGATCGCACTCGTCCTGGTGTTCGTCTTCCAGACCTTCGTCGGACGCGTCTACCAGATCCCGTCGGAGTCCATGGAACCCACCCTGCACGGCTGCGCGGGCTGCACGGGGGACCGCATCTTCGTCGACAAGATCACCTACCGGTTCGGAGACCCCGAACCCGGGGACGTGGTGGTCTTCGAGGGTCCCGATTCGTGGAACGAGGGCTACCAGTCCATCCGGTCGGACAATCAGGTCATCAGGACCCTGCAGAACATCGGCGGCGTGATCGGCATCGTCCCACCCGATCAGAACGACATGGTCAAGCGCGTCGTCGCGGTGGGGGGCCAGACCGTCGGGGGCTGCTCCCCGGATGGTGCACTGCTCGTCGACGGACAGCCGCTGGACGAGCCGTACCTCAACGAGGCCCCCTCGCCGGCCGGGAACCCGCTCAACTGTGCCTTCGGACCGGTCACGGTCCCCGAGGGCAACTACTGGGTGATGGGGGACAACCGCGGTAACTCCGCGGACTCCCGCTTCCACATGGGTGACGAGTTCCAGGGAACCGTGCCCGAGGAGAACATTATCGGCAAGGTCCGGGCGATCATCCTCCCGTTCAGCCGGATCGGGACGGTGTCCTCCCCGGATATCAACGCGGGGTGAGCCGGGCACGACCGCAGCGGCCCCGGGATGTCGCCCTTCCCGGCCGGGTCCGGGTGACCCGTCGCGACGGCCGCCTGGCGTTGGAGGCAGCCCTCGCCCGTCGAGGTCTCGGCCCGGTCGCCGGTGTCGACGAGGCCGGACGCGGTTCCTGTGCGGGCCCACTGGTGGTGGCGGCCTGCGTCTTGGGGAACCGGCTCCACCCCGACCTGGCCGACCTGGATGACTCGAAGAAGCTCACCGCCGCCACCCGTGAGCGACTGCACGACGTCATCCTGCGCAGGGCGTCGGCGGTGAGTGTGGTGGTGATCGAGCCGGATCGGATCGACATGCGCGGGATCCACCGGTGCAACCTGGAGGGGATGCGCCGGGCGGTCGCCGCCCTCGACCCGGCACCCGGTTTCGTGCTGACCGACGGCTTCGCGGTCGACGGGCTCGGATGTCAGTCCACGTCCGTGATCGGGGGTGATGCAGTGGTCGCATCCATCGCCGCCGCGAGTGTCCTCGCGAAGGTCACGCGGGATCGGATTATGGTGGACCTCGACTCGCGGTACCCGGGGTACGGTTTCGCCGCCCACAAGGGGTACAGCACCGTGAGTCACGCCAGGGCGATCGAGCAGCTCGGTCCCAGCGGCATCCATCGGATGTCGTACGCCAACGTCCGTCGCGCCGCGCAGGCGCATTCGAGGAGCAGCACGAGATGAGCGCCGAGGATCTGGAGAACTACGAGACCGAGATGGAGCTCTCGCTCTACCGCGAGTACCGCGACATCGTCGGCCAGTTCACCTACGTCGTCGAGACGGAGCGGCGCTTCTACCTCGCCAACGCCGTCGAGCTGATCCCCCGGTCGGCGGACGGCGAGGTCTACTTCGACGTGAGGATGTCCGACGCGTGGGTGTGGGACATGTACCGACCTGCACGTTTCGTCAAGTACGTTCGGGTGCTGACCTTCAAGGACGTCAACATCGAGGAACTCGACAAGCCTGAACTGCGGCTCCCGGAGTAGCACCCGGCCCCCGTTCTCCACAGCCCGCGCCGCTTCCACAGGGCGCCCCCGGCCCGATCCGCGACCAGCGGGTCGGGCCGTTTCCGTCCGGCAGGGTGAGCCCCGGCGGGCCCGGACGGACCGGGCGGCCGGGAGGGCTGGCGATGACGGGGGACGAGGCGGTGGGCGGCGAGGCGGCCGGGGGCGGTGTGGATCCCCGCCGACGGACGGGGCGACTCGGTGAGGACCACGCTGCGGGGTTGATGCAGGCCCGGGGTGGAGTGGTCATCAGCCGGAACTGGCGGTGCCGGGCCGGCGAGCTCGACCTGGTGGTGCTGGACGCCGCGGGGCGGCTGCGATTCGTCGAGGTCCGGGCGCGCACGGGTACGGGCTTCGGCACCCCCGCCGAGTCGGTGACCCCGGACAAGCAACGGCGATTGCGGCGACTGGCCGCCCACTGGCTCTCCGAGAACCCGGGCCGCTGGCGCCAGGTCTGCTTCGACGTGGTGGGCGTGGACCTGGCGGACCCGACTCGGCCCCGTCTCGAGCTGTTCGAGGACGTGCTGTAACCGTGGCGCTCGGTCGGACGTGGGCTGTCACACTGCAGGGAGTCGGTGGACAGCTGGTGGAGGTCGAGGCCGACGTGGGCCGCGGGTTGCCCGGGGTCAGCATCGTGGGGTTGCCGGACTCGGCGGTGTTGCAGGCGCGCGAGCGGATGCGGGCTGCGGTGGTCAACAGCGGACTGACCTGGCCTCCGGGCAAGGTCGTGCTGTCGCTGTCCCCGGCGGCGCTGCCGAAGAGGGGGTCGGGGTTCGACCTGTCGCTCGCGGTGGGGACGCTGACCGCGTCCGGAGAGCTGCCCGGGGCGGGATTCGACGGCACCCTGCTGGTGGGGGAGCTGGCGTTGGACGGTCGGGTCCGGTCGGTACGCGGGGTGCTTCCCGCCGTGCTCGCGGCGCGCGACGCCGGGTTGACCCGGGCGATCGTCCCCGCCGCGAACCTCGCGGAGGCCCGGCTGGTCAGTGGCATCGACACCGCAGGGGTGGACTCGCTCGCGATGCTCGCGGCGTGGTGCCGGGGTGCGGGCGTCCTGGTCACGGACGCCCCGGAGCCCCGCGCGGTGAACGGACGGTCCCACACCGATCTCGCCGAGGTGCACGGGCAGGACGACTGTCGGCGCGCAGTCGAGGTGGCCGCCGCCGGAGGGCACGCCGTGCTACTGCGCGGGGCCCCCGGGACCGGTAAGACCATGTTGGCTCGGCGGCTGCCGGGGTTGCTGCCGGACCTGGGGGAGCGGGACGCCCTCGAGGCGACTGCGATCCACTCGGTGATGGGGCGGCTCGCGGCGCGCGACCCGCTGCTACGCCGACCGCCGTTCGTGGCGCCCCACCATTCGGCCTCGGTGGCCGCCCTCGTCGGCGGGGGCAACAACGTCGCACGCCCGGGCGCGGTGACGCTCGCGCATCGTGGGGTGCTGTTCCTCGACGAATGCGCGGAGTTTCCCGGCCGGGTGCTGGACAGCCTTCGCACTCCACTCGAGGACGGCGAGGTGCGGATCGCCAGGCGCGACGGAATCTCCGTCTTCCCGGCCCGATTCCAGCTGGTGCTGGCGGCGAACGACTGCCCGTGTGGCAGTGCGCGGCCAGATGCCTGTAGCTGCACCCCCGACGCCCGGCGGCGCTACGGACGGTCGCTGACCGGGCCGTTGCGGGACCGGATCGACATCGCCGCACGGACGCTGCCGCTCGGGTCCGGGCTGTTCGCCGTAGAAGAGGGCGAGGACACCGCCGCGGTGCGGCAGAGGGTGTCGACGGCGAGGGAGGCCGCCGCCGAGAGATGGGCGGGTTGCCCGGAGGCCGCCGGGGCGCGGGCGAACGCCGAGGTTCCCGGCCGCGTCCTGCGATCGGTGTGGGGGCTCGATCGTCGGGCGCTGCACCCCCTCGACCGGGCCCTGGCGCACGGGGTGCTGTCACCGCGCGGGGTCGACCGGTGCCTGCGCCTCGCGTGGACGGTCGCCGACCTGGACGGGGCCACCGTGCCGGGGGAGCCGCACGTGGCGGAGGCGCTCGTGCTGAGAGGGGAGGAGTGATGCCGGTGGAACGGGAGCAGGGATCGGTGGTGTCGTCGGAGGTGCGCGCGGCCTACGCCTACCTTGGCGCGGTGACCGAGCGCCCGACTGCGCAGCTGTGGGACCTGGTGGACTCGGTGGGGCCGGTGCGGGCACGGGAATTGATCCGCGCCGGTCGGGCCGGTGACGCGGTGGGCGCCCAGACCGAGGCACGGCGGAACCTCGTCGACGGGAATCGATTGCTGGAGGCGGCCCACGAGGTGGACGCCCGGCTCATCGTGCCCGGTGACCCGGGCTGGCCGGGTTTCGCGCTCGAACCCCTGGACCGTCCGCGCGGCCGACGCCGCGCCGGGACGGGCGGGGTGCCCACCGCGTTGCGCCCGCTGGGGCTGTGGTGGCGTGGCCCCGCAGACCCGGGCCGGGTGCTGAGCAGGTCCGTCGCACTCGTCGGGACCAGGGCACCCACTCCGTACGGTCGGGCGGTGGCCTCCGACCTGAGCGCCGGGGTGTCCGCCGAGGGGTTCACTGTCGTCTCGGGTGGGGCTTTCGGGATCGATGCAGCAGCGCACCGCGCCGTCCTCGGGGTTCGTGGGACCACGATCGCGGTCCTCGCCGGTGGAGTGGATCGGCTCTACCCGCGTGGGAACGACGCGATGCTGCGCGAGGTCGCGGAGACCGGCGCGGTGATCTCCGCGCAGCCGCCCGGGACCGGGGTGACGCGGTATCGCTTCCTCGACAGGAACCGGATCATCGCGGCGCTGGCCGGCGCCTCCGTGGTGGTGGAGGCGGCTGCCCGGAGCGGTGCGCTGAGCACGGCGGCGTGGGCCACCGCGCTGGACCGCCCGGTCGGCGCGGTGCCGGGGCCGGTCACGTCGGTCGCGTCGGTCGGGTGTCACCTGCTGCTCCGGGAGCGGGGTGCCGTGCTGGTCTCTCGGACGTCGGACGTTGTCGAGCTCGCAGGTCGGATGGGGGAGACGGCGCCGCCCCCCAGGGGTGAGCCCGGCGCGTGGGACGGGTTGGACGACGCGACCAGGCGGATCCTCGAGGCGCTGCCCACCTCGGGTGGCGCCGAGCCGGCCGAGATCGCGGCCTCGGCGGGAATCGCACCCGTCACGGCTAGGGCCGTCCTCGGCCGGCTCCTGGCCTCCGGGGCGGCTGTACGGGGCCCGGAGGGGTGGCGCAGGTCTCCGGACGGCGGGGTGCAGATGAGTTTTCCCGTGTCGTGACCCCGCCGTGTGGCGGCGGCCGCACCGACTGGCCCGACACCACCGCCAGGCGGCCCGCCCGGTCGCCCGCCCGGTCGCCCGGCCCGGCGTGCTTGCGCCGCCTAGGCGCGGGGGAGACAATTGGTACCCATGGGACCGGTGAGCATGCCTGAGGGTGGTGGGGACACTCGGTCCGAGCCGTTCGGTGGCGTGGTCGACGACTTCGCGGACTACCTGCGCACAGGTCGCTCCCGGTCCGAGGCCACCGTCCGCTCCTACCGGTCGGACGTCCGCGGTCTGCTCGCCCACCTCGCCCACGAGATCGACGGACCCACCACCGCGGCGGACCTGCGCGGGGCGCTCACCCTCCCCGCGCTGCGCGGGTGGCTCGCCGCCCAGGTCGGTGCGGGGGCCGCCAGGTCGACCGTCGCCCGCCGTGTCGCGGCAGCCCGGTCCTTCAGCGGGTGGGCCGCACGGACCGGCCTCGTGACGGCGGATGTCGCGGCCCGGCTCGAGGCACCGCGCGCCCGTCGTCACCTGCCCGAGGTTCTCGACATCGACCAGGCGGCCGAGACCATCCGTACCACCGAGCTCGGCGCGGCCGAGGGGGACCCGATCGCCCTGCGAGACCGGGTGGTCGTGGAACTGCTCTACTCCTGCGGGATCCGGGTCGCCGAACTGTGCGGGCTCGACGTGGACGACGTCGACACCGAGCGCCGCCTGCTGCGCGTGGTGGGCAAGGGCGACCGGGAGCGCGCCGTCCCGTACGGCCCGCCCGCGGACCGGGCACTGCGTTCCTGGCTCGACGGCGGCCGCCCGACGTTGGCCACCGCCCGGTCCGGCCCGTCCCTGTTGCTCGGGGCGCGCGGTGGGCGACTCGACCCCAGGGCTGCGCGGCGGATCGTCAACGAGGTCACCGCCGCCACGCCGGGCGCCCCCCGGGTGTCGCCCCACGCGCTGAGGCACAGTTCGGCGACACATCTGCTGGAGGGCGGCGCGGATCTACGGCATGTACAGGAACTCCTCGGTCACTCCACCCCGGCGACCACCCAGATCTACACGCACGTCTCGGCCGACCGCCTCCGCGCCGCCTACCGCGGGGCCCACCCCCGCGCCTGAGCGGAGAACGGGGCCCTGACGTCAGCCGGCCCCGTCTCCGGGTCGCGTGGGCTTGAGCCGGATCGGCCGTTCGGCGTCCGCGAGCAGTGACAGCGGATCGACGTAGTCGTCGTCGTCACCGGACGGGTCACCGGAGGTCACACGGGCGCCCCAATGCAGGCACGCCGAGGCCGGACACCCGGGGTGGCCGGCGAGGAGCCGGCCCACCTCCCCGCCCGCGATGACGCGATCACCGGCCCGGACGGTGGCACGCACCGGCTCGTAGGTGGTGCGAAGGCCGCCACCGTGGTCGATCGACAAGACGGGTCGACCTCCCACGGCCCCGGCGAACAGGACCGTCCCGTCCGCGGGCGCCCGCACCGGGGCGAGCACCGTGCCGACCAGATCGACCCCACGGTGCCCCCGGAGCCATCGCTGGGCGGGCGGATCGAACGGGGTCGAGACCGAGACCGGACCCGGCAGGGGGCTGCCCATGCCCACCCGTGACCCGAACGGCGCGGCGTCGGCCACGGGGACGACGGCGAGGATCCCCGCTGCCAGGCCGGCACAGGCGCGGTGGCGGAGCCGTCGTCGATCGACCCGGTTTGACTGCATACCGTGAGTCCACCGCACGCACCCCGGAGCCGACCATGGGGGATCGGAACCTGTGGACAGGATGGACGACCATCCCCAGCGACCGCCGCACACGGGCATCCCCGGGAGCCGCCACGCACGGGACTCACCCGCGACCGCGGTTCGCGATGCCCGGATCACGCCCGGGTGGGCCGCCTTGGAGGGGCGCGCCCGAGGGGTTATGCTTCCGGTGCGGTCGACTCTGCGTCGATCGACTTCGCGTGTCCTGCGGCAGCCCGGTTCCCGGGAGCCGCATCCGGGCCCCGGGGCCATGAGCCCCGGCCCCCCGGACGCCGGACCAGCAGGTGCCCCCGCCCGACGGGGGTCCGGCCCGGCGCGGACACCAGGGCCCGCGGCCACCCGGCTCGAGGGCGAAACCCGATACACAGAAAGCGAGGACGAGGGCCTCGCGGTCCGGCTGCTTCCAAGCCGGACGAGCCCTCAACCCATCATGGCAGTCATCTCCATGAAGCAGCTGCTCGACGCAGGTGCCCACTTCGGCCACCAGACCCGCCGCTGGAACCCGAAGATGCGTCGGTTCATCTTCACCGACCGCAACGGCATCTACATCATCGACCTGCAGCAGACCCTGACGTACATCGACCAGGCGTACGAGTTCGTCAAGGAGTCCGTCGCCCACGGCGGCACCGTCCTGTTTGTCGGCACCAAGAAGCAGGCCCAGGAGGCCATCGCCGAGGAGGCCGCCAAGGTCGGTATGCCGTACGTCAACCAGCGTTGGCTGGGTGGCATGCTCACCAACTTCCAGACCGTGCACCAGCGGCTCGTCCGCCTCAAGGAGCTCGAGTCCATGGAGCAGTCGGGCGGATTCGAGGGTCGCACCAAGAAGGAAATCCTCATGCTCACGCGTGAGAAGAACAAGCTCGAGCGCACGCTCGGCGGTATGCGTGACATGAGCAAGGTCCCCTCCGTGGTGTGGGTCGTCGACACCAACAAGGAGCACATCGCCGTCGGCGAGGCCCGCAAGCTGAACATCCCGGTCGTCGCGCTGCTCGACACCAACTGTGATCCGGACGTCGTCGACTACCCGATCCCGGCGAACGACGACGCCATCCGCTCGGTCACCGTGTTGACCCGCGTCATCGCCTCCGCCGTCGCCGAGGGCCTCAAGACCCGCTCGCAGGCCGGCAAGGCCACCGGCGAAGAGGCCGAGCCGCTCGCAGAGTGGGAGACCGAGCAGCTGGACCAGGTCACCGGCGCCGCCACGGCAGAGGGTGCCGAGGCACCCGCCGAGGTCACCGGCACCGAGTCCCCCGTGGCCGAGGCCCCCGAGGCCGACGCCCAGGAGATCGCGGCCGCCACCTCCGAGGCGCCGGCCACCGAGGCCTGATCCTCACCACCAGCTCGAGCACCGTCGGGCCCGGCCGCCCACGATCCCCACGGGGATCATCCGGGGGCCGGGCCCGAGGTGTCGGAGGCGGTGGGCGGACGATCCACCGACGCCCCGGCGTCTAGGGTGGAGGCGATCGCCCGCCGACCGACTCAGAACACTTTTCCGACAGATCACGAACCCCTTTAAGGAGGGTCGCCCCACCATGGCGAACTACACCGCTGCCGACGTCAAGCGTCTGCGTGAGCTCACCGGCTCCGGGATGATGGACTGCAAGAAGGCTCTGGAGGAGACCGACGGCGACTTCGACAAGGCCGTCGAGGTGCTGCGCATCAAGGGCGCCAAGGACGTGGGCAAGCGCGCCGAGCGCACCACGGCCGAGGGCCTGGTCGCCATCAAGGACGGCGTCATGATCGAGCTCAACTCCGAGACCGACTTCGTCGCCAAGAGCGCCGAGTTCATCGCGCTGGCCGACAAGATCGTCGAGGTCGCCGCGACCCAGGGCATCTCCGACCTCGACGCGCTGAACGCCGCCGAGCTCGACGGCACCACCGTGGCCGACTCGGTCGTGTCCTTCTCCGCCAAGTCCGGTGAGAAGCTCGTCCTGCGCCGCGTGGGCAAGCTCGACGGTCCCGTGGCCGTCTACCTCCACAAGCGCTCCTCCGACCTGCCGCCCGCCGTCGGCGTCATGGTCGCCTACTCCGGTGAGGGCGAGGCCGCCGAGGCCGCCGCCCGTTCCGCCGCGATGCAGGTCGCCGCGCTGAAGGCCCAGTACGTCTCCCGCGAGGAGGTGCCCGCCGACATCGTCGCCAAGGAACGCGAGATCGCCGAGGCCACCGCCCGCGAGGAGGGCAAGCCCGAGCAGGCGCTGCAGAAGATCGTCGAGGGACGCCTCAACGGCTTCTACAAGGATGTCTGTCTGCTCGACCAGCCGTCGGTGACCGACAACAAGAAGACCGTCGGCGCCCTGCTGGACGAGGCTGGCGCCAAGGTCTCGGCGTTCCTGCGTTTCGAGGTCGGCCAGGCCTGACCACGGCCCGAACCCGCCGTAGCGGGTTCCCGAACGACGGCGGTACCCGGTTTCCCGGGTACCGCCGTCGCCGTCTGCACGGTCGGGTGTGCCCGTACCCGGCGGGCTGGAGTGTGGCGGTCGTGGCGATAGGGCAGAATGAACCCGGTCCCACCACGGACCACACGCCACTCCGGCCAATCAACGTCGGGGGTGTGAACGCGCGCGACACGGGCTGGATCCGCCCGGGACGAGGAGAGGGATGACCGACCCGCGGGACGGCTACAAACGTGTGATGCTCAAGCTCGGCGGCGAGATGTTCGGCGGCGGCGGCGTGGGGATCGACCCGGACGTGGTGCAGTCCGTCGCCCGGCAGATCGCCGATGTCTCCCGGACGGGGGCGCAGATCGCGATCGTGATCGGTGGAGGCAACTTCTTCCGGGGTGCCCAGTTGCAGCAGCGCGGGCTCGACCGGGCGCGCAGCGACTACATGGGGATGCTCGGCACCGTCATGAACTGTCTGGCCCTGCAGGACTTCCTCGAGCAGGAGGGGGTGTCGACGCGGGTCCAGACCGCCATCCACATGGGGCAGGTCGCGGAGCCGTACATCCCACTGCGCGCGGAACGGCACCTGGAGAAGGGCCGCGTCGTGATCTTCGGGGCCGGGATGGGCATGCCCTACTTCTCGACCGATACCACCGCAGCCCAGCGCGCACTGGAGATCAAGGCCGACGTGCTGCTCATGGCCAAGGCGGTGGACGGCGTCTACTCGGACGACCCCCGTACCAATCCCGACGCCGAGCTCTTCAGCCGGATCGAGCACCGCGAATGCCTCGAGCGGGGCCTGAAGGTAGCTGATGCCACGGCGTTCAGCCTCTGCATGGACAACGACATGCCCATCCTCGTGTTCAACCTCCTCACCGAGGGCAACATCGCGCGCGCCGTCGCCGGTGAGCAGATCGGGACGCTGGTGGCCAGCACGGCCTGACACGTCCTCGACCCGACCACCGACACCGACCCCAACGAAAAGGGACAGACATGATCGACGACACTCTGCTCGAGGCCGAGGACAAGATGGAGAAGGCGATCGAGCACGTTCGCGACGAGCTCTCCGCCATCCGCACCGGCCGCGCCAACCCGGGCATGTTCAACCGCGTGTTCTGTGAGTACTACGGGAGCATGACTCCCATCACCCAGATGGCGACCATCTCGGCACCCGAGCCGCGCATGCTCATCATCAAGCCGTACGAGATGTCGCAGATCGGTCCGATCGAGAACGCCATCCGCAACTCGGATCTGGGCGTCAACCCGACCAACGACGGCCAGGTCCTCCGCGTGACCGTGCCGCAGCTCACCGAGGAACGGCGTCGCGATCTGGTCAAGCAGGCCAAGGCCAAGGCCGAGGACGGACGCATCGCGGTCCGTGGCGTCCGGCGCAAGGCGATGGACGAGCTCAAGCGGATCGACAAGGACGGCGAGGCCGGCGAGGACGAGGTCAACGCCGCGGAGAAGGAGCTGGACAAGCTCACCCAGCGATTCGTCGGCGAGGTGGACGAACTCGTCAAGGCCAAGGAAGGCGACCTGATGGAGGTCTGACCTCCGCGACACCCATCACCCGAGAACCGAGGAGTATGCCGTGGACCCCGCACCCCAGGGCCCGCCCGGGCCCACCGCCGCGGCCGCCGCACCTCCGTCGCGCGCCGGCCGTGACCTGACCCGGGCGATCCCGGTCGGGGTCGGCCTGGGCGCGCTCGTTATCGCCAGCATCGCCTTCACCCCCCGCGCGTGGTATCTGGTCGCCGCTGGCGCCGTCGCCGTCGGCACCTGGGAGGTCTTCAAACGCCTACGGCAGGCCCGGTTCGCGCTTCCCCTGTTCCCGCTGCTCGCAGGCGGGCAGGCCATGGTCTGGGCGGGTTACCTCAACGGGGCGGAAGGCGCGTTCGCCGCGTTCGCCGTCACCGGCGTGGTCGTCCTGGTCTGGCGTCTGCTCATGGCCGGTCTGACCACCGCACCGAAGAACTACATGCGCGACGTGTCGGTCGCGGTGTTCGTGTTGGTGTGGATCGCGGTTCCGGGAGCCCTCGGCGCGATGCTGTCGGACGGTGACTACGGCGCGCAACGGGTCGTGGCCCTCATCCTGCTGGTCGTGTGCTCCGACGTCGGGGGGTACGTGGCGGGGGTGCTCTTCGGTAAGCACCCCATGGCCCCGGCGATCAGCCCCAAGAAGTCCTGGGAGGGATTCGCCGGGTCGATCCTGTTCGCCACGGTCGGTGGCGCACTCGTGGTCGCCCTGCTCTTCGACGACAGCATCTGGAAGGGCGTGTTGCTCGGCGTCCTGACGGTCTTCACCGCGACGCTGGGCGACCTGGTGGAATCCCAGGTGAAGCGGGACCTCGGAATCAAGGACATGGGCACGCTCCTGCCGGGGCACGGCGGATTCATGGACCGCCTCGACTCCGTGCTGCCCACCGCGGTGGTCGTCTGGGTCATCTTCACCTACGTCGTGCCGACCTGAGTCGTCGACCACCTCCGTTGGCACGGGTGACGTTGGCACGGGGCGAAGCCGCGGAGTGAGCGGACCCTCCGACCCGCGCCGGGGGTCGCGGGTCAGTGTCGGGCGGTCAGTTTGCGCGCCTTGCGTGCGCGCATCCGCAGCTGGAGGATCCGGAAGCCGGCGAACAGGGCCATGATCAACGCGCCGGCGATCGCGGCGAAGAGGATCAGCACCCCAAGCGGGAGGGTGAACTCCAACCCGAGAAAACGGACGTCGGTCGAGGTCGTGTTCTGCGCGATGAAGATCAACAGCAGGATGGTGACGAGCGCGCCCAGGACCAGACCCACCCACGCGGAGCCCAGAAGTCCCCCCGACGAATCGGGGACAGCATCCTGCTCGTGGGTGCGTGTCGCAGGGGTCGACTCGTCGGCGGGAACGAGGGTGGAGTCCGCGTGGGTGTCCTCGAGGGGGATCTCGTCGCGCCCCTCGACGGGGGCGGCGTGACGACGGTCTGTCGGGTCGTGTGATCGCTGTGCCATACCTGGACTGTATGCGCTGGCGGCGTCGGACGGCACCGCTCGCGATGTGTTGCGGTCGCCCGTTTCTGACACAATGGCCGCATCATGGCTGAACCTCTCCCGCTCGTTTTTGACGCCCCCCGCCGAGGGCTGCCCCCTCGTCACTTCGCCGACCTCGACGCCGACGGTCGCGAGGCGGCGATGGGTGAGCTCGGAGTTCCCGCATTCCGCGGCAAGCAGCTGGCCAACCAGTACTTCGGGCGCCTCGAGGCGGACACCCGCGAGATGACCGACCTGCCGGCCGGCCTGCGGGAGAAGGTCGGAGAAGAACTGTTCCCCTCGCTGACCTCGTCGCTACGACACGTCACCACCGACGAGGGCACCACGCGTAAGACCCTGTGGAAACTGCACGACGGTTCGTTGGTCGAGAGCGTTCTCATGCGTTACCCCGACCGGGCGACCGTGTGCATCTCGAGTCAGGCCGGCTGCGGGATGGCGTGCCCGTTCTGCGCGACGGGGCAGGGCGGTCTGCAACGCAACCTCTCGGCAGCCGAGATCCTGGAGCAGGTCAGGGTCGCCGCCCGCGCCATGCGCGACGGTGAGATCCCGGGCGGGCCGGGGCGACTGTCCAACGTCGTGTTCATGGGCATGGGGGAGCCGCTCGCCAACTACAAGCGCGTCATGACCGCCGTGCGAGGCATCATCGCCCCGCCGCCGTCGGGATTCGGTCTGTCGCAACGCGCGGTCACCGTGTCGACGGTGGGCCTGGTCCCCGCCATCCACAAGCTGGCAGAGGAGGGGCTCCAGGTCACCCTGGCGGTGTCCTTGCACACCCCGGACGACGAACTCCGGGACACCCTGGTGCCCGTCAACAACCGGTGGCCGGTCTCCGAGGTCATGGACGCGGCCCGTCACTACGCCGATGCCACGGGGCGGCGGGTGTCCATCGAGTACGCGTTGATCCGTGACGTCAATGATCAGACCTGGCGGGGCGAGATGCTCGGTCGACTGCTCGCCCAGCGTCTCGGGCCCATGGCGCACGTGAACCTCATCCCGCTCAACCCGACGCCGGGCAGCGAGTGGGACGCCAGCCCCCGCCATCAGCAGGACGCCTTCGTCGCCGCCGTGCGCGCGGCCGGGGTCTCGTGCACGGTGCGCGACACCCGCGGCCAGGAGATCGACGCGGCGTGTGGTCAGCTCGCGGCCGAGGGGTGAGCGCGGGGGAGTGAGCGTGGGGAGTGATCGCTGGGGAGTGACCACTGGGCCACCCACTGAGAGCTACGGACGACGAGAAGGGCCGCCACCACTCCGTCGAGTGGTGGCGGCCCTTCTCGGGTCGACCGGGGTCAGTGCCTGGCTGGCGCCCGGCCCTGCGGGTTCCGGGCGGCCTCGGCCCCTACGTGACCCGAGGCGGCGGCGCCGACCACCGCGTAATGGTCCGAGGAGACCTCGAAGACACGGTTCCGCTTGAGGGTGTCGTCCTTCTTGGGTCGCAGCGACAGGAACATCCAGATCGCGAGGAACACGGCGACCGCCACCAGCCAGATGTCCTCCACCCGTCCAATGTGGTTGCCGAACAGCATGGCCAACAGGAACAGGACGAAGAAGCCGCCCGTGACGAGGCCGACCTTCCTGCTGTGCTGGTGCCAGCCCCACTCGACCGAGGGCTCGTCGAGGGTGCTGATCCCGTCGACGACGATCTCCTTGCTGGTGTGGTGCCCGTCCGCGCTCATGCTCCCCGGTTCTCCTCACGGCTCGCTGGCAGCCCTGCGGGCCGCCGACATCGTGCCCAGTTTGTCACACGCCGTCCGGCGGTCGACGGGTAACCCGCCGGTCCCCGCCACACCTGGGGCCGCTGATGCGGCATCAGGTGGCTCCGGCGTGGACAATGGCGGGGTGACCACGCGCGTTCTCGTCCTCGGCAGTACCGGCTCGATCGGTACCCAGGCCCTCGAGGTGACCTCGGAGGCCGGACCCGGCCGTTTCGAGGTCGTCGGTCTGGCGGCCGCCGGTGGCCGGATCGATCTGCTGGCGGAGCAGATCCGCCGGACCGGCGTCCGGTTCGTCGCGGTGTCCGCCCCGGCCGCGGCCGAGCGGATCCGGTCGGCGTTCCCGGAGGCGACGGTTCTCGACGGTCCCGGGGCCGCCACCGAGCTCGTGGGGGCGGTGGAGGCCGACGTGGTGCTCAACGGAATCGACGGGTCCATCGGCCTCGGGCCGACCCTGGCCGCATTGCGTACGGGTGCGCGGCTGGCGCTGGCGAACAAGGAGTCACTCGTCGCCGGGGGCGCCCTCGTCACCGGCGCCGCGGCCCCGGGCCAGCTCATCCCCGTCGACTCCGAGCACTCAGCGATGGCGCAGTGTCTGCGGGCGGGGACGGCGGACGAGGTGGCGTCACTGGTGTTGACCGCCTCCGGCGGGCCCTTCCGGGGCCGTACCCGCGCCGAACTGGAAGGTGTCACCGCGGAGCAGGCGCTGCAGCACCCCACGTGGGCGATGGGCAGGATGATCACCCTGAACTCCGCGACCCTGGTGAACAAGTCCCTGGAGCTCATCGAGGCACACCTGCTGTTCGGGGTTCCCTACGATCGGATCGACGTGACCGTCCACCCCCAGTCGGTGGTGCACTCGGCGGTGACCTTCGTCGACGGCGCGACCGTGGCGAAGGCCTCCCCGCCGTCGATGAAGCTGCCGATCGCGTTGGCCCTGGGGTGGCCGTCACGGATTCCCGGGGCGTCGACCCCGTTGGACTTCTCGCAGTCACACACCTGGACCTTCGAGCCGGTGGACTCCGAGACGTTCCCGGCGATCTCGGTGGCCCGGGCGGCGGGCGAGGCGGGGGGTCTGCGGACCGCGGTGTTCAACGCGGCCAACGAGGAGGCCGCCCCGGCGTTCCTGGACGGCCGGATCGGGTTCACCGCCATCGTCGACGTCGTGGCGGAGACCGTGGGCGCAGCCGATCAGTGGTCGTCCGATCCCCGGGATCCGGATGACGTCGCGGCGGCGGAGTCCTGGGCGCGGCGGCACGCCGCAGCCCTCGTCACGAGCCTGGAGGGCTGAGCCGTGTTGGTGTTCGGGATCGTACTGTTCGCCCTGGGGATCATGGTGTCCATCGTGCTGCACGAGTACGGCCACATGCGGGTCGCGCTGTGGTCGGGGATGCGGGTTCGCAGGTTCTTCGTCGGGTTCGGCCCCACTCTGTGGTCCGTCCGGCGTGGTGGGATCGAGTACGGGCTCAAGGCGATCCCGCTCGGCGGGTTCTGTGACATCGCGGGGATGACCGCGTACGACCAGCTGTCCCCGGAGGACGAGCCGAGGGCGATGTGGCGCCAGGCGTGGTGGAAGCGCGTCGCGGTGTTGCTGGCCGGGCCCTTCATGAACGTCGTCCTGGCGATCGCGTTGTTCTACACGGTCGCCCTCGGCTGGGGCCTGGTGAACCGGGACGTCCAGCCGATCCCCACCGACCGCGTCGCGGCCGTCGTGGGGGACACCTGCGCGGGGGCGGACCGGTGCGGGGTCGGAGTGGGCCCGGCCGGCGAGGCGGGGATCCTGCCGGGCGACCGGATCACGTCGGTCGACGGGGTGCCGGTGGTCAGTTGGGACGACCTGTCCACCGTGGTCTCGGCGCGGCCCGGTGAGACCGTGCCGGTGGCGGTGGAACGCGGCGGGGAGACGATCACGACGACGACGACGTTGACCTCAACGGGCGGGAACGGCGAACAGCGGGGTGCGCTCGGGGTCCGACTCTCGGAGGACGGGATCCCCCGGGAGATCCTCGATGATCCGGCCTATCAGACCGTCAACACCTACGACGCCCTCAGCGCGGTGCCCGCGACCTTCGTCTTCACCGGGGAGATGGTCGAGGCGACCGTCGATGGGCTGGTCTCATTCCCGGCCAAGATCCCGGCGGTGGCCGCGTCGATCTTCGGGGGCGAGCGGGCGGACGACTCCCCGGTGTCCGTGGTGGGGGCCAGCTACATCGGCGGGCAGGCTGTCGAGCAGGGCCTGTGGAGCCTGTTCCTGCTGTTCCTGGCCGGCCTCAACCTGTTCCTGGGGGCGTTCAACCTCGTGCCCCTGACCCCGTTCGACGGCGGCCACATCGCGGTGGTGTTCTACGAGAAGATCCGGGACGCCGTCCGCCGGTTGCGCGGCCTCGCGCCGGGCGGCCCGGCGGACTACGAGAAGCTGGCGCCACTGACGATGGGGGTGTTCGTACTCCTCATCGGCGTCTCCGCGATCGTGATCACCGCCGACTTCGTCAACCCGATCCTGCTGCCCGGCTGAGCCGGGCGCACACCCACCTCGCATCCGCGCCCGGTTACCCGGATAATGGGACGCGGGACCTGCCCGCACCCGGCTGGCAGCCCCTACGGAAGGCCTGAAGTGAACGACTCCTCCTCGATCCCAGTGGGACTGGGCATGCCCGACGGCCCGCCGCCGGTCCTCGCGCCCCGGCGCACGACCCGGCAGCTGTTCGTGGGCCAGGTGGGCGTGGGCAGTGATCATCCGGTCTCGGTCCAGTCCATGACCACCACCAAGACCCACGACGTCAACTCCACCCTCCAGCAGATCGCCGAGCTCACGGCGTCCGGGTGTGACATCGTCCGCGTGGCGTGTCCCCGGCAGGAGGACGCCGACGCGCTGGAGACCATCGCACGCAAGTCCCCGATCCCCGTGATCGCGGACATTCACTTCCAACCCAAGTACATCTTCGCGGCGATCGATGCCGGGTGTGCCGCGGTGCGCGTCAACCCGGGCAACATCAAGGAGTTCGACGGACGCGTCAAGGAGGTCGCCAAGGCCGCCGGTGACGCGGGCATCCCCATCCGTATCGGTGTCAACGCCGGGTCGCTGGACCCGCGCCTCTTGGCCAAGTACGGCAAGGCGACCCCGGAGGCGCTCGTCGAGTCGGCGATGTGGGAGGCCTCGTTGTTCGAGGAGCACGGCTTCGGCGACATCAAGATCTCGGTCAAGCACAACGACCCGGTGATCATGGTCGAGGCCTACCGCCGGCTCGCCGCGCAGACCGATTACCCGTTGCACCTCGGCGTGACCGAGGCCGGGCCCGCGTTCCAGGGCACGATCAAGTCGGCCGTGGCGTTCGGTGCTCTGCTCTCCGAGGGGATCGGGGACACCATCCGGGTCTCCCTCTCCGCCCCGCCGGTGGAGGAGATCAAGGTCGGTACGCAGATCCTGCAGTCGCTGAACCTGCGTCCGCGCAAGCTCGAGATCGTCTCGTGCCCGTCGTGTGGCCGCGCCCAGGTGGACGTGTACAAGCTCGCCGACGAGGTCACGGCCGGACTCGAGGGGATGAGCGTCCCCTTGCGGGTGGCCGTCATGGGCTGCGTCGTCAACGGGCCCGGCGAGGCCCGTGAGGCCGATCTGGGTGTCGCGTCCGGAAACGGCAAGGGCCAGATCTTCGTCAAGGGCGAGGTCATCAAGACCGTGCCGGAGGCGATGATCGTGGAGACCCTCATCGAGGAGGCCATGCGGATCGCCGAGGAGATGGGCGAGCCCGTGGGAGACGCCGCCGAGGGCCAGGGGCCCCAGGTCAAGGTCACGCGATAGACCGTGACCGACACGGCTGCCCCGGAGGCCGGGCTCGGCGGGTGCCGGGCGGTCGGTCGGGGAGAGTCGCGGGCGCTTCTCGCCGTGCTCGCCGCCGACCCGTTGGTGTCCGCGCCGGCGGCGGAGAAGTTCGCCTCGTCGGGTGTGGCCGCCGGCGCGGACGGACGGTTCCTCACCCTGGGTGGGCCCGAGCGGTCGCTCGTGTTCGTCGGTAGTTCGGTGTTGCCGCTCCGGGGGGACGCCGCTGATCAGCGCGCTCTCGGTGACGCGGTGGCCCGACTGGGACTCGGGCCCATGTCGGTGCACGGTCGGCGCGACCTGGTCGCCGGCATGTGGCCGGCGCTGCGTGGACGTTGGGGCGAGGCCCGGGAGTACCGGGCGCACCAGTTCCTCATGGCGCTCGAGGGCCCGCTCGATCCGGCGCTCGTCCTGGACGGGATCCGGCCCGCGACCGTGGAGGAGTTCGAACCGGTGCTCGCCGCCGCCGCGGCGATGTACCGCGAGGAACTGCGCGCCGACCCGTTCGCCGTGGGCTCCGGGATACCGTTTCGTCGCCGCGTGGCGCGGTCCCTCGCGCGGGGGAGGACCTGGGTGGGGATCGACGACGGCGAGGTGGTCTTCAAGGCCGATGTCGCCGCGATCTCCCCGGAGGTCGCCCAGATCCAGGGCGTATGGGTACACCGAGATCGGCGGGACGCCGGGCTGGGGTCCGGCGGTACCGCCGCGGTGTGCGCCGCCCTTTGCTCACGGGGGCTCCGACCTTCCCTGGTGGTGAACGGGTCGAACGGCGCAGCCCGCGCCGCTTATCGGCGGGTGGGCATGGTCGACTCCGTCGAGTACGCGACGGTCCTGCTGTGAGTCATCTCGCCCGCACCGACCCAGAGCGGGGTACCCTCCGGCCGGCGGCTACGGGATCGGCCACGCCTGTGGGAAAGTGGAGCGTAGTCAGACCACGGACCCCGGAAGGTGTAATCCGATGACAGACAGTGCGGCAGTGCGCGCCGTGGGTGGCGCCCTCCGGGGGAGGGCCGTGTGAGTACCCCGATGACAGCACCGGTCACCCGGGCGCCCGCGGCCGCGACGGGGCCGACGGTGGTGGCGCCGGTGACCACGACGGGCCCGGTACGGGACGCGGCTGTCGACCCGGGCTTCCGTTCGCTGCGGCCGGCCGACCGGGCCATGCGGCGTCTGCTCGGCGTCCGGGCCGTCGACCGCAAGGCCGGCTCCGGCGCCCACCGGGCATTCCGGATCTCGGTGATGGTCTCGGCCGTGCGGTGCCTCATCACCTACCTCGCGATCCCGATTCTCGTGCCGCTGCTCAGCCTGTCCGGCTGGGTCGCGGCGCCCGTCGGTATCGCGTTGTGTGTGGTCGCCGTGGTGAACGGCGTGGTCAGCGTCCGCCGGTTCTGGGCGTCCGACCACGCCAAGCGCTGGATGTACACCGGCTTCATGGCGGTCGTGTTCGCGATCCTCGCCGTGGCGATGGTCTCCGAGTTCCACCGTCTGGGGGTGATCTGATGGATCCGCGCCAGGACTCCGACCCCGGTGTGGACACCGCGGCTGACGAGACGGCCCCGGTGACGCCCGACGATTCCGGCCCGCCCGAGAACCGCGAACCCGGCCAGTCGTCCGCGGACGTGATCACGATGTGCCTGTTCGGGGCGATGGTGCTCATCGCCTCCGTGTGCTTCGTCATCTGGTGACCGGACCGGGGCGACCGGTCGCCCCGGTCGGGCCTATCCTGGGGGCATGACCACCTCCACCCGTCAGCCTCTCGTCCCAGGCGAACCCACCCCGATCCGGACCGTTCCCGAGTCGATCCCCCGGCCGGAGTACGTCTGGCGCGACAGCGTCGACGAGGCCAACGGGGAGGCGTGGGTTCAGCCGGCTGAGGTCATCGACGTGATGCGCGTGGCCTCCAGGCTGGCCGCGGACGCTCTCGTGCTCGCCGGCGAGGCGGTCGCGCCCGGCGTGACGACCGACGAGATCGACCGGGTCGTACACGAGTTCCTGTGCGACAACGGGGCGTACCCGTCGACCCTGGGGTACAAGTCGTTCCCCAAGTCGAGCTGTGTCTCGCTCAACGAGGTGATCTGCCACGGTATCCCCGACACCACGGTGATCCGTGACGGGGACATCGTCAACGTCGACGTTACGGCGTTCATCCACGGCGTCCACGGTGACACCAACGCGACGTTCCTGGCAGGGGACGTCAGCGAGGAGGTCAGGCTCCTGGTCGAGCGCACGGAAGAGGCGATGAACCGGGGGATCAAGGCCATCCGACCCGGTCGCGAGGTCAACGTCATCGGGCGGGTCATCGAATCCTATGCCCGGCGTTTCGACTACACGGTCGTGCGGGAGTTCACCGGCCACGGTGTCGGCCCGACCTTCCACAACGGTCTGGTCGTGCTGCACTACGACGAGCCGTCCCGGACCGAGGTCCTCGAGCCGGGCATGACGTTGACAGTCGAACCGATGATCTCCCTCGGCGGGCCGGGCTTCGACGTCTGGGACGACGACTGGACCGTCACCACCGCGGACAAGGCGTGGACCGCCCAGTTCGAGCACACCGTCGTCGTCACCGAGGACGGATACGAGATCCTCACCCTGCCGTCCGGTTCCTGAGCGCGTCCGGTGTCCCGCGGGCGCACCCGGCCGGTCGGGAAGAGTTTGTGGACGATCGTCCTGATGTGCCCCTCGGTCGTGGACAATCCGGGGCATACTGTCCACCATGATCAATACCCCTCGTGGACCCGTGGAGCAGATCGACCTGGTGGTGGTGGGCGCCGGCTTCGGCGGCATCGCCATGGCCGATCGTCTGTTGGGGGAGGGGCGTGGCCGGGACTTCCTCGTCCTGGAGGCCGCGGACTCGGTGGGGGGGCACCTGGCGCGACAACACCTACCCGGGGTGCGCCTGCGACGTCCCCACCGCCCTGTACTCGCTGTCCCGACACGCCCACCCCGGGTGGTCCCACTCGTTCGGGAGGCAACCGGAGATCCGGGCCTATCTCGAGTCCGTGACGGACCGCATCGGTCTCCGTGACCGACTCGTCACCTCCTGCGAGGTGACCGCGGCGGTGTGGGACACCGAGTCGGCGCACTGGGTCGTCGACACGAGCCGCGGGCGGATCCGGGCGCGCGATCTCGTGGTGGCCTCGGGGGCGCTGTCCGCCCCCTCGATCCCCCGGCTACCCGGTCTGGAGTCGTTCGAGGGCCAGGTGTTCCACTCCGCGAGGTGGCGCCACGACATCGCGCTCGAGGGCCGGAGGGTCGCCGTCGTCGGGACGGGGGCCTCCGCGGTCCAGTTCGTCCCCGAGATCGCCGGGCCCGCCGAGCACGTCACGGTCTTCCAGCGGACCCCTGGCTGGATCCTGCCCAGGCTGGACCGATCGATCTCCGGACGCCGTCAGCGGCTCTACCGACGCTTCCCGTTGGTACAGCGGCTGGTCCGGGGGCGGATCTATCTGGGTCGTGAGCTCTACGTCGTGGTGTTCACGCGGGCGCAGTTCCTGCTGCGGTTCTTCGAATGGTTCGCACGGTTCTACCTCTTCCTCAAGGTGCGGGACCGCAGGATGCGCCGCGCGCTCACCCCCCATTTCTCGATCGGGTGCAAACGGGTGTTGCTCACCAGCAACTGGCTCCCCGCCCTCACCCGGTCCGACGTGACCCTGGTGTCCGGCGCGGCGTCGGCTGTCACCCCGCGCGGGCTCGTGGCCGACGACGGCACGGAGCATCCGGCGGACGTCATCATCTTCGGTACGGGCTTCCAGCCGACCGAGCCGCCCATCTCTCGCGTGATCACCGGCGCGGACGGGCGCACCCTCGCCGAGCACTGGGACGGCAGTCCGCGAGCGCACAACGGCATCACCGTTGCGGGGTTCCCCAACCTGTTCCTGCTGTACGGCCCCAACACCAACCTGGGGCACTCGTCGATCGTGTACATGCTCGAGTCCCAGGCGGATCACGTACTGCGGTTGCTCGACCTCGCCGGGCGGGAGGCCCGACGCACCATCGAGGTCCGTCCGGAGGTGGAGGAGTCCTACGCCGCCCGGATGGACCGCGAACTGGCGCACACGGTGTGGAACCAGGGCGGCTGCTCGAGCTGGTACATCGACTCGCGGGGACGCAACTCCCTGCAGTGGCCGACGTTCACCTTCCGGTATCGGGAGCAGGTCCGCACCGTCGATCCGGACGAGTTCGTCCTCGCCTGAGGCCGGCGGGGAGCGGGTGTCACGCGACTCGCGGCCCCGCCCCCGATCGTCGGCCCACCGACGTCGCCCCCGGTCGTCTGCCTTCCGGCATCGTCCGGTAGCTAGAAGCCGCGGTCCGGGAAGTCCAGACCCAGCAATGCGTTCTCGACGACCTCGGCCATCGCCGGGTGGATCCAGTACTGCTTGCGCGCGAGGTCCGGCACCGTGATCTCGAACTCCATGGCCTGGATGAGGATCTGCACGAGAGACGGGGCGTGGGCGCCCATGAGGTGGGCGCCCAGGAGCAACCCGGTGGCGCGGTCGGCGATGAGCTTGCAGCACCCGACCGAGTCCTCCATCGCCCATCCGTACGCCACGTCGCCGTAGTCCTGGGTCTTCACGGTCACGTCGTACCCGGCCGCGCGGGCCTCTGCTTCCGTCAGCCCGACCGACGCGATCTGTGGCCAGCTGAACACCGCGTACGGCACGTGACTGTGGTGGAACGGCTGCAGGTTCTCCGGGTGGTTGAGGTTGTGGCCCAACACCCGCTGCTCGTGGTTGGCCACGTGCTTGAGCTGGAACGGCGAGCTCACGTCGCCCAGCGCCCAGACGCCCTCCGCCGTGGTGCGGCCGAACTCGTCCACGCGGACCCGCTCGCCGTCCATCTCCACCCCGGCCGCGTCCAGACCGAGCAGGTCCCCGTTCGGGGTCCGACCCGTGGCGACCAGCAGCGCGTCGCCTGCACAGGTCGACCCGTCCTCGAAGGTGATCTCCACGCCCCGGCGGTCGTCACCGGTCGCGGTCATCGAGGTGACGTGCTGGCCGAGGCGGACGTCCCACCGTCCCCGGGCGGCGTCCGTGAACCGCTCGGCGAGTTCGCGGTCGAGGTGCTTGAGCAGTACGTCCGACCGGCCGATCACGGTGACCTCGACGCCCAGCGCGGAGAACACGTGGGCGAACTCGCAGGCGCTGAATCCTGAGCCCTGGATGACCATGGATTTCGGCAATTCGGGGATCCGCATGACGTCGTCGCTGGTGTGGTAGGCGACGCCGGCCCCGGTGACGATCTCGGGGATCGACGGCCGTGCCCCAGCGGCGATCACGACGGAGTCCGCGGTGATGATCTCGCCGGTCCCCGTGTCGATGGTGCGCGGGCCGACGAAGGTCGCGTGTCCGTCGAACACCGTGACGTTGTCGCAACGGTTGCGCCGGTAGTCCTCCCCGCTCGACGCGATCGGGTCGATCCGCCGGTCGAAGACCCGCGAGACGATGTCCGGCCACCGGACCCCGTCCAGCGTCGAATCGACACCGTAGGCGGACGAGTGCCGGATCGAGGTGGCCGTGTCGGCGGCGTAGACGAACATCTTGGTGGGGATGCAGCCGACGTTGAGGCAGGTGCCACCGAACGTCCCCTTCTCGCAGATCGCCACGGACTTGTCGGCGAATGATTCGTCGATCAGCGAGTTGCCGCTGCCCGTGCCGATGACGACCAGGTCGAAGTGGCGGGAGGGGGTCTGGGTCATGGGGTTCAGGACTCCTTGGTGTGTGAGGACAGGGTCTGGTCCAGCCAGCGCCCGAGATGGTCGAAGACCACCTCGAGGACGTCGGCGCGGGAGAGGAAGACGTCGTGCCGGGCACCCGGTACGGGGACGTCGGTGACGTCACGGGAGACACGGTCGGCGAAGCGCTCCATCGACCGGACGTCCAGGATCAGATCGGTGTCCACGTCGAGCACGGCGCCCCGTGGGCGGGCCCCGACAGACGACGCCGTCGAGCGGAGCAACAGAACCGGGAGCGGTAGGTCGACCCCGGACTGTAGCCGCTTCTGGGCGCGCCGGACCGCGGCCAGCCACCCCGCCCGGACACCCACCCCGCCGGGGGGCTTGAGCGTGGTGTCGAAGTGGTAGTCACCGTCGTGGTCGACGTGCGTGCTGATCACATACCGGTCCGAGGTGGGTAGCGGCAGTCGGTAGAAGGGCCGGAGGGATCCGAGCGTACGGATGACGGGGTCCAGCACGGGGCGGGCGCGCTCCGGGACGTCGAGCTGGAACCACGGGGAGTTCAGCACCACCCCCACGACGGGGGCGAGAGCGCCCCTGTCGCGACGCCTGCCCAGCCACAACGGCACCACCAGCCCCCCGGTCGAGTGGGCGGCCACGAGGACCGGCGTTCCCGGGTGCTCGGAGACGATCACGGCGAGAGCCTGATCCAGCTCGTCGTCGTACCTCTCCAGGTCGGTGGTGAAGTGCGGTGTCAGACCTTCCCTCCGGGACCGGCCACATTTGCGCAGGTCGATCCCGTAGGTCGCGAACCCGCTCGACGCGAGGAACTCGGCGAGATGGGTGTGGAAGAAGTAGTCCGACAGGCCGTGGACGACCAGGACGACGCCGGTGGGCTCGGCCGGTGCGTCCTCGTGGCGGACGAGGGTCGCGGAGATCTCACCCTCACCGTCGGGATCGGCACCGAGAGGCAGGTCGCGCCGTGTGTACGACGGCCCCAGCAGATCCGGGGTCCACTGCGGGTCGGATCCGTCGGGGGCGCCGGGATCTGGAGAGGGCGTCGACACGACGACCACCCTAGTCCGGTGTGTCCCACGCCCGGCGCGGTGAGTAGTCTGACAACCCTGTGGGCGCGGGCCTGTCGGGACGACCCGCGTCGACGAGAGATTCGGGTCCACGACCAATGAGCGAGGGTAGCCGGTGACTTCAGACCAGGTGGCAAAGCACGGAACGACGGATGTGGCGCTCATCGGCGCGGGCACCATGAGCGCGACTCTGGGTGCCCTGCTGCGGCGGCTCCAACCGGACTGGGACATCCAGGTGTTCGAACGGCTCG
Organism: Dietzia sp. Die43; assembly: GCF_024519835.1. Lineage (NCBI taxonomy): Bacteria > Bacillati > Actinomycetota > Actinomycetes > Mycobacteriales > Dietziaceae > Dietzia > Dietzia sp. Die43. Next base: position 260,664 of record NZ_JALJRF010000001.1, on the reverse strand, counting down.
AGGGGCCCGCACTGGAATCCTCCGACGCCTGGAACAACGCCGGCACCGGGCACTCCGCCTTGTGCGAGCTCAACTACTCGCCCAAGACCGCCGACGGCGACGTCGACATCACCAAGGCCGTCAGCGTCAACGAGAAGTTCCAGGTCTCCCGGCAGTTCTGGTCGTACGCGGTCGAGAACACCATCCTCGGCGACCCCACCGAGTGGATCCGCCCCGTCCCGCACATGAGCTTCGTGGCGGGCAAGGACGGTCAGGACTACCTCCGGAAGCGTTACGACAAGCTCGCCGGGCACCCGCTCTTCCCGGGAATGGGTCACACCACCGACTTCTCCGAGCTGGAGCGGCTCGTTCCGCTCATGGCCCGCGGTCGCTCGCCCGAGCAGCCCTTCGCCCTGAGCCACTTCTCGAACGGCACCGACGTCAACTTCGGTGCGCTCACCCGGCAGCTCATCAAGTACCTCACCCGCACGGGCACCGAGGTGCACTACCAGAACCAGGTCAAGGACCTCGAGCGCAACAGTGACGGCAGCTGGCGGCTGACCGTGACCAACCGGCACACCGGTGACGAACGCACCGTCGACGCCAAGTTCGTGTTCGTCGGCGCGGGTGGCGGTGCCCTGCACCTGCTCCAGAAGTCCGGCATCCCCGAGATCAAGGGCATCGGCGGCTTCCCAGTGGGCGGCCAGTGGCTGCGCTGCACCAACCCCGAGCTCATCGAGCAGCACCAGGCGAAGGTCTACAGCCAGGCCTCCGTGGGCGCGCCGCCCATGTCGGTGCCGCACCTGGACACCCGCGTCATCGACGGCAAGAAGGGTCTGCTGTTCGGGCCGTTCGCCGGGTGGACCCCCAAGTTCCTCAAGATGGGCAGTTTCCTCGACCTGCCGTCGAGCATCCGGGCCGGGAACCTGCTGCCCATGGCCAATATCGGCCTCACCGAGATGAGCCTGGTCAAGTACCTCATCACCGAACTCGCGAAGAACCACGGTGCCCGGGTCGACGCACTGCGCGACTTCGTGCCCTCGGCGCAGGACGGGGAGTGGGAGAAGGTCATCGCCGGCCAGCGTGTCCAGGTGATCAAGCCCAGCGGCCGGGGCGGAACCCTCGAGTTCGGCACCGCCGTGGTCAACGCAGCGGACGGGTCCATCGCGGGTCTGCTCGGAGCCTCCCCGGGCGCCTCCACCGCGGTGGATGCCATGGTCGACGTGCTCAAGCGCTGCTTCCCGAGCCGGTTCGCGGACTGGACCCCGGCCCTCGCGGAGATGATCCCCTCGCTCGGCCGGGACCTCGCCGAGGAGCCGACCCTGTTCAGCGAGCAGTTCGAGCGCTCGACCCGCACCCTGAAGCTCGACCAGAAGGCCTGACGGAACGGCGCTGATCCGCCCCCACGCACCATTCCTCATCCCCCGGTCGCCCGACGTGGTGGCCGGGGGGTGAGTCGTGTCACGGGCCGCAGGCCGGGGCCTGGGGTGGAGCCGGGGGCGGATAGGATCAGCAGCATGATCCGGCCTGTGAACCCGTACCCCGTCGGTCTGGACCTCGAAGGCCGTCGTGTCGTGGTGATCGGCGGAGGGTCCGTGGCGCAACGACGCATCCCCGTGCTGCTCGAGGCGGGTGCGGTCGTGCACCTCGTGAGCCCCGACGTCACGCCCACGCTCCAGGGCCTCGTAGACGCCGGGCGCATCTGGTGGGAGCCACGAGAGTACGAATCAGGCGATCTCGAGGGTGCGTGGTACGTGGTCGCCGCGACGAGGAACTCTCTGGTCAACGCCCGGGTCGCGGCCGAGGCCGAGCAGAACCGCACCTTCTGCGTCCGGGCTGACGCCGTGACGTCGGGTTCCGCGGTGACCCCGGCGGTGGTCCGCAGGGGCGAGATGCTCGTCGCAGTTCTCACCGGCGACCGCGCGCGTACCGCCGGGGCCCGGGACGTGGTCGCGCGGGCCCTCAGCGACGCGGGGGCGGAGGCACCCGAGGTCGACGAGGCGCTCCGCGGCACGGTCGCGTTGGTCGGAGGCGGGCCGGGGGCCGACGACCTCATGACGGTGCGTGGACGTCGACTGCTCGCCCGCGCCGATGTGGTCGTGGCCGACCGTCTCGCCCCCCAGCGCCCACTGGCCGAGCTGCGGGCGGACGTCGAGATCGTCGATGCGGCCAAGATCCCCTACGGGCGGGCCATGGCGCAGGACGCGATCAACGAGGTGCTGGTGGACCGGGCACGAGCCGGCAAGTTCGTGGTCCGCCTCAAGGGCGGGGACCCGTTCCTCTACGGGCGTGGCTACGAGGAGGCGCAGGCGTGCGCGGAGGCGGGAGTGCCCTGCACGGTCGTGCCGGGCGTCTCCAGCGCCCTCGCGGTCCCGGCCCTCGCGGGGATTCCCGTGACCAACCGCGGGATGACACACGAACTGACGGTCGTGTCCGGGCACCTCCCGCCCGGACACCCGGGCTCCCTCATCGACTGGGACGCCCTCGCTCGTATGCGCGGGACGCTGGTGGTGCTGATGGGGGTCAAGAACTCCCCGGCGATCGCCGAGTCGCTCATGGCGGGGGGCCGCTCGTCGGACACCCCGGCCGCGGTGATCGTCGACGGCAGTCTCGACGGTCAGTCGACCCATCGCTGCACCCTCGGCACCCTCACCGACACCCTGGCGACCCACGAGGTCAGGCCCCCGGCCATCGTTGTGGTCGGAGACGTGGCCGGGCTTCCGCAGGCGCTGTCCACGGACCTGCGGCACCGCTGACGCATCCCGACGCCGGGCGTGGTGCGTGCCCGTCAGGAACCGACGCGGCGCCGCTCGGACAGGAAGACGTCCGAGTAGGTGGCCGGATCCTGACCGCGTAGGTGCGAGGTGTGGTCCTGCATGACCAGCCGCGCCGAACAGACGTTGCGGATCGCCACCAACTCGACTTCCACGCCTGGGAGTTCCTCCGCCAGGCGGCGCGCGAGCGCCAGTCCCTCGCGGTACCAGTCGACCGGATCGACGCCGTCGGTCCAGACGGGCACGCCGTAGCCGTAGCCGAGAAGGCCGAGGGCGGCGCCGCTGTCGTCGACGCTGCTCCCGTAGTCCGCGAATCCGCGCCGCCAGTCGTCATTCCATCGCAGGATCCGGCTCTCCAGATCAGAGGTCAGTCCAAGGCTGCGAGGCGTGGCGAAGTCCATGAACCCGTCCCGGAGGCGGGGAGGCTGGTAGTAGGGGAGCCGTCCCGCCCACAGTCCCCACGTCACGCCGTACTCGGGCATGAGCCGGATCGTCGGCGTGCGGTCGGGGTCGGGTCCGTTGCCCGGCGCCCGCCAGCCCTCGGTGCGCACGTAGTCGCCCCGCAGAGGGTGGACGTAGTCCAGTTGATCGGCGGCCAGCTCACACACGACATACCGCTCCGCGGTGCAGAACACCGCCGTTCCGGTCAGGCTCACCTCAAGCCGGTCGGCGAGCTCGTGGCCGCGGTCGAGCCAGGCCAACTCGTCGAAGCCCTCGCGCCACACTGGTTGGTCGACGGGGCGGTCGCCGAGATGGACGAAGTTCTCTTTCCATTCGTCGATCCACGCCTCGATGTCGTCCCGCAGGTCGCCGGGGAGGTCGAGGTCGGCGGCCACGCCCTGGTCGTGGCGCCGATGTCCGGGCGGGAAAGCGGAGGGCGATCCGAAGAGGTGCGCCTCGTAGTACTGGACCGGCGACAGGCACAGACGGGGCAACGAGGCGAGCCCAGGTTCCTCCTGCAGCCGCCACGCCGCGCGGGAACCGTGCGAGGGAAGGACCCGCGGCGTGGCGGGGACGGAGTCGGCGTCGGCGTCGGCGTCGGCGTCGGGATCGGGACTCGAACTCACGGCTCCGTGACCATGGTGAGAACGGTTTCCGAGGTGCGCTCGAGGGTGTGCCCGGCCCGACGGGCCACCCGGAGGAGGGAGGCGACGTCACCCATCTCGGCCCGGGACGTGGCGAGCGTACGGGCGAGGAGACCCTTGTGATGCTTGGAGAAGTGCGAGACCACCTTGCGCGTGCCGTCGGGGTAGTCGGTGACGACGTCGACGGTGATCGCCCCCGGGACCGGCCCCAGCTGGTGGTAGCCGCCGGAGCGCAGGTCCACCACGAGGTCGTCGCCCCACCCGGCGGTGGCGGCGGTGAGGGCCGGCTTCCAGGTCGAACGCAGGGTGCCCAGTCCGGGCAACTGCGTCCCGGCGGAGAGGCGGTAGTGCGGAATGGGGTCGGTAGCACCGAGCAGGCCGAACAGGGCCGAGCCGATCCACAGCCGCGACTCCGCTCGTGACCGGGTGGCCGCGGTGAACGAGGCGGGGTCCAGGGCGTCGAAGAGGACGCCGGTGTAGCGGCTCAGCGCCGACGCGGTGGGGGAGGTCCACAGGTCGGCGTTCAGTGTCACCTCGTCGCCGAGCTTCTCACTCAGCCCGAGCGCGTCGCGAGCTGCCGCCGCCTCCCCCGAGCACAGCGAGACGAGGGAGTCGGCGACGGCGCGGCGGGTTCCTTCGAGCTCGGGGAGCGAGAGCGCGGCCAGGTCGAGCGGCTCCCCGGACCCGCCGACGGATTTGGTCTCGGAAGGGGACAGGAGGATTCGCACCCGGCTCAGGGTACCGAGGCCACCGGCAGCCCCGACGGCGGGCGGCGGGTCCGCGAGCAGGGGCGGCTAGGCTGGTGCATCGTGATCACGCGTCTGTCCCACCTTTTCCTGCGCACGCTCCGCGATGACCCGGCCGATGCCGAGGTCCTCAGCCACAAATTGCTGGTCCGCGCCGGGTACGTCCGCCGCGTCGCTCCCGGCGTGTACTCCTGGCTGCCGCTGGGTCTGCGCACCCTCCGCAGGGTCGAGCAGGTGGTGCGCGAGGAGATGAACGCCTTCGGCGCGCAGGAGATCACCCTGCCCGCACTCCTCCCGCGGGAACCGTACGAGACCACCGGACGGTGGACCGAGTACGGCCCGGCGTTGTTCCGGCTGAAGGACCGCAAGGGCAACGACATGATGCTCGGCCCCACCCACGAGGAACTCTTCACGCTCACCGTGCAGGGCGAATACTCCTCGTACAAGGACCTGCCCGTCACGCTGTACCAGATCCAGACCAAGTACCGCGACGAGGAACGACCCCGTGCCGGGATCCTGCGCGGTCGCGAGTTCGTCATGAAGGACTCGTACTCGTTCGACGTCGACGACGCCGGACTCGAACGCTCCTACCAGGCGCACCGAGAGGCGTACCGACGCATCTTCGACCGTCTCGGGATCGAGTACGTCATCTGTGCCGCCACCTCCGGCGCGATGGGTGGTTCCGCCTCCGAGGAGTTCCTCGCCGTCTCCGCCGCCGGCGAGGACACGTTCGTCCGATCCACCGACGGGCAGTACGCGGCCAACGTCGAGGCCGTTGTCACCCCCGCGCCGCCCGCCCTCCCGATCGAGGGTTCGCCGCGGGCGGTCGTGCACGAGACCCCGGACGCGCCGACCATCGACACGCTCGTCGCCTGGGCGAACTCCGCAAACCTCGGCCGGGAGGTCACCGCCGCGGACACTCTCAAGAACGTCATGTTCAAGGTGCGTCGGCCCGGTCAGGACTGGGAGCTGTTGGCGGTGGGCCTACCGGGCGACCGCGAGGTCGACATGAAGCGGGTCGAGGCCGCGCTCGAGCCGGCGGAGGTCGAGATCCTCGACGAGGCGGATTTCAAGACCAACCCATTCCTCGTGAAGGGGTACATCGGCCCGCGCGCGCTGCAGGAGAACGAGGTCCGCTACCTCGTCGACCCCCGGGTCGTCGACGGCACGGCGTGGATCACCGGAGCCGACGAGCCCGGCAAGCACGTGGTGGACCTGGTGTGCGGCCGTGACTTCACCCCGGACGGCACCATCGAGGTCGCCGAGGTGAGGGAGGGCGACCCGGCACCGGACGGGCACGGCACCCTGACCCTGGCGCGCGGGATCGAGATCGGCCACATCTTCCAGCTGGGCCGGAAGTACACCGACGCCTTCGGGTTCGACGTCCTGGGCGAGAACGGCAAGCCCGCGAGGGTGACCATGGGGTCCTACGGCATCGGGGTCTCGCGTCTCGTGGCGGTACTCGCGGAGCAGTTCGCCGACGACAAGGGCCTGGTCTGGCCCGCTGAGGCCGCGCCCGCGGACGTCCACGTGGTGATCGCCAACAAGGACGATGCCGCGATCTCGGGAGCCGCGACGCTGGTGGAGGCGTTCGACCGCGCCCGACTCGAGGTCCTCTTCGACGACCGGAAGGCCTCGCCCGGAGTGAAGTTCAAGGACGCCGAGCTGATCGGTGTGCCGTGGGTGGTCGTGGTGGGTCGCGGCTGGTCCGAGGGCACCGTCGAGCTGCGCGAGCGCGCCACCGGCGAGGTCACCCAGGTCCCGGTGGACGGTGCCGCGGAGGAGATCGTCCGGTTGATCGGCGCCGGACGCCCCTGAGCCTCAGGCCGGCGGCGGGAACCCGGGTAGCGCCTCGAACGGCGCTCCCGGGACCAGGGTTCTCCAGCGTGCGAGTTGCACCGCCGCCGCGGTGAGGGCGTCGACGCAGAAACGGCGGGTCTCCGGCGTCCGGGCGAGGCCGAGTTCGACGCGCCAGGCCTCGCAACAGTCCGATTCGATCCGGATCGCCAGAAGGACGGGAGCGCCGGGGGCGTCCGGATCGGGGACGTATCCGACCGGCGCGGGGGGCGATGCCGGCCACAACACCTCAGCCGCGTCCCGACGGGCTCGATGAGCAGCGAGCTCACGCCTGACCGCGGCTCGGATGGAGCCGTCCGCCCGGGACAGGACGAGACCGTACCCGTAGACCGCCGCGTCCTCGGCGGCCAATCCGACCGGAGCGCTCACGCGAGTTCCACCTCGACCGCCGCCGTGCACGCCGCCGAGACCGCGCCGGCGATCTCCGCGCGGGCCCCCTCGGTCGCCGCGGCCGCACCGGCGGCGTCGGCCGCGTCGGCGCGGAGTCGCGAGCGCACCTCCTCGGCGGGCGGGCAGACCGGCGCCGGTGTCGGCACTGGGGTCGGCTGCTGCTCGTCGTCCTGCGGGCGGTCCACGAGCCCGGCGAGCCGTTCCGCGTGAACTCTCCGGGTGTCGGCGAGCCGACGCAGGGCACCCACCCGATCGCCGTGGGAGGCGTCCGCGGCCGCGAGTTCCCGTGCGTCGCGCTCGGCGGCCTCGAGCAGGCCGAGCAAGGGATCGGGGCGGTCGGTGACCGTGGGCAGGGCACAGCCGCCGGCGACTGCGAGCCCGGCGACTCCGGCGGCCGCGACGGCGAACTGACGGCGCGAGAGGGCGACGGGGGCGGAATGGGGCACTCCGACATCCTGCCAGGGGTCGGAGAAGGGGGCGGCGAGGCGGTACAGTGATGCGGCCCGTCCGCGTCCCGGAACGGAATCCGCCAGCCCGCACTCCAGGAGCACAGTGATCGTCCCCGAGCCCGACCGGGCCCATATACGCAAGGCGGTCTCGGACCGCAGCCTCGACCTCGAGGACCTCCGGGAGGACACCCGTTCGTCCACGTGGCACGTGACGGTCGTCGTGGACGGGGACTCCGGCGTCTCCCTCGACGATCTCGCCGAACTCTCCGTCGATCTCGACCCCCTCGCCGAGCAGTGGGGGGGATCGGGCCAGCCGGTCACGCTGGAGGTCACCAGCAGGGGCGTCGACGCGCCGCTGGAGCACCCCCGTCACTGGGCCCGTGCCCGCGGACGCCAGGTCGACCTGCTCTACGTCGACGGCGCCGACGGGCCGACCCGGGGGCGGGTCGGAGACCTCGACGAGGACTCGGGGACCGTCCGCATCGTGTCCAGGGCGGGCCGGGGGACCAGAGTGGACTCGGTAGCGTTGGATCGGGTGGCCCGCGCCGTGATCCGGGTCGAGTTCCGGCCAGCGCCACAGGAGGAGCTGGACCTGTTGTCCGAGCCGGAGAACCCCGGGCACGGCGTGCGAGAAGGAGAAAACAGTTGAACATCGACATGGCAGCGCTGAACATGCTGTCCCGAGAGCGCGAGATCCCGCTGGACGACCTCGTGCACACTCTCGAAAACGCGCTGCTCACCGCCTACAAGCGGACCGAGGGCTCGCATAGGGTGGCCCGGATCGCGCTGGACCGCAAGGCCGGCACGGTCGCCGTCATGGCCGCCGAGGTGGACGAGGACGGCAACCGCATCGGGGAGTTCGACGCCACCCCCTCCGACTTCGGGCGGGTGGCCGCGGCCACGGCACGGCAGATCATCCTGCAGCGTCTGCGCGAAGCCGAGACCGACCGCATCTACGGTGATCTCGTCGCGCGCGAGGGCGAGGTGGTCAGTGGGGTCATCCAGTCCGACTCCCGCGCCAACGCCCGTGGGATCGTGGTCGTCCACATCGGACCCGAGAACGGGGGCACCGAGGGGACCATCGCCCCGGCCGAGCAGGTACCGGGTGAGACCTACACGCACGGGGAGCGCATCAAGTGCCACGTCGTCGGGGTGCACAAGGGGCCCCACGGCGCCTCCGTCTCGCTCTCCCGCACCCACCCGGACCTGGTCCGGGGACTGTTCGCGCTCGAGGTCCCGGAGATCGACGACGGCTCGGTGCGGATCGCGGCGATCGCGCGTGAGGCGGGCCACCGGACGAAGATCGCGGTGGAATCCACCATCTCGGGACTCAACGCGAAGGGCGCCTGCATCGGACCGAACGGGGCCCGTGTGCGCGCGGTCATGGCGGAGCTCAACGACGAGAAGATCGACATCGTCGACTACGACGACGACCCGACGGTGTTCGTCGGCAACGCCCTGTCCCCGGCGAAGGTGATCTCCGTCACCGTCGCCGATGCCACCACCAGGGCGGCCCGCGTCGTCGTCCCCGACTACCAGCTGTCCCTGGCGATCGGCAAGGAAGGCCAGAACGCACGTCTGGCACACCGCCTGACCCAGTGGCGGATCGACATCCACAGCGACGCGGAGTGACGCGCTGCGCCGCCCGGCGCCACGCGGTCGGGCGCGCCGTTAGTGTCGACACGGCATTGTCTGTAGACTGATCAGTTGTCACAGTGACTTCACGTCCACCCGTCCACTCGGGCCGGGCGGCGAGAGACCGAGGTGGCCGGATGCAGGGACGCAAGGACCAGCGGTTCGGTACCGCCGAGGCCGCGGGTCCGGTCAGGACCTGCGTCGGTTGCCGGGGTCGGGACACCGATTCCCGACTCCTCCGGATCGTTCACGATCCGGAGACGGCCGCTCTCTCGCCCGATCCGCGCCGACGGGCGGTCGGACGAGGAGCCTGGGTGCATCGCGAACCGCAGTGCATCACGACAGCGCTCGACCGCAAGGCCTTCACCAGGGCCCTGCGGATCGCCGGGAACGTGTCCCAGGACGCGCTCACGGAGGTACTCGAGGCACTACGCCTCGGGCACGACATCACCCGCCGACCGCTCGGTTCGGCAGGGGGAGCACAAGAGAAGGAACGGACCAGACACGATGAGCACACCGTGAAGCTCCAGCGATGAACGTCCATCGAATGTAGACCGAGGTCGCGCGGCCAGCCCTGCCGTGGAGACCTCGCAGTGAGGAGAGCAGTGGCAGGCAAGCCCCGGGTACACGAGCTGGCAAAAGAGTTCGGTATCACCAGTAAAGAACTTCTGACGAAACTCCGCGATCAGGGAGAGTTCGTCAAGTCCGCGTCCTCGACGTTGGAGGCCCCGGTCGTCCGGCGCCTGCGTGAGGCACATGCACCGGCAGGCGGCGACTCCGCCCCCGCCCCGTCTAAATCCGCAGGAGGCGCTGCGCCCAAGCCGGGTGCACCCTCGAAGCCGGCACCGGGCCCCCGTCCGGGCGCGGATCCGCGCTCGGCGGCTCCCAAGCCCGCGGCCGGCCCCACCCCGGGCGCCAAGCCCGCGGCCCCCGCGCCGGCTCCCAAGCCGGAAGCCGGTCCGACTCCGGGCGCCAAGCCCGCGGCCCCCACGCCGGCTCCCAAGCCGGAAGCCGGTCCGACTCCGGGCGCCAAGCCCGGTTCCCAGCGTCCGACCCCGGGGGCGACCCCCGGCGCGGCCGCCGCAGCCTCCCGTCCGGCTCCCGGGCCGCGCGCGGCGGGGCCGAAGCCCGGTCCCAAGGCGCCTCGCGTCGGGAACAACCCGTACTCCAGCGGCACCACGCCCGCGCCGCGTCCGCAGGGCGGTCCCCGCCCGGCACCCGGCCAGGGTGGTCCCCGTCCCGGAGGCGCCCGTCCGGGCGCACCCGGTCAGGGTGGGCCCCGTCCCCCGCAGCGGTCGGGCGCACCGGGCCAGGGCGGTCCCCGTCCCAACCCCGGCAACATGCCGGCGCGTCCCAGCCCCGGTCAGATGCCGGGACAGGTCGCACGTCCCGCCGCGGGTCGCGGCCGGCCGGGTGGTCCCGGTGGCCGTCCGGGTGGCGGCGGTTTCCGTCCCGGTGGCGGCGGCGGTGCCCCCGCAGCCGGTGGCGGCGGTTTCCGGGGTCGTCCCGGTGGCGGCAACCGTGGCCGCGGTGGTGCCGCGGGTGCGTTCGGTCGTCCCGGTGGCGCCCCGCGTCGTGGTCGCAAGTCGAAGCGGCAGAAGCGTCAGGAATACGACTCGATGCGGGCCCCGGAGGTCGGCGGCGTCCGGCTTCCCGACGGTCGCGGGCAGGTCCTGCGACTGGCACAGGGTGCTTCGCTGAGCGATTTCGCGGACAAGATCGACGTCAACCCCGCGCAGCTGGTCCAGGCCCTGTTCAACCTGGGTGAGATGGTCACGGCCACGCAGTCGGTCACCCCGGAGACGCTGCAGTTGCTCGGTGAGGAGATGGGCTTCAAGGTCCAGATCGTCAGCCCCGAGGACGAGGATCGCGAGCTGCTCGATTCGTTCGACCTCTCCTTCGGTGAGGACGAGGGTGACGAGAGCGATCTCGAGATCCGTCCCGCGGTCGTCACGGTCATGGGTCACGTCGACCACGGCAAGACCCGACTGCTCGACAGCATCCGGTCGGCGAAGGTCGGCGAGGGTGAGGCCGGTGGCATCACCCAGCACATCGGCGCCTACCAGGTGACGGTGCCGGTCGACGACGTGGATCGCACGATCACCTTCATCGATACGCCGGGTCACGAGGCGTTCACCGCCATGCGTGCCCGCGGTGCGAAGTCGACGGACATCGCGATCATCGTGGTCGCGGCGGACGACGGCGTGATGCCGCAGACGGTCGAGGCGATCAACCACGCGCAGGCGGCAGAGGTGCCGGTCGTGGTCGCGGTCAACAAGATCGACAAGGAGGGCGCTCAGCCCGACAAGATCCGCGGCCAGATGACCGAGTACGGCCTGGTGCCGGAGGAGTACGGCGGCGACACGATGTTCGTCGACATCTCCGCCAAGCAGGGTCTCAACATCGAGTCGCTGCTCGAGGCGGTCGTCCTGACCGCCGACGCGTCTCTCGACCTGCGGGCGAACCCGGACATGGACGCGCAGGGTGTCGCCATCGAGGCGCACCTGGACCGCGGTCGCGGTCCCGTCGCCACGGTGCTCATCCAGCGCGGCACGCTGCGGGTCGGCGACTCGATCGTCGCCGGCGACGCCTACGGCCGCGTCCGGCGCATGGTCGACGAGCACGGCGAGGACGTCACCGAGGCGACCCCGTCGCGTCCGGTCCAGGTCATCGGCCTGACCAGCGTCTGTGGCGCCGGTGACACCCTGATGGTGGTCGAGGAGGATCGGACCGCACGGCAGATCGCCGACCGTCGTAACGCGCGCAAGCGCAACGCGATGGCCGCCCGTAGCCGTCGTCGGATCAGCCTCGAGGACCTGGATTCGCATCTCAAGGAGACGAGCCAGCTCAACCTCATCATCAAGGGCGACAACTCCGGTACGGTCGAGGCCCTCGAGGAGGCCCTCCTGGGGATCGAGATCGACGACGAGGTGCAGCTGCGCGTCATCGACCGCGGTGTCGGTGCCGTCACCGAGACCAACGTCAACCTGGCGGCCGCGTCCGACGCGGTGATCATCGGGTTCAACGTCCGGGCGGAGGGCAAGGCCACCGAGCTGGCCAACCGCGAGGGCGTGGACATCCGGTACTACTCGATCATCTACCAGGCGATCGACGAGATCGAGAGCGCGCTCAAGGGCATGCTCAAGCCGATCTACGAGGAGAAGAAGCTCGGCCAGGCGGAGATCCGCAACATGTTCCGCTCCTCCAAGGTGGGCAACATCGCGGGTTGCATGGTGCTCGACGGCATCATGCGTCGCAACGCTAAGGCCCGGCTCATCCGGGACGGCAAGGTCGTGGCGGAGGAGATGACCATCTCCTCGCTGCGTCGCGAGAAGGACGACGCGACCGAGGTCCGCGAGGGCTTCGAGTGTGGTCTGACGGTGACGTACTCCGACATCAAGATCGGTGACATCATCGAGACCTACGAGCTCGTCGAGAAGCCGCGCGACTGACGTCGCAGGGCACTGTCGTGGGGGCGGGATCCGTTGGAAACGGACCTGCCCCCGCGGCATGCTCGTCAACCCGTGGTCGCCGTGCGACCGCATCACGCCAAGGAGGATCCCCATGACCGGTAAGGGACGCGCGGGACGGCTCGGAAAGCGGATCGGCGAGATCGTCGCGACGGCCATCGAGCACGAGATCAAGGACCCCCGGCTGGAGTTCATCACGATCACCGATTCGCGGATCACCGCGGATCTGCGGGTGGCGACGCTGTACTACACGGTTCGTGGCGTGACCCTCGACGAGGAGCCGGACCACGAGGCCGCGGAGGCTGCGTTGACCGCCGCGCGGGGCCGCCTGCGCACGATGGTCGGCAAACAGACCGGGGTGAAGTTCACCCCGGAGTTGACCTTCGTGCTGGACTCCGTGCCGGACGCGGCGCGCCAGATGGAAGAACTGCTCGCCAAGGCCCGGGCGCAGGACGAACAGGTCCGGCGCGTGGCCGAGGGGGCCCGTCCGGCGGGCGACGAGGACCCGTACCGCAAGCCGGAGGAGGCGGACCGGCCGGAGGACGACGATCGGTGACCGAACCGGTGGACGCCGCCGGCGCGGCGGACGTGTTGGCCCGTCACCACGAGGTGACCGTGCTGTGCCACGTCCGCCCAGACGCGGATGCGCTCGGTAGCTCCTCCGGTCTCGCCCGGGCGTTGCGTGCGCGGGGCGTGACCGTCCACCACTCGTTCGATCCCGGCGTCGTCCCGGGGGCGATGGGGGCCATCCCGGGGACCGACCGGGTGGTGCCCCTCGCGCAGGTCCCCGCCCATCGGGGTCTCGTCGTGACGTTGGACTGTGCGAGCCCGGACCGGGTGGGCCGGTGGGGCCGGCTCGCCGACGCGGCAGCGGAGGTCCTCGTCGTCGACCATCACCGGTCCAATCCGGGCTTCGGTTCCCACATGCTGCTCGACCCGGACGCCGCGTCGACGGCGTCGCTCGTCCTGGACGTCCTCGACGCGGGCGGGTTCCCCGTGGACGCCGTGACGGCCACGAGCCTCTACGCCGGGCTCGTCACCGACACCGGGTCCTTCCGTTGGGGCGGCGCGGACTCGCACGAGACCGCCCGACGACTGCTGGCCGCGGGCGCGGAGACCACCGAACTCACCCACGCCCTGCTCGACGCGCACTCGTTCGCCTGGCTTCGGGTGCTGGGCGGGCTGTTGAGGACGGTGCGTCTGGAAGCCGACGCGGTGGGCGGGCGCGGATCGGTGTGGCTGGCCGTCCCGCACGAGGTGATCTCGGTAGCGGACGAGGACGACGTGGAATCCCTCGTCTCGCATCTCCGCGGCGTCCGGGAGGCCCGGGTGGCGGTGCTGTTGAAGGAGTATCTCCCCGGCGAGTGGGCCGTCTCCCTCCGCTCGCGATCCGGTGGCCCGGGCGCGGACGCCGCGGACGTCTCGGCCATCGCGGCCGCGCTCGGGGGCGGCGGCCATCCGTCGGCCGCCGGCTGCACGATGCGCGGTGATGTGGAGACCATCAGCACGAGGCTCCGTGAACTCCTCGGCTGACGTGACGCACACCGGGCCCGATCCGGCCGTCGGGTTGGGAGCGATCGGACGCCGACTCTGGTCGATCGCCTTGCCGGTCCTGCCCGTACTGTCCGCCGAGCCCGTCTATCTCCTGGTCGACGGGATCATCGTCGGTCGCCAGGGACCGGAGGACCTGGCCGCGCTCGGCGTGGGAGCCCTCGTCCTGCTGGTACTGGGCACCCAGATGAACTTCCTGTCCTACGGGACCACCGCCCGATCGGCCCGGTTGCACGGGGCGGGCCGCCGCGGCGACGCCGTGGCCGAGGGGGTGCAGGCGACGTGGATCGCCGTCGCCGTCGGCGCGCTGGTGGTGGCCGTCGTACTGGCGTTGCGGGGGCCGATCACCCGGGTACTCGCCGCGGACGCGGACGTGGCCGCCGGCGCGGCCGAATGGCTCGGGGTGGCCGTGTGGGGCATCCCGTGCATCCTCGTGGCGTCAGCCGGCCACGGGTGGATGAGGGGCGTCCAGCGCCTGCGCACCCCGCTCGTGCTCGTCGGCGTGGGCATCGGCGTGTCGACCGCCGGGTGCGTGGTGTTGGTCCCCGGTCTGGGGCCGGCCCCGGCGCTGGGGTTGGTCGGGAGTGCGTGGGCGAACCTCGCGGGTCAACTGCTCATGGCCGCCGGTTTCCTCGTGGCGCTCGTCCTCGAGCGTCCGGGGTCGCTGCGGCCCCGGCGCGCTGTGATCGTCAGCCAGCTCCGCATGGGCGTGGACCTGATCATCCGCACCGCGTCGTTCCAGATCACCTTCGCCGTCGCCACCACCGCGGCAGCCGCCGCCGGGGTCGACTCGCTCGCGGCGCACCACCTCGCACAGCAATTGTGGGCGCTGTACTCGCTCGTGTTGGACTCGGTCGCGATCGCGGCCCAGTCGCTCGTCGGCGCCGCGCTCGGCGCGGGACTCGCCGCCCACGGCAGGGCGCTGGCACGTGCCGTGGTGGTGTGGTCACTGGGTCTGGGTGCTGCCCTCGCCCTGCTGACGGCCGTGTTCAGAGCACCCCTGGCATCGCTGCTGTCCGGGGATCCCGGGGTGGCTGATCGCCTGGTCGTCGCCCTGATCGGGATGGCGGTGGTGGTGATCCCGGCCGCGGTGGTGTTCGGACTCGACGGCGTGCTGCTGGGCGCCGGTGACGCGGCGTACCTGCGCACCAGCACCGTGGTCGCGGCGCTGCTGGGCTTCCTGCCCGTGCTGCTCGTCACCCGCCACCTCGGGTGGGGGCTGCCGGGGATCTGGGTCGGGATGGGGGTGTTCGTCGGTCTCCGACTGATCGCCGTGGTGGCCCGGGTGCGCGGCGACCGGTGGATGGTGCTGGGAGCCCAGACGCCCGGCACACGGGCCCTGCAGGAGGTGGACGGATGACCGCCGGCGCGACGGGCGTGCAACCGACCCTGCGCGCGGTGTCCGACCTGCACGTGGGACACCGGGGCAACGCTGACGTCGTGGACGAGATCCACCCCGCGCACCCGGGGGACTGGCTCATCGTGGCCGGTGACGTGGCCGAGAAGGTCGACCACGTCGTGGACGCGCTCGAGCGACTGGCGGCGCGTTTCGAACGGGTGATCTGGGCGCCCGGCAACCACGAGTTGTGGATCGGCCGCGACGACGAGGGGATCACGTCCACCACCAAGTACGACCGGCTGGTGGAGGCGTGCCGGGCCATCGGGGTCGACACCCCGGAGGACGACTACCCCCTGTGGACCGGACCGGGCGGGCCCGCGTGGGTGGTGCCGATGTTCCTGTTCTACGACTACAGCTGGACGCGGGTGGCGGGGCAGCCGCGGGCGGACGCCCTGGCCGGTGCGCGGGAGCGTCGCGTCGTGGCCTCGGACGAGTTCCTCATCGACCCCGCCCCCTACGGTGACGCGGTCGCCTGGTGTCGGGAGCGTCTCGTGGGTACGACGACGCGGCTGGCTCGCCTCGATCCCGCGCACCCGACGGTGCTCGTCAACCACTGGCCGCTGCTCCGGGACCCCACCCGGGTCCTGCGGCACCCGGACTTCGCGCTGTGGTGCGGGACAGATCAGACAGCCGACTGGCACCGCCGGTACCGCGCCACCGCGTGCGTCTACGGTCACCTGCACATCCCGCGGACCACGGTCCACGACGGCGTGCGCTTCGAGGAGGTCTCCCTGGGATACCCGAGGGAGTGGAACGGGCGTGGGCGGCCCGACCCGCTCACCCGTCAGATCCTCCCGGCGCCGGACGGTCCTCAGGTGCGGTGGGTCCGCGGCGACGGTGGGATGCCGAGGATCGCCCGGCCCGCCGACACCGGTCCCTACCTGGAGGACGAGCGGTGATCGACGACCTGTTCCCGACCGACGTGGTGGGGGTGACCGACGCCGAGTTGGGCCTGGACGACGCGGCGCTGTTGGCGTCGCTGTACCCGGTGGAGGTCGAGCAGATCGGGGCCGCAGTCGAGCGGCGCCGGATCGACTTCGCGGGCGCGCGTGCGTGTGCCCGGGAGGCCATGTCGAGGCTCGGCGTCCCCGCCGGCCCCGTCCTGCGCGGGGGTCGGGGCATGCCGGTGTGGCCGCCGGGCCTGGTGGGCACGCTCACGCACACCGAGGGGCTGCGGGCCGCCGCGTTGGCGCCGACCGCCCGGGTCCGGTCGCTCGGGCTGGACGTGGAACGCCACGCACCGCTGACCGCGGGCGTGCTCGAGGCTGTCTCCCTGCCCGAGGAGGCGGCGTGGGTGCGTGCGGCACGCGCCGAGGTCGCGGACGTCGCCTGGGATGCGCTGCTGTTCACGGCGAAGGAGGCCACCTACAAGGCGTGGTTCCCGCTCACCCACCGGTGGTTGGGGTTCGGTGACGCACACATCACCCTGGTCCCGGACGGCGACGACGACGAGGTGGTCACCGGCACGCTGCGATCGCGGATCCTCATCGACGGCCATGCCGTGGACGGGGGGCCCGATCTGGTCGAGTTCCGGGGCCGCTGGGCCGTCCGGGACGGGTACGTGGCCTCGGCGATCGTGCTGCGACCCGCCGGGGTCGCTAGCGTGGGCCCGTGACGCCGCGCAGACCCGACCCCCGCCCCGCTCCCGACCCCGGCCTGGTGGTCGTCGACAAGCCGGGGGGAATGAGCAGCCACGACGTCGTCGGACGGCTCCGACGCTACTTCGGTACCCGCAAGGTCGGCCACGCCGGAACGCTCGACCCGATGGCCACCGGGGTGCTCGTGGTGGGCATCGAACGCGCCACCAAGATGCTCGGACTGTTGGCACTGGAGACCAAGTCCTACGAGGCCACCATCCGTCTCGGCCAGACCACGACCACCGACGACGCCGAGGGGGAGACCACCTCGACCACCGACGCCTCCGCCGTGACCGACGAGGCGATCGACGCGGCCGTCGCGGCGCTGACCGGGGAGATCGACCAGGTCCCGTCCGCGGTGAGCGCGATCAAGGTGGACGGGAGGCGGGCCTACGACCGGGTGCGGGCGGGGGAGGAGGTCGAGCTCCGGTCACGGCGGGTCACCGTCGCCCGGTTCGACGTGCTCGAGCGGGCCCGCTCCGGTGCGGTGATCAACCTCGTCGTCGTCGTCGACTGTTCCACCGGAACCTACATCCGCGCGCTCGCCCGGGACCTCGGCTCCGCCCTCGGGGTCGGCGGTCACCTCACGGCGCTGCGCCGCACCCACGTCGGGCCGTTCGGTCTCGACGTGGCACGGACCCTCGACCAGCTGGAGACCGATCCGACACTGTCGCTGGACCTCGACTCCGCCGCGCTGACCGCGTTCCCCCGACGCGACATCGACGCCGACGAGGCGGAGGGACTGCGCCACGGCCGATGGCTCGAGGCCCGCGGTGACGCCGGGGTCGTCGCCGCCGTCGGCCCGGACGGCCGGGTCGCGGCGCTGGTCTCGGAATCGGGGCGGCGTGCAGCTCCGGTCGTGGTCATGCGCCCGGCGGGCCTGTGAACGCCGCGCGTAAGGTGGTCGCCGTGCAATTGTGGCGGACGTTCGACGAGATCGTGATCCCCGACGGCGGGACCTCCGTCGCCCTCGGCGTGTTCGACGGGCTCCACCGGGGTCATCGGAGCCTGGTGGACCGCGCCGTCGGCCACGGCCGGGACCTGGGCGCGAGTCCCGTCCTCGTGACGTTCGACCCCCACCCCGTCGAGGTCGTCAGGCCGGGGACCCACCCGTCGGTCCTCACCCCCCTCGAGCGGCGTGCCGAGCTCGCGGGCGGGTTCGGGATCGACGCCGTGTTCGCGTTGCCGTTCGACCGCGAGATGGCGTCGTGGGAGCCCGACGAGTTCGTGGACCGTGTCCTCGTCCGCGGCCTGCGGGCCCGCGCGGTCACCGTGGGGCGGAACTTCACGTTCGGTCGACGCGCGGCCGGTACCCCGGAGACCCTGCGCGAGCTGTGCGCCGACCGCGGCATCGTCTGCGAGATCGTCGACCTGCTCGAGGCCGGGGGAGAGACCGTCTCCTCCAGCCGTGTCCGCCGGTTGCTGTCCGAGGCCGACGTGGCCGGCGCCGCCGAGGTCCTCGGCCGACCGCACCGGGTCTCGGGCGTCGTGGTCCACGGTGCCGGGCGCGGGGGGCGGGACCTGGGTTACCCGACCGCCAACCTCGACCTTCCCGAGTACACCGCCGTGCCCGTCGACGGCGTGTACGCCGGGTGGTTCACCGTGCTCGACGACGGCCCCGTCGACGGCACGATCGTCCCGGGACGGCGCTACCCGTCCGCGATCTCCGTCGGCACCAACCCGACGTTCGGGGACTCCGCCCGCAGCGTCGAGGCGTTCGTCCTGGACGAGTCGGCCGACCTGTACGGACGACTGGCGGCGGTCGACTTCGTCGACCACGTCCGCGACATGGTGAAGTTCGCCTCGGTCGACGAGCTGCTCGTGGCCATGGACCGCGACGTCACCACGACCCGGACCGTGCTCGGGGCGGACGCCGACCGGCCGTGACCTCGGATTGGGCCGACACGTCCCTGGACTGGTAACGTCTCCCGTCGGCCCTCCTGTGGTCCGCGGCGGCGGGGCCCAACATTCACGCGGACTGGAACAACCAGGAGTCACCATGGCGCTGAGCACCGAAGACAAGAAGGCCGTCCTGGCCGAGTACGGCCTCCACGAGACCGACACCGGCTCGCCCGAGGCCCAGATCGCCATGCTCACCAAGCGGATCTCCCAGCTCACCGAGCACCTCAAGACCCACCAGCACGACCACCACTCGCGGCGCGGCCTGCTCCTCATGGTCGGCCGTCGGCGTCGTCTGCTCAAGTACATCGCCAAGACCGACATCGCGCGCTACCGCTCGCTGATCGAGCGTCTGGGCCTGCGTCGCTGACGCACGACGACCACCGCGTCACCGACCCCGCCCGGTCCATCCGGGCGGGGTCGGTGCATTTCCGCGAACCGGGCCGCCGGGTGTCGGGGGCGTCACCCGCGCGCGCCCGGTGACCCGGACGGTTTTCCCTGATAGCCTCGGTGGAGCCGGTGCACACGTGCCGGGGTGGTCGACAGGTCCGATTGACGGTCCTCGGTAGTGGCCGCCGGAACCCGACGCCCGGGAGCATCAGCATCCGTGGCACGCGTTCCGGCCGCTTCGATCGAAGACCGAGGTCGAACCGGGACCCCCTGACGTGACGCCCGGTGGCCCCGGCGGGACGATTCCGCCGTGCGGCCCATGCACCCGACACGACAGGAAACACATGCCACAGATCACGGCCGTCGAGGTCGAAGACGGGGTCTTCGAGACCGTCGCGACCATCGACAACGGCGACTTCGGTCGCCGCGAGCTCCGCTTCGAGACCGGCCGGCTGGCCAAGCAGGCCGCCGGTGCGGTCGTCGCCTACCTCGACGACGACACCATGCTGCTGTCCGCCACCACGGCGGGCAAGCACCCCAAGGAGCACTTCGACTTCTTCCCCCTGACGGTGGACGTCGAGGAGCGGATGTACGCCGCGGGACGGATCCCCGGTTCGTTCTTCCGCCGCGAGGGGCGTCCCAGCACGGACGCCATCCTCACCTGCCGGCTCATCGACCGGCCGCTCCGCCCCACCTTCGCGGACGGGGTCCGCAACGAGGTCCAGGTCGTCGTGACCGTCATGAGCCTCGACCCCAAGGACCTGTACGACGTGGTGGCCATCAACGCCGCCTCCGCCTCCACCCAGCTGTCCGGCCTGCCCTTCTCGGGTCCGGTCGGCGGCGTGCGCGTCGCGCTCATCCCGACGTCGGCCGACCCGGCCGGCCAGTGGGTCGCCTTCCCGACCGTCGAGCAGCTCGACGACGCCGTGTTCGACATGGTCGTCGCCGGCCGTGTCGTCGGCTCCGGTGACACCGCCGATGTCGCGATCATGATGGTCGAGGCCGAGGCCACCGACGACGTGATCGAGAAGGTCGCCGGGGGCGCGCAGGCCCCCACCGAGGACGTCGTGGCCCGGGGGCTCGAAGCCGCCAAGCCGTTCATCGCCGAGCTGTGCGCCGCACAGCAGGCACTGGCCGACGCCGCGCCCGGCACGCCGCGGGAGTTCCCGCTGTTCCCGCCGTACGCCGACGACGTCTACGCCGCCGTCGCCGAGATCGCCGAGACCAAGCTCGGCGAGATCATGCAGATCGCCGACAAGCAGGATCGCGACGTCGCGACCGACGAGCTCAAGGCGACCGTCCTCGAGCAGCTCACCGAGCGGTTCTCCGACCGCCTCGGCCAGGTGGGGGCCGCGTTCAAGTCGCTGACCAAGAAGGTCGTGCGCCAGCGCATCCTCACCGACCACTTCCGGATCGACGGCCGCGGCACGCGGGACATCCGCGCGCTGTCCGCCGAGGTCGAGGTCATCCCGCGCGCCCACGGTTCGGCGCTGTTCGAGCGCGGCGAGACCCAGATCCTCGGCGTGACCACGCTCGACATGGTCAAGATGGCCCAGCAGATCGACTCGCTCGGGCCCGAGACCAGCAAGCGCTACATGCACCACTACAACTTCCCGCCGTACTCCACCGGTGAGACCGGTCGCGTGGGTTCGCCCAAGCGTCGCGAGATCGGCCACGGCGCGCTCGCCGAGCGCGCGCTCATGCCGGTCCTGCCGAGCGTCGAGGAGTTCCCCTACGCGATCCGCCAGGTCTCCGAGGCGCTCAGCTCCAACGGCTCCACCTCCATGGGCTCCGTCTGCGCCTCGACGCTGTCGCTGCTCAACGCGGGTGTGCCGCTCAAGGCCCCCGTCGCGGGTATCGCGATGGGCCTGGTCTCCGACGAGATCACGAACGAGGCCGGTGAGTCGGAACGACGTTTTGTCGCGCTGACCGACATCCTCGGGGCCGAGGACGCCTTCGGCGACATGGACTTCAAGGTCGCCGGCACGGGCATGTTCGTCACCGCGCTGCAGCTCGACACCAAGCTCGACGGCATCCCGTCCGAGGTGCTGGCCGGCGCGCTGACCCAGGCCCGCGAGGCCCGGCTCACCATCCTCGACGTGATGGCCGAGGCGATCGACGAGCCCGACGAGCTCAGCCCGTTCGCGCCCCGCATCATCGCGATCAAGGTCCCGGTCGACAAGATCGGCGAGGTCATCGGGCCCAAGGGCAAGATGATCAACTCGATCACCGAGGAGACCGGCGCGTCCGTCTCGATCGAGGACGACGGCACCGTGTACATCGGGGCCACGGACGGCGAGTCGGCCCAGGCCGCGATCGACAAGATCAACGCGATTGCCAACCCGCAGCTGCCCAAGGTCGGGGAGCGCTTCCTCGGTACGGTCGTGAAGACCGCCCCGTTCGGCGCCTTCCTCTCGCTGCTGCCGGGCCGCGACGGTCTGGTCCACATCTCCAAGCTGGGCCAGGGCAAGCGCGTCGGCAAGGTCGAGGACGTGGTCAACGTCGGCGACAAGATGCAGGTCGAGATCGCCGACATCGACAACCGCGGCAAGATCAGTCTCGTCCCGGTCGGTGACGACTCGGACGGCGGAGCCGACGCGGACTCCGGCACCGACGACTGAGACCCCGCCGGTCCGCCCCCCCACGGCGCCCGGCACCCCACGAGGCACGCACCCCGCGCGCGGGGTGCGTGCCTCGTTCGTCGACAGAAGGGAGGGACCGTGAACCCGACGATCCGCGTGGACCGGTCGATCCCGGGCGTGCGTGTGGTGACCGAGGACCTACCGTGGTGCCACACCGCGGCGGTCGGGGTCTGGATAGGGTCCGGTTCCGCGGACGAGGGCCCCGGGGAACACGGCGCCGCGCACTTCCTGGAGCACGTCCTGTTCAAGCGCACCAGCTCGGCGTCCGGTCTGGAGTTGTCCCAGCGTATCGACCTGCTGGGTGGTGACCTCAACGCCTTCACGGGACGCGAGCACACCTGCTATCACGTCCACGTCCCCGCCGAGGGGCTGGACACCGCGGTGGACGTCCTGGTGGACGTCGTCGCCAACGGGTCCTGTGACCCCGCCGACGTCGAGATCGAGCGTGACGTCGTGCTCGACGAGCTCGCCGGCCGTGCGGACGACCCGGAGGACCTCGCCTGCGAACTGGTCGCCACCGCGGCCCTCGGTAGCGACCCGCTCGCCCGCCCGATCATCGGGACCGAGGAGTCGGTGGAAGCACTGGACGCCGAGACCCTACGGGCATTCCACCGACGCATGCTCGGTGCCGGCGACGTCGTGGTCGCGGCGGCCGGGCGTCTCGATCACGACGCCCTCGTGCGCCGGATCGCCGCCGGGCCACTGGCGGCGGCGGTGTCCCGCAACGGGACGTCGCGGGACGGCGCCGATCTCGGCGCCGGGACCGGCGGTGGCGACACCGGGCCGGGCGCGGGGGCCCCCGGGTGGGCGGCGACATCCGTGCTCACCGGTGAGGACGACGACTCCGAACAGGCGTTGATCGCCCTCGCCCGCAGAACCCCGGCCCGGGATCACCGGGACCGGGCCGCGGCGCAGGTCGGCACCGCGGTTCTCGGCGGGGGACTGAGCTCCCGGTTGTTCCAACGGATCCGCGAGGAACTCGGTCTGGCGTACACGGTCTATGCGGGCATGGACCAGTTCCGGCCGACCGGTCTGCTCACGGTGGTGGCCGGCGCCCCGGTCGACCGGGTGGACGCACTGTGCGACGAGGTGGGCGAGGTCGTGTCCGGGATGCTGGCCGCGCCGCCCGCCGCCGACGAGGTGGGTCGGGCGATCGGCCACCTCACGGGGTCGATCAGGCTCGGGTTGGACGATCCGCTCTCCCGCATGACGCGGATCGGTCGACACCTCCTGGACCGCGACACGGTGGTCCCCGTCGAGGAATCGGTGGCCAGGCTCCGTCGGGTCACCCGCGACGAGGTCGCCGCCTACTGGACCGACGAGTCCGCCCCGTGGTGTCTGGCGGCGGTCGGCCCCGGGATGCCCGGCGACGGCGCGGCTGGACTGCTCGGGCGCGTCGGCGGATAGGCTGGATGGGCTCGACGAGGACCACGTGAGGAGACGATGACGGTGACGAAGGTCGGAGTGCTCGGCGCACGCGGCAAGGTGGGAACGGCGATCTGTGAGGCCGTCCGTGACGCGGAGGACCTCGAACTCGTCGCGGAGGTCGACCAGGGCGATCCGCTGGACGCGCTCGTCGACTCCGGTGCCGAGGTGGTGGTGGACTTCACCCACCCGGACGTGGTGATGGACAACCTCGAGTACTGCGTGGCCAACGGCATACACGCGGTGGTCGGCACCACCGGGTTCACCGAGGATCGTTTCGCCACCCTCAGGGGGTGGCTGGAGGACAGTCCCGGGACCGGTGTACTGGTCGCGCCCAATTTCGCCATCGGTGCCATCCTGATGATGCGGTTCGCGGTCCAGGCCGCGAAGTATTTCCCGTCCGCCGAGATCGTCGAGCTGCATCATCCCAACAAGGCCGACGCTCCGTCGGGGACGGCCCACCGCACCGCCGCCATGATGGCGGCGGCTCGCCGGGAGGCGGGGCTCGGGCCGTCGCCCGATGCCACGTCCACGGAACTCGACGGGGCCCGCGGCGCCGACGTCGACGGGATCCGCGTGCACTCGGTGCGACTGTCGGGCCTCGTCGCCCACCAGGAGGTGCTGCTCGGGACGCAGGGGGAGACCCTCACCCTCCGGCACGACTCGCTGGACCGCACCTCGTTCGCCCCCGGAGTGCTTCTGGGGGTCCGCTCGATCGCCGGGGCCCCGGGCCTGACCGTCGGGCTCGACTCCTTCATGGACCTCTAGGACCACCGCCGTGGAGCGCATCGTCAAGCCCCTGGTCATGGCCCTCACGGCGCTGGGCCTGGTCGTGGCCTTCGGGTACCTGCTGTACCTCGGCTGGTCGATGGTCAGCGCCTCCGACTATCTGGCCGTGCGCGGGCTCGGGGCGGGGATCATCCTGCTCACCGGCGTCGGCGCCTGGGCGACCTGGGCCATCGTCCGTAACGGTCTCGAACTCCAGAGGATCTCGGCCGCCGCCGCGGCGGAGGGGATCGAACTCGATCTCGCGGACATGGAGCGACGCCCCTCCGGCCGACTCGAGCATGACGCGGCGGACGCGCTGTTCGACCGGGTCAGCGCCGAGTACCAGGCCGCCCCCGACGACTGGCGGACGACCTACCGGCTGGCGCGGGCCTACGACCACGCCGGCGACCGCGTCCGCGCCCGGGAGGTCATGAAGGCCGCCATCGGGCTGCGCGAGACGGAACTCACCTCGGGGAAGGGTCTGGGATGAGCACGGTACTGGTCGTGCACCACGCCCCGTCACCACGCCTGCGCCGCATTCTCGAAGCACTCGTCACCGGTCTCGACCATCCCGAACTCGAAGGGATCGCGGTCGAGTCCGTCCCCGCGTTGGCCACCACCGACGACCACGTCCTGCGCGCCGACGGCTATGTCCTGCTCACCCCGGCCAATTTCGGGTACATGTCCGGCGCGCTCAAGCACTTCTTCGACCGCACCTACTACACCTGCGAGGGAGCGGTGGCAGGCCGGCCGTACGCCCTGTGCGTGCACGGGGACAACGACACCGCGGGAGCGGTCAACTCGGTCGAACGGATCGCCACCGGCTGGGGACTGCAGGCCGTCGCCCCCGCAGTCCAGTTGACCGGCGAACCCGGACGCCAGGATCTCGACACCGCCGCCGAGGTCGCGGCCACCGTCGCCGCACATCTGCTCGGCTGAACCGCCGGGCACATCACCGAAGGAGTCCCACGATGTCCGAGCTCGTCCGGCGGCAGGTCCGCCTGGTCGCGCACACCGAGTTCATCCCGCCCGACGAGGTCGAGTGGGAGACGGACGCCGAAGGCGGATCGGCGCTGGCCGAGTTCGCGGGGCGGGCCTGCTATCAGAGCTGGGAGAAACCGAATCCGCGCACCGCGACCAACGCCGGGTATCTGCGGCACATCCTCGAGGTCGGGCACCTGTCGGTGTTCGAGCACGCGAGTGTGTCGTTCTACATCACCGGGATCTCCCGCTCGTGCACCCACGAACTGATCCGGCACCGCCACTTCTCCTACAGCCAGTTGTCCCAGCGTTTCGTCCCCGAGCACGACTCGAAGGTGGTGCCCCCACCGGCGATAGCGGACGATCCCGAGCTCGTCGAGATCTTCCGGCGCGCGACCGACGCCTCCCGTGACGCCTACGCGGAGATGCTGGCGAAGCTCGAGGACAGGTTCGCGGACGTGCCCAACCCCATGCTGCGGCACAAGCAGGCCCGGCAGGCCGCCCGCTCCGTGCTACCGAACGCCACCGAGACCCGGATCGTCGTGACGGGGAACTACCGCTCGTGGCGCCACTTCATCGGCATGCGCGCCACCGAGCACGCCGACACCGAGATCCGGGGCCTGGCGATCGACGTACTCCGTCGTCTCCGCGAGGCGGCGCCGGCGGTGTTCTCGGACTTCGAGATCGCCACGCTGGAGGACGGCTCGGAGATCGCGGTCAGCCCCTACGTTCTCGAGGGATGACGACGCCCCCAGGGTGGGAATCGGGGTCTGCCGGGTACTGCGGGTAGTCTGGGAGACCATGACACACGTGACCACCGGGGGCCCTGTCGGCCGGCAAGCGCCGACCGACCGTGGCCGGGCCCCCGCCGATACAGGGCGCCCCGCGCCGTTCGGCACGGTCGTCACGGCGATGGTGACCCCGTTCGGGTCCGACGGTTACGTCGATCTGAAGGCCGTCGCACGTGTCGCGCGGCATCTCGTGGACTCGGGGTGCGACGGTCTCGTCGTCTCCGGCACCACGGGGGAATCGCCCACCACCACCGACGCGGAGAAGATCGCGGTCCTCGAGACCGTCCTCGCCGAGGTGGGGGACCGGGCGACGATCGTCGCGGGTGTCGGTACGTACGACACCGCGCACTCGGTGCACGCGGCCAAGCAGGCCGCTGCCTCCGGGGCGCACGGACTGCTCGTGGTGACGCCGTACTACTCGAAGCCCACCCAGGCAGGACTGGACGTCCACTTCCGGACGATCGCCGACGCGACCGACCGGCCCGTGATGCTCTACGACATCCCGCCGAGATCGGTGGTCCCCATCCAGGCGGACACCCTGATCGGTCTGTCCGACCACCCGAACATCGTGGCGGTCAAGGACGCGAAGGGCGACTTCCACGACGCCGTCACCGTCATGTCCCACTGCGACCTCGTCTACTACTCGGGGGACGACCAACTCAACCTCCCGTGGCTGGCCGTCGGAGCGACCGGGTTCGTCAGTGTGATCGGCCATGTGGCCGCATCACGGCTGGTCGACCTGCGCCGTGCGTACCTGAGTGGCGACATCGAGACGGCACGACGTATCAACCTCGGACTCCTCCCTCTCTTCGACGCCCAGCGGGCGCTCGGAGGTGTGTCGATGTCCAAAGCAGCACTAGAACTTCTCGGGGTCCCGGCCGGTGTGCCGCGACTCCCGCAGTTACCACCAACCGACGAGCAGCGAGACGCCCTCGCGGCGCTGCTGCACAGAGCAGGAGTCACCAGATGACGGAAAGTACCTCCACCGGCCGCGGACGCGGCCGCACCCGACGTGCCGCAGGACGGCCCTCGGGAGAGCCGGCGGCCACGGCCGCCGTGCAGTTCACCGAGCCCACCCCGGTAGCCGACGCCCCCGCCGCCGACGCGGGCCAGGGCCGCTCCGATCGGGCCAAGGGTAGGCAGGACCAGCCCCAGCAGGGTAGGAACCAGCAGGGCGACGGCCCGAAGGACGGCGGCCAGAAAGACAGCGGCCAGAAAGACAGCGGCCAGAAGGACTCGCCTAAGGGCGGATCGCGTGGCCGGGGCAGGGGTTCGTCCTCGGGAGCCAAGGGCGGATCGTCGGGCGGCGACCAGAACGGCGGCCAGAACTCAGGCGGCCAGGGCTCGGGGGGTCAGAAGGGCGGCCGTGGTCGCAGCGGACGCGGCCGCGGTCGCGGCGACACCTCCACCGCCGAGTTCGGTGGCGTGAAGACCATGCAGGGCGGCGACATGACCGTCCGCCTGCCCAGCCCGCCCAAGCCCCGCAAGGGTGCGCTGCGCATGGTGGCGCTCGGCGGCGTCACGGAGATCGGCCGCAACATGATGACCTTCGAGTACGACTCGAAGCTGCTCATCGTCGACTGCGGCGTCCTCTTCCCGAGCTCGACCGAGCCCGGCGTCGACCTCATCCTCCCGGACTTCGGCCACATCGAGGACCGTCTGGACCAGGTCGAGGCGCTCGTGCTGACCCACGCCCACGAGGACCACATCGGGGCGATCCCGTTCCTGCTCAAGCTGCGCCCGGACATCCCGGTCATCGGATCGCGGTTCACGCTCGCACTGGTCGCCGCGAAGTGCCGCGAGCATCGCATCAAGCCGGTCTTCCGCGAGGTCGACGAGTCCAGCGTGAGCACCCTGGGCAAGTTCGAGGTGCGCTACTTCGACGTCAACCACTCGATCCCCGAGTGCCTCGGCCTGGTCATCCGCGCCGGTGGCCAGTCGGTGATGATGACGGGTGACATCAAGCTCGACCAGCTGCCCACGGACAAGCGCCCCACCGACCTGCCCAAGATGGGGCGATTCGGTGACGAGGGCATCGACCTGCTGCTGATGGATTCGACCAACGCCACCACTCCGGGGGTCAGTCGTTCGGAGTCGGAGATCGGTCCCGCGCTCCAGCGGCTCATCTCCGACGCGCGTCAGCTCGTCGTGGTGGCCTGCTTCGCGTCCAACGTCTACCGCGTCCAGTCCGTCATCGCGGCCGCCGCCGCGAGCGGTCGCAAGGTCGCGCTCACCGGTCGGTCGATGATCCGGAACATGGAGATCGCCCTGGAGATGGGCCTGCTCACCGATCCGAACAAGGTGATCGTGGACATGGACACGGCCGCCAAGCTCCCGTCGGAGAAGGTCGTCGTCATGACGACCGGTACCCAGGGTGAGTCCATGGCGGGGCTCTCCCGGATGGCGCGTCGTGAGCACCGGCAGATCAACCTCTCCGAGGGCGACACCGTGCTGTTCTCCTCGTCGATCGTCCCGGGCAACGAGGAGCCCGTCTTCAGCGTGCAGAACAGCCTGTCCCAGATGGGTGTGAACGTGGTGACCAGCCGCGAGGCCAACATCCACGTCTCCGGCCACGGGGACGCGGGCGAGCTGCTCTTCGTCTACAACGCCGTACGGCCGAAGAACGCCATGCCGGTCCACGGTGAGTGGCGGCACCTGCGCGCCAACAAGGCGCTGGCGATCGCCACCGGGGTACCGGAGGAGAACGTCGTCCTGGCGCAGAACGGCGTCGTGGTCGACCTCGTGGACGGCAAGGCGTCCGTGGTCGGTCAGATCCCCGTCGGCAACCTGTACGTCGACGGCCTGTCCACCGGCGACGTCGGCGACACGGTCCTCGCGGACCGCACCGCGCTCGGCGAGGACGGCTTCATCGTCGCGACCGTCGTGGTGGACCCGCGTACCGGCCGGCCGGTGAGCAAGCCCCAGATCATCGGTAAGGGCTTCACCGACGAGCCGGGCGCACTCGACCCGGTCGTCGAACTCGTGGAGAACGCGCTGTGGGACCTGGCCGGCGAGGGTGAGACCGATCCGTACCGTCTCGCCCAGGCCGTGCGGCGCGTGGTCGGCCGGTGGGTGTCGGACAAGTGGCGCCGCAAGCCCATGATCGTGCCCACCGTCATCACCTCCGCCGTCGCGCAGGGCTGAGTCCGGTGAGTCCCAGCCGTCCGACCCTCGCACAGCGGGAGCGCAGCGCTCTCGTGGAGAGCATGCGTGCCACCGGGCCCGACGCCCCGACGCTGTGCGAGGGCTGGACGACCAGGGACCTGGCCGCCCACCTCGTCGTGCGGGAGTACCGCCCGGACGCCGCGGCGGGAATCGTCGTCCCCGCCCTCGCGGACCGCATGGAGCACCTGCGCCTGCGGGAGGCCGAACGCCCGTGGGAGGACCTGCTCGACACGATCGCCGGAGGAGCTCCCTGGTACTCACCGCTGCGCTACGCGGACCGGGTCGCGAACCTGGCCGAGTACCTCGTCCACCACGAGGACGTGCGCAGGGGGCGCCCCGGGTGGGCGCCCCGCGAGTTCGAGGTGGACGACCTCGAACGGGTCTGGTCCCTCGCCACGACCGTGGCGAAGACTTTCCTGCGCAAGGTCGGTGCCCGCGTCGACCTGCGCACCCCGGCCCACGTGGGATCAGCCAAGATCGCCTCGGTCTCGACGGGTGCGGCCCTCGCCCCGCTGGTGAGCATCACGGCGGATCCCGTCGAGTTCCTCCTGTGGACGTTCGGTCGCGACGAGGTCGAGATCGACATCTCCGGTGCCCAGCGGGGGATCGACGCGCTCGAAGCCGTCCCACGCGGCATCTGAACCACCCCACCCCCGTGTGGCTGCTGTTACCAGTGGTGCTCCAGACGATAGAGTGACGGCCATGGCATCCAGCTCGAGCACGCGCTCCACCCGTGCCCCCGGCGGCCGACGTCCGGCTTCGACCTCGGGAGCACAGCGATCGACCAAGTCCACCCCGTCGTCGTCGCGGGGTGGCGGTTCCCGTCGCGGTGCGGTCGTCTCGACCCCCAAGAAGGGGACCCGCAGCGGTCCTCGGACCGCCGCCCCGGCGCCGGAACGCACCTCGGGTGCGTTCGGTGCCGTGGGGCGTGGGCTGCGCGGAGGGTGGTCCGCGATGGCGAAGGGTGTCGGCCACGGGGTCCGTGGCCTCGGGGGTGGGGACGACGACGACAAGGTGGTCCCGCCGCACCGCCGTGACGGTCTCGGCCTGATCCTCATCGGCGTGGCGATCGTGTTCGTCGGCGCCGTGTGGTTCGGCGCAGCCGGCCCGATCGGCCACTGGATCGACACCGGGATCCGGACGGTGGTCGGTACCCCCGGTGCCCTCCTGCCGCTCCTGCTTGGCGGATGGGGCGTGCTCGTCATGGCCCGCGAACCCCGTCCCGACGTGCACTCGCGCTGGCTGGTCGGGACGACCGTCGCCGCCCTCGGTGTGCTCGGACTGTGGCACCTGGGGTCCGGCTCGCCGACCGATCCCGACGGGGTGCGGTCCGGCGCCGGGGTGCTCGGCCGGATCGTCGGTGGAACGCTCGAGGCCGGCCTGTCCGTCTTCGTCGCGGTACCGCTCCTCGTGCTGCTCGTCGCGTTCGGGATCCTGGTGATGGTGGGGCGGCCCGCGCGCGAGATCCCCGGCATCGTCCGTGGGTTCTTCGGCTGGGACGGCAGCGGCGACATCGTCGACCACGACTACGTCGATTCCGACGAGGACTGGGACGACGAGATGACCACTGCGTACCCGATCGCGGAGACGACGCGGGCGTCCGAGACCGAGCGCTCCGCGACGCGGCGCAGCTCCCGCCGCCGGATCGCCGCGTGGTCCGATACCCCCACGGCGGGCGAGACGGTCGAGATGCCCCGCGCCTCGCGGCCATCCGCCGAGCCCGAGGCGGCACCGGAGGTCGCCGACGTCCCCCCGGAGGAACCGGCCCGGGCCCCGGCACGCCCGAAGCGCACCCCCCGCAGGACCGAGGTCCTGCCCGCGGGCGGCGACGTCGACGAGGCCCCGGCCCGCCCGCCGGCCTCGGCCACCCCGTCCTCGCCGGCCACCGCGCCCGGACGTGCCGCCTCGACACCGTCGGTGGACACCTCCGCGGTCCCGCAGACCAACGTCCCGTCCACCCACACCGCCGCCGAGAGCGACGCGGAGCGGCTCGACTCCCAGACCCAGCTGCTGAACGGCGTGGACTACGCACTGCCGCCCGTCAGCCTGCTCACGGCCGGCGACCCGCCCAAGGCGCGCAGCGAGTCCAACGACCAGATGATCGAGGCCATCCAGGGCGTCCTGGAGCAGTTCAAGATCGACGCGGCCGTCACCGGCTTCACCCGCGGCCCGACGGTCACCCGGTACGAGGTCGAACTGGGTCCCGGCGTGAAGGTCGAGAAGATCACCGCCCTGCACCGCAACATCGCCTACGCGGTCGCCACGGACAACGTGCGGCTGCTGGCGCCGATCCCCGGCAAGTCCGCGGTCGGCATCGAGGTGCCCAACCTCGACCGCGAACTGGTGCGGCTGGCGGACGTGCTGACCGACCCCAAGACCGCCAGCAAGCACAATCCGATGCTCATCGGACTGGGCAAGGACATCGAGGGCGACTTCGTCACCGCCGACCTGGCCAAGATGCCGCACCTCCTGGTGGCGGGCTCCACCGGCTCGGGTAAGTCGAGCTTCGTCAACTCGATGCTCGTGTCCCTGCTCACGCGGGCCACCCCGGACGAGGTCCGCCTCATCCTCGTCGACCCCAAGATGGTGGAGCTCACGCCGTACGAGGGCATCCCGCACCTCATCACGCCGATCATCACGCAGCCCAAGAAGGCGGCCGCGGCGCTCGCGTGGCTCGTCGAGGAGATGGAGCAGCGCTACCAGGACATGAAGTCCACCCGCGTGCGCCACATCACCGACTTCAACGAGCGCGTGAAGTCGGGAGCCATCACGACGCCGCCCGGCAGCGAGCGCGTCTACCGGCCCTACCCGTACATCGTCGCGGTGGTCGACGAGCTGGCCGACCTCATGATGACCGCGCCCCGCGACATCGAGGACGCGATCGTCCGCATCACCCAGAAGGCCCGCGCGGCCGGCATCCACCTGGTCCTGGCCACGCAGCGGCCGTCCGTCGACGTGGTCACCGGCCTCATCAAGACCAACGTCCCGTCCCGCCTGGCGTTCGCCACGTCCTCGCTCACCGACTCCCGGGTCATCCTCGACCAGGCCGGGGCGGAGAAGCTCATCGGTATGGGCGACGGCCTCTTCATCCCGATGGGTGCCTCGCGCCCCATCCGTATGCAGGGTGCGTTCATCACCGACGAGGAGATCCACGAGGTCGTCGACTACGCCAAGAACCAGGCCGAGCCCGAGTACGACGAGTCCATCACCGCCGCCAAGGAGGACGGCAAGAAGGACATCGACGCCGACATCGGCGACGACCTCGACGACCTGCTCGCCGCCGTGGAGCTCGTGGTGTCCAGCCAGTTCGGCTCCACCTCGATGCTGCAGCGCAAGCTCCGGGTCGGCTTCGCCAAGGCCGGCCGCCTCATGGACCTGATGGAGTCGCGCGACATCGTCGGACCCTCCGAGGGGTCCAAGGCACGCGACGTGCTGGTCAAGCCCGAGGAACTCGCCTCGGTGCTCTGGATGATCAAGGGCGGGGCCCCGCCGGAGGAGGACCCGGACGACGAGCCGGCCGAGCTCCGCGACCCGGCCGAGACCCCGGTGGGGTAGCGGCCGGGCGGGGTATGCGTCAGGCGAGGGCGCCGAAAACCGGCGTCCACTCCCGGACCGAGATCTCCGAGACCATTCCGCGCAGGCAGTGGGGGTCATCGTCGACGAGCGATCGTGCGGCCTCGTCGTCGTCGGCCTCCACCACCAGCAACGCCCCGGATCCGTCGACGAACGGTCCCACGGACCGGACGGACCCGTCGTCGACGCGGGCGGACAGCCACTCGCGGTGGGCGGGCTTGTTGGATTCCCGCTCCTCGGTCTGGGCGTCGGAGTAGCGGTAGGTGACGGCGAAGAGCGGCATCGTGGATCTCCTGGGATCGGGGTCGGGGGTGCGTCGCGACCAAGGGTATTCCCGCCGTCCTCGCTAAGGTGAGGGGGTGACTGCTTCCACGCGCGAGAACGGACGCCGGACCGACGAGGTCCCCGTCCTCAACATCGCGAACGTCCTCACGGTGGTGAGGATCCTCCTGGTCCCCGTCTTCGTGGTCCTGTTCTTCGTCGCCGACGCCCAGGATCCCTGGTGGCGGGTGGGGGCGTTCGTCGTCTTCGCCGTGGCGATGTTCACCGACTACGTCGACGGTCACCTGGCCCGCAAGCTCGGGTTGGTCACCGACTTCGGCAAGATCGCCGACCCGATCGCCGACAAGGCGCTCATCGCCGCCGCGCTGATCTCGCTCTCACTGGTGGACGAGCTGTTCTGGTGGGTGACCGTGGTGATCCTGGTCCGCGAGGTCGGCATCACGCTGTGGCGCCTGTTCGGGGTGGACTATGTCGTGGCCGCGAGCAGGGGAGGCAAGCTCAAGACCGTCACACAGACGGTGGGCATGGGGATGCTCATCCTGCCGCTGCCGCACTGGGTGTGGCCGGTCGAGTGGATCGTGGTCGGTGCGGCCGTGGTGCTGACCGTGTATACCGGCGTCGACTACCTGGTCAAGGCCCGGCGGGCCGCACGCACCGCGGACTGACCCCCGTGGATCCCTCCGTCGCCGTGTCCCCGCCGGCGGCCGCCGCTGTCACCGCCCTGCGGGACCGCGGATGGACCCTGGCCACGGCCGAGTCCCTCACGGCCGGGCTGCTCGCGGCCACCGTCGCCGAGGTGCCGGGGGCCAGCATGGTGCTCCGCGGCGGGGTGATCGTCTACGCGACGGAACTCAAGCACGAGCTCGCCGGGGTGCCGACCGAGGTCCTGGAGCGGCACGGGGCCGTGTCCGCGGAGACCGCCCGCGCACTCGCGCGCGGGGCTGCGCGGCGCTGTGGTGCCGATGTCGGCGTGGGCCTGACGGGAGTGGCGGGGCCCGAGCCCCAGGAGGGCAGGCCGGTGGGGACCGTCCACGTCGGCCTGACGGTTCCCGGGAGGGAGCCCTGGTCCGTGACGCTGGCGTTGAGCGGCGACCGGAGCCGTATCCGTACGGCGGCGTGCACGGCGGCGTTGGAGCTGGTCATCGCGGCGGCGACGGGGGAGGGGAACGGTGACGACGACGACGGGAACGAATCCGGGATGTGATGCGTTGTACCCCGTGATGCCGAACATCCAGATGACCACCCTGCCCAGACCGGACCAGCCCGGCGGTGCCCCTCTGCTACGCGAGACGCTCGGGACGGTCCTGCGCGGCCTGCGCGGGGAATCCGGTCGGACCCTGCGGGACGTGGCCGACGCCGCCCGTGTGAGCCCCGGGTACCTCTCGGAGATCGAGCGCGGCCGCAAGGAGGCCTCCAGCGAACTGCTGGCCTCCATCTCCGGGGCGCTCGACGTCTCCCTGGGCGAGATCCTCATCCGCGCCGCCCTCGAGGTCTCCCCTCCGGGCACGTTCACCGAGCCGGTGCTCGCGGCCTGACCGCGCGCCCGTCACGCCCGGTGGTCGCAACCGTGCGTTGTTCGGTACCGTTGAACAGACCCGTCGTCCGAATCGGCAGAAGGACACTACGCAGCGATGGCCAATCCGTTTACCAAGGCATGGCGCTACCTCATGGCGTTGTTCGATTCGAAGATCGACGAGAAGGCCGACCCCAAGGTCCAGATCCAGCAGGCGATCGCTGACGCGCAGCGTCAGCACCAGCAGCTCTCGCAGCAGGCTGCGGCGGTCATCGGCAACCAGCGCCAGCTGGAGATGAAGCTCAACCGGCAGCTCGCGGAGATCGAGAAGCTCCAGGGCTCCACCCGGCAGGCATTGCAGATGTCGGAGCAGGCGCGCCAGAAAGGTGACGCGGCCAAGGCCACCGAATACGAGAACGCCGCGGAGGCGTTCGCGGCCCAACTGGTCACGGCCGAGCAGAGTGTGGAAGACCTCAAGGGCCTGCACGACCAGTCGCTCCAGGCCGCCGCCCAGGCCAAGAAGGCCGTCGAGCAGAACGCGATGGTCCTCCAGCAGCGCGTGGCCGAGCGCACCAAGCTGCTCAGTCAGCTGGAGCAGGCCAAGATGCAGGAGCAGGTCAGCGCCTCCCTGCAGTCGATGTCGGAGCTGTCCTCGGGCGGCAACACCCCGAACCTCGACCAGGTCCGCGACAAGATCGAGCGTCGGTACGCCAACGCCCTGGGCTCGGCCGAACTCGCACAGAACTCGGTGCAGGGTCGCATGCTCGAGGTCGAGCAGGCCTCGACCCAGATGGCCGGCCACAGCCGCCTCGAGCAGATCCGCGCGTCGATGGCGGAGGGCGGCCAACTCGGGTCCGGTACCGGTGCCACCGGCCAGCTCGGCCAGGGCCAGTCCGAGCCGGCGCCGCAGCAGCAGCAGCAGGCGCAGACCGAACAGCAGTGATCTCGCGGCAACGGGCCGTCGGCGACCACGCCGGCGGCCCGTCGTCGTCCGTAGGGGAGGGCGAGACGTGACCCTGACCGAGTTCCGCGCACGCACCGTGGAGGCCTTCGGTGAACTCCGCGCCGACAGTCTGACCAGATCGCACCATCTGGCGGAGTGTGGCGGGAGGACCGCCCTCGAGGCGATCGACGCCGGCCTCCCCGTCAAGCGAGTGTGGTTGGCGTTGTGCGCCGAGTTCGAGGTACCCGAACAGCTGCACTAGCGCTCCGTCCGCGGCGTGTCGGTCGACCTCGAACACCCGTTCGCCTACACTGGGTGCCACGTGATGACGGTTCGCCCCGTCCACAGGGCGCCCTTCCTCCACAGGAAAGCGGTCGCCGGGTTCGCGCGAGACGTTCGTGTCGTACCCGGCCCGTAACGTCCGCAACTGAATCACCACCCAGACCGATCGGCCGGACGCCGGGGGTCGCGCAGGAACGGAGAGCACCATGGCACCCAAGACCACCGCGAAGTCGGGGACCAAGACGGGCGTGGCCCAGAATCGCGAACAGGCGCTGGAACTGGCCCTCGCGCAGATCGACAAGGCCTACGGCAAGGGCTCGGTCATGCGGTTGGGTGACGACAACCGGCCGCCGGTCCAGGTCATCCCGACCGGGGCACTGTCCCTCGACGTGGCACTGGGCGTGGGCGGCTTCCCCCGGGGACGCGTCGTGGAGATCTACGGGCCGGAGTCCTCGGGTAAGACCACGGTCGCGTTGCACGCCGTGGCCAACGCGCAGGCGGCTGGCGGGATCGCGGCGTTCATCGACGCGGAGCACGCCCTGGATCCGGAGTACGCCCGCAAGCTCGGCGTGGACACGGACAACCTCATCGTCTCCCAGCCGGACACGGGTGAGCAGGCCCTGGAGATCGCGGACATGCTCGTCCGGTCGGGGTCGATCGACATTCTGGTCATCGACTCCGTGGCGGCGCTCGTGCCGCGTGCCGAGATCGAGGGGGAGATGGGCGACAGCCACGTCGGCCTGCAGGCGCGACTCATGAGCCAGGCCCTGCGGAAGATGACGGGCGCGCTGCACAACACCGGCACCACCGCCATCTTCATCAACCAGCTGCGCGAGAAGATCGGCGTCATGTTCGGCTCGCCGGAGACCACCACCGGTGGTAAGGCGCTGAAGTTCTACGCGTCGGTGCGGTTGGACGTGCGCCGTATCGAGACGCTCAAGGACGGTGCCGACGCGGTCGGTAACCGCACCAAGTGCAAGGTCGTCAAGAACAAGGTCGCGCCGCCGTTCAAGATCGCGGAGTTCGACATCCTCTACGGCGAGGGGATCAGTCGCGAGGGCTCGCTCATCGACATGGGCGTGGACAACGGCTTCATCAAGAAGTCGGGGTCCTGGTTCACCTACGGACCGGACCAGTTGGGCCAGGGCAAGGAGAACGCCCGTCGGTACCTCAAGGAGAACCCGTCGGTGCGGGACGAGATCGAGCGGAAGATCCTCGACAAGCTCAATATCGGCGCGGGGGCGGAGATCGCCGAGATCGAGGCGGAGTCCGACGAGGACGCGCCGATCGACGTGGTGCCCGTCGAGTTCTGATGTCGGGCAGGGACACCCGCGGGCCCCGCGGCGCCGGGGCGCCCGGGGCGGAGGAACTCCGTACGGCGATCGCCGCAGTGGAGGCCAGGCCCTCCGGGTCCTCGGACCTGCCGCCCCTGGCCCCCGAAGCGCACGAGGCCGCGAACGCCGCGCTCCGACTACTGCGCTACCGGCCGCGCAGCGAGCACGAGTTGCGCGAGCGGCTGCTCGACAAGGAGTACGCCGCGGAGGCCGTCGACGAAGCGCTTGGCAGGGTCAGGGCGTGGGGCCTGGTCGACGATGCCGACTTCGCCGAGGAGTGGGTACGTGGCCGCAGGAGACGCCGTGGCCGTTCGCGCGGCGCCCTCGAGCGCGAGCTGCGGGACAAGGGCGTGGCCGAGGCGCACATCGCCCGGGCGGTCGGCGAGATCGACGAGTCGGATGATCGCCGGGAGGCCGCCGAACTGGTACGCGGTCGGCTGGATCGCCGGCCGCGCGCCGCATTCTCCGGGCCGGACGTGCAGGGCGAGCGGCGCAGGCTCATCGCGTTCCTGGCCCGGCGGGGTTATCCGACGGGGTTGGCGGTGAAAGTCGTGGACGCCGAATTGGCGGCCCACGCATCGCCCTGAGTACCCTGGCCTGCGTGGATACTCTCGTGACCGACCTGCAGGCGGCGGCGCAGGACGCGCATGCCGAGGGCGACGCCCGCCGGACCTACCAGGTTCGCACCTTCGGATGTCAGATGAACGTCCATGACTCCGAGCGTCTGTCCGGGGTCCTCGACGCCGCGGGGTACGTCCCCTTCGAGGGCGACGCCGATCCGGCCGGAGGTCACCTTCCCGATCTGGTCGTGTTCAACACCTGCGCGGTCCGGGAGAACGCCGACAACCGGCTCTACGGCACCCTCGGTCATCTGCGGCCGTGGAAGGACACGAACCCCCGCCTGCAGATCGCCGTCGGGGGGTGCCTCGCGCAGAAGGACAAGGACGTCGTCGTCTCCCGCGCACCGTGGGTCGACGTCGTGTTCGGCACCCACAACCTCGGACACCTGCCGACGCTCCTCGACCGCTCCCGCCACAACGAGCGGGCCGAGGTGGAGATCGCCGACTCCCTGCAGCACTTCCCCTCGACCCTGCCCGCCACCCGCGAGTCCTCGTACGCCGGGTGGGTCTCGGTGTCCGTGGGATGCAACAACACCTGCACGTTCTGCATCGTTCCGTCCCTGCGCGGCAAGGAGGTCGATCGTCGGCCCGGCGAGGTACTGGCCGAGGTGCAGGCGCTCGCCGACGAGGGCGTACTCGAGGTCACGCTGCTCGGCCAGAACGTCAACGCGTACGGGCGGTCCTTCCACGACCCCGACGAGCCCTCCGACAAGGGAGCCTTCGCCTCACTATTGCGGGCGGCCGGCCGGGTCGAGGGGATCGAACGGATCCGCTTCACCTCGCCGCACCCGGCGGAGTTCACCGACGACGTGATCGAGGCCATGGCCTCCACACCCACCGTCTGCCCGCAACTGCACATGCCGCTGCAGTCCGGGTCCGACCGCGTCCTGCGCGCCATGCGACGCTCCTACCGGTCCGAGCGCTTCCTCGGGATCATCGAGCGCGTCCGCGCGGCCATGCCGCACGCGGCCATCACCACCGACATCATCGTCGGGTTCCCCGGGGAGACCGAGGAGGACTTCCAGGCCACCCTCGACGTGGTCGAGAAGGCGCGGTTCTCCAGCGCGTTCACCTTCCAGTACTCGCCCCGCCCGGGGACCCCCGCGGCCACCATGGAGGACCAGATCCCCAAGGCCGTGGTCCAGGAACGCTACGAGCGGCTGATCGAGCTCCAGGAGCGCATCACGCTCGAGGAGAACCAGAAGCAGGTCGGGCGCGTCGTCGAGCTCCTCGTGACCGCCGACGAGGGCCGCAAGGACGCGGCCACCGCCCGGATGACGGGCCGGGCCCGCGACGGTCGGCTCGTACACTTCGCCCCCATCGGCGACCACGCCGACCGGGTGCGTCCGGGAGATGTGGTGACCACCCGGGTCACCGCCGCGGCCCCGCACCACCTGCTCGCCGATGACGGGGTGCTCAGCCACCGAGCAACCCGGGCCGGCGATCGTCACGAGGCGGGCCACAAGCCCGAGACCCCGCCCATCGGGGTCGGGCTCGGGCTTCCCACGCTCCGGCGCGACACCGTCAGCGCCCCAGTCACCACCGAGAAGGGATGCCCCACGTGAGCACCGACAAGCGCCCCGATCCGATCGCGGGGATCATGGAAGTCACCCGGAACGCGGAATCGGAGATGCGGGACCGTGACCGCGTCCTCGGGCGCACCCTCGTGATCGGGCGGGCCTACCTGGCGTCCGCCGTCCTCATCGTGCTGTTGGCCGTGGCCCTGGCCCTGCCGCA
This sequence comes from Dietzia sp. Die43, assembly GCF_024519835.1. Lineage (NCBI taxonomy): Bacteria > Bacillati > Actinomycetota > Actinomycetes > Mycobacteriales > Dietziaceae > Dietzia > Dietzia sp. Die43. The sequence goes on along the minus strand of NZ_JALJRF010000001.1, from coordinate 221,347 downwards.
CAGCGAGGGGGTGCGGGGCCTCGACGTCCTGTTCTTCACCGACGTGGCGCGTGAGCAGTACACGACCCTGCCGTCCCATCTGTTCGTCCTGCTGTACTCCGTGGGCACCATCGCGTTCGGGGCAGCGATGATCATGACCCAGAAGTGGTGGGCCGCCGGGATCGCCTGGAGCGCGACGTGCGTGTCCGCCGTCTACGGCGTGTTGGCGATCTGGCTCCGCCAGTCCGGTCGCGGCCCCAACCCTGATGTGCAGGACTTCGGCGGGCCCAGCATCGGCCTCTACGTCAGTGAGATCATCGTGTTCGCTCTGGTCATCACGCTGGCGAGCGTGCTGTGGGCGCGGACCCCGGAGCAGATCACGCTCGAGGAGAACGCCCGTCACGGAGACGGGCGCTGAACCGACCTCCCGGACGTCGCGCCGTCTGATGACCGGCGCGAGAAGAGCCCGGCCCCGTCGTGACGGGCCGGGCTCTTCTCGTCTGCGGGTTCTCGTCGCCCGTCGGCGGGTGGCCGCAGGTGGGGCGCGTCGGCGGGTGTCCGCCGGTGGGGCGCGTCAGCGGGTGTCGACCGCCTTCTCGGCTGCCTCCGCCCACTCCTTCCACTGGGCGGCCTGGGCCCGTGCGCTCTCGGCGTCCTTGTTCTTGCCCGCAGCGTCCGCCTTCGCGGCCTGCTCCTCGAAGTCATGGACCCGGTCCCAGAACTGGCCGGCGCGGGCCTTGGCCTCCGGGTCGGTACGACGCCATTCCGTGTCCGCCGCATCGGCGACACGCTTCTCCAGGGCCCGGATACGCCCCTCCAGCTGACCCATCCGCTCGCGCGGGACCTTGCCGATCTCCTCCCACCGCGACTGCAGCTGCCGAAGAGCGGACCGGGCGGCACCCAGGTCGGCCGTAGGATCGATCCGGCCCTCGTACTCGGAGAGCAGGGCCTCCTTGGCCTGGGCGTTGGTCTCGAACTCGGCGTCCCGTTCCGCAGCGGCGGCATGGCGGGCGTCGAAGAACGTGTCCTGGGCGGCCTTGAACCGCTTCCACAGGGCCTCATCGGCCTCCCGCGGGGCCCGGCCGGCGGCCTTCCACTCGTCCATGAGACGACGGAACGCCGTGGCCGTGTCGTTCCAGTCGGTGGACCCGGACAGGGCCTCCGCCCTCTCCACCAGGTCCTCCTTGACCTTCTTGACCGAGGCGCGGTTGCGGTCAAGTTCGGCGAAGTGCGAGCCCCGGCGACGGTTGAACGCCTCCCGGGCCTTGGAGAACCTCTTCCACAGGGCGTCGTCCGTCTTGCGGTCGATACCCCGGATCGTCTTCCACTCCTCGAGGATCTCGCGCAGACGGTCCCCGGCGGACTTCCACTGAGTCGACGACGCCCCGATCTCCTCGGCCTCGTCCGCCAACGCCTCCTTCCGCGCGATCGCGGCCGCCCGCTGCTCGTCCTTGCGCTGCTTCGACACGGCCTCGACCTCGCCGGAACGCTCGATCACCGCAGCCACACGCGCGGCGAGAGTATCGAGATCGCCCACGGCGGCGGCGGTGGGGATCTGTTCCGCCAGGGTCTCCGCCGAGGCGCGGGTCTTCCTGGCGTCCTGCGGATGGGACTCGAGACGGGTCTCGAGCAGAGCGACCTCGGCGGCGAGGTCATCGAAGCGCAGACCGAAGTGCGCGAGGCCCTCCTCGGGAGCACCGGCCTGCCACGACCCGACCTGACGCTCACCGTCGGAGGTCCGGACGAACACCGCGCCCGACTCGTCGACGCGACCCCACTGCGACGCGTCCGAGGCGCGCGTGAACCCTGGGGTGCCCGCGGGGGTCGGCCGCGGTGCCACCTTGCGTGCCAGCGCGGCGGGGGATGGCGCACCCGGCCTCGGACCGGGGATCGGGGTCGCTCCGCCCGAACTCGCTCCGCCCGAACTCGATCCGCCCTGGGCGGTGGGTGACTGCTCGGTCATGTCGTCCTCGTTTCCTTCTGCCGCGTGTCACGGCACCATCACCGGGATCGCACCGGTCATCGCCTCGCCGCCCCGTTTCGAGGAGACGGCATCCTCCTAGTGTGTACCAACCTCCGCCCGGGTGTCCGGCGTATCCCCGCGGTATCCCCGGACGGGTCCGTTCCGCGGTGTCGGGGGCGGTCAGTAGGGTTTCCGGGTGTGAGCCCCTCTGTCGTCCTGGTCCCCGGAGCGCCGGTCCTCGTGCCGGAGCTGTCCGGCTCTGCGGTCGCCGAGACCGAGAGCGGGGTGGCCGCGATATGCGAGATGCTCCGCCGGGCCGGGCGCGGCGCGGCACGGGTCGTCGTCCTGGGGACCGACCGCGCGGGCAGAGGTCTCGGGGACATGCGCTCCTCGCTCTCCAGGTGGGGGGTCGACGTGCCCGTGGGTCCGCCCGGTGCCCCGCCGGCGCCGCACGGGACTGTTCCCGACCCGGCGTTGATCGCCTGGTGGCTGCTCGACCTGGCGGGTATCGACCTCCCGAGGAGGTTCATCGGCGTGACCGGGGGAGCGCAGCCCACCCCCACGCCGGTGTCGGACGACCTCGTCGTCGTCGTCGCCGACGGCCCCGCCTCCCTCACTCCGCGAGCTCCCGTCCCCGAGGATCCCCGCGGTATCGCCCTCGACGAGGAGCTCACCCGATGGCTGCGCAGCTCCGGCGAGCTCCCGGACCCCGGCGAGCCGGTGGCCGACGAGATCGGCTGGTGGAGCCGGCCCGCGTGGCGCGTCCTGGCGGACCTCGTCGCGGACCGCACGGCTGTCGAGGCCCTGTCCTGGGCGCCATTCGGGGTGGGGTATCACAGCGCGTGGTGGCCACCGGAGGCCGCCGCGAATGCCACGGTGGTCGTCGACGCGCCGGCCGCCACTCCCGGCGAACCCGGGGCACCGTCATGACCGGGCGTGTTCCCGTCGCCGTGATGGGGCCGACCGGGACGGGGAAGTCCGAGCTGGCGCTCGGCCTCGCCGAGCGACTCGGCGGGGAGATCGTCAACTGCGACGCCATGCAGCAGTACCGCGGGATGGACATCGGGACCGCCAAGCTCGCGCCGGCTCAGCGGCGCGGGATCCCGCACCACCGGCTCGACGTGCTGGACGTCACCGAGACCGCCAGTGTCGCGGACTTCCGTACCGAAGCGGAACGTGAGATCTCCGAGATCCGCGATCGCGGCCACGTGCCGATCCTGTGCGGGGGGTCGATGATGTACATCCAGGCGCTCGTGGACGGGTGGTCGATACCGGACACGGACCCGGAGGTCCGGGCCCATTACGAACGTCGCCTCGAACAGATCGGGGTGCAGGCCCTGCACGCCGAACTCGCCGAGGTGGACCCCGAGGCCGCGCAGACCATCCTCCCCAGCGACCCCAGGCGCACCGTGCGCGCGTTGGAGGTCGTGGAACTCACCGGGAAGCCGTTCTCCGCCTCCCGACCGACGATCGGGGAGCCGCGCTGGGGCACGCGCATGCTGGGCCTGCGCTGCGGTCTGCCCGAATTGGACGAGAGGCTGACGACGCGTACGGCCGCGATGTTCGCCGACGGGCTCGTCCCGGAGGTCCGCCGGCTCGTGGGAGTCGGACTGCTCCGGGGCGTCACCGCACGACGCGCGATCGGTTACGCCCAGGTGCTCGACGAGATGGACGCACAGCAGCGGATCGACGACGCCGGGGCGGCCCGCGCCGAGGAACGGACGGTGATCGGGACCCGCCGCTACGTCCGTCGCCAGCGGTCGTGGTTCGGCCGGGATCACCGGATCCGGTGGATCGACACCGACACCCACGGACGCGACGCCGACGCACCCCGGCCGCTCGAGACCGCGCTGGGGATCCTCGGGGAGGGCCGGCGGTGAGCAGCCCCGGATCCGGGCGCTCGCGGGTCCAGTCCGTCGACCGCGCCTTCGACCTACTCGACGCGCTGAGCATCCGCGGGGGCCGGGCGAGCCTCGGGGACCTGGTCTCCGACACGGGCCTGGCGGCCGCCACCGTCCACAGGCTGTGCGGCACGCTCGCGGAGAGCGGTCACCTCCGGCGCGACGCGGGCCGCGACTATCTGCTGGGACCGCGTCTCCAGCGGATCGGCGACGTCGCCGGACGCGCCACCGCGTCCTGGGCCGTGCCGGTGCTCACCGCCGTGGTCGAGGGCACCGGGGAGACCGCCAACCTCGCCGTCCGGGAGGGCGACGGGGTCGTCTACCTCGCCCAGGTGCCGTCCCCACACTCGATGCGGATGTTCACCGAGGTGGGCCGACGGGTGGACGTGCACTGCACGGCGGTGGGCAAGGCCCTGGTCGCGGGCGACGACGACGACGAGGTCCGCAGCATGCTCGACAGGGCGGGCATGCGCCGCTTCACCGACTCGACCATCGTCGACCCCGACAGATTGATCGAGGAGCTGCGGGTGGTGCGACAGGCGGGGTTCGCCACCGATGAGTCCGAGCAGGAGGAGGGCGTCCGCTGCGTCGCCATCGCGGTGGGTACCGGGGACGCCGCCTTCGCGGTGTCGGCATCCGGGCCCGAGGCCAGGTTCACGCGCGATCGCCGCGACGCCGCCGTCGCGATCCTTCGTGCGGCCGTGGCCGGGCTCGTCCCCTGACCTCCCGCCCTCGAGCGTGCCCACCCGCCGGAGCCCACGGGACCCTGGGCCGGACGCCATCGGGCCCGGAGCCGGACGCTTCTGGCCGTGACAGCGGCGAATCCGCCACCCACCGCCCGGATCCGGCCCCACTGGCGCGGGATCGGAGGTCGGGCGGAGGTGGCGGATTCCGCGGCGGGTCGGCGGGTCGGCCGGCGCCGGTCTAGCCCGCGTTGGCGGCCTTGAATTCGCGACGACGGCGATGCAGGATCGGCTCGGTGTAACCCGACGGCTGCCTGGTGCCCTCGAGGATCAGTTCCCGGGCCGCCTGCCAGGCGATGGACTTCTCGAAGTCCGGTGCCATGTTCCGGTAGGCGTCGTCGCCGGCGTTCTGCTTGTCGACGATCTCGGCCATCCGGCGCAGCGAATCCTCGACGTCGTCGGCGGTGATGATGTCGTGGCGGATCCAGTTGGCCAGCATCTGCGAGGAGATCCGCAGGGTGGCGCGGTCCTCCATGAGGTTGACGTCGTGGATGTCCGGCACCTTCGAGACACCGATTCCCTGCTCGACCCACCGCACGACGTAACCGAGGATGGTCTGGCAGGAGTTGTCGACCTCCTCCTTCTTCTCCTCGTCCGTCCAGTCCGTGGAGGGGGCCAGGGGGACGGTGAGGATGTCGTCGACACTCGCGCGGGCACCCCCGGCGAGGAGTTCCTCCTGACGCGTCATGACGTTGACCCGGTGGTAGTGGGTGGCGTGCAGCGTGGCGCCGGTCGGGGAGGGCACCCACGCGGTGTTGGCGCCGGCCCGGGGCTGGCCGATCTTCTCGGCGAGCATCTCGGCCATGAGGTCGGTCTTGGCCCACATGCCCTTGCCGATCTGGGCGCGGCCACGCAGGCCACACGCCAGACCCGTGTCGACGTTGAAGTCCTCGTAGGCGTTCATCCACCGGGCGCCCTTCATCTCGCCCTTGCGGATCATCGGCCCGGCCTCCATGGAGGTGTGGATCTCGTCGCCGGTCCGGTCGAGGAAGCCGGTGTTGATGAACACGACTCGTTCGGTGGCCTCGGCGATGCAGGCGGCGAGGTTGACCGAGGTGCGACGCTCCTCGTCCATGATGCCCACCTTGAGGGTGTTCTCGGACAGCCCGAGGAGCTTCTCGACACGACCGAACAGCTCGGTGGTGAACGCGACCTCCTCCGGCCCGTGCTGCTTGGGCTTCACGATGTAGATCGACCCGTGTCGGCTGTTCCGGCGCTCGTTGCCCTCGGCGATCCCGTGCATGCCGGCGAGCGAGGTGACCAGTGCGTCGAGGATGCCCTCGGGCATCTCGTTGCCGTCCGCGTCGAGCACGGCCGGGTTGGTCATCAGGTGGCCGACGTTACGCACGAACAGCATCGAGCGGCCGTGGAGACGGACCTCACCCGAACCGTCGGGCGCGGTGAAGACCCGGTCGTCGTTGAGGACACGGGTGAAGGTCTTGTCGCCCTTGGTGATCTCCTCGGACAGGTCTCCCTTCATGAGCCCCAGCCAGTTGCTGTAGCCCTGGGTCTTGTCCTCGGCGTCGACGGCGGCGACCGAGTCCTCGAAATCCATGATGGTGGAGACGGCGGACTCCAGGACGACGTCCTTGACGCCGGCGCCGTCGGTCGAGCCGATGGGGGAGTCCGGGTCGATCTGGATCTCGATGTGCAGACCGTTGTTGCACAGCAGGACCGAGGACGGGCTCGAGGGCTCGCCGAGGTAGCCCACGAACTTCTCCGGGGCCGCCAACCGGGTGCTCGACCCGTCGGACACGGTCACCTGCAGGCCTCCGTCGACCACGGCGTAGGCCGTGGATCCCACGTGGCTGCCCGACGCCAGCGGTGCGGCGTCGTCGAGGAATTCACGGGCCCAGTCGATGACCTTGTCGCCGCGGACCTTGTTGTACCCCGAGCCCTGCTCGGCGCCGTCGGACTCCGGGATCGCGTCGGTGCCGTAGAGGGCATCGTAGAGCGAACCCCAGCGGGCGTTACCCGCGTTGATCGCGAACCGGGCGTTCATGACCGGCACGACGAGCTGCGGGCCGGCGACCGTGGCGATCTCCGCGTCGACGTTCTCGGTCGTGACGGAGACGGACTCGGGCTCGGGCACCAGGTACCCGATCTCCTGCAGGAACGCCTTGTAGGCGCCCGGGTCGATCGGCGCCGGGTTCTCGTGGTGCCAGGCGTCGATCCGGGACTGCAACCGGTCGCGGGTGTCGAGCAGTTCGCGATTGCGGGGGGCCAGCTCGGTGAAGATCTCGGAGGCGCCCGCCCAGAACGCGTCGGGATCGACCCCGGTGCCCGGGATCGCCTGGGAGTTGACGAAGTCGTACAGGACCTCGTCGACCTGGATTCCGCCGACAGTGATGCGTTCGGACATCGATGCTCTCCTGGAGGTAGGGGACCGTTCTCCAGGCCGACTCTAGTGGGCGTACCGTCCGGCATCATCCGACATTTCCACGGTGCGGAACGGTCCCCGCCGGCGAGTACGATTTCGCCATGACTTCGACGCGCCAGGCCTCGCAGCCCGACGGTATCGCCTTCCTCAAGGGCCACGGCACCCTCAACGACTTCGTGATCCTCCCGGACGATCAGGCCGACCTGGACCTCGACGTGGACCTCGTACGAGCACTGTGCGATCGGCGTGGCGGAATCGGCGCCGACGGAGTCCTGCGGATCGCGACCGCCGGAGCCCTCGTCGGCCGCGGCGTGCTCGCGACCCTGCCGCCCGGCGTGGACGGTGCGGACTGGTTCATGGACTACCGCAACGCCGATGGTTCCATCGCGGAGATGTGCGGCAACGGGGTCCGGGTCTTCGCCCACGCCCTCGTCGCGACCGGGAGAGCGGAGGCCGGCTCGATCCCGGTGGGCACGCGGTCAGGGGCCCGCCCCGCCGAGGTCCTCTCACACTCGGGTGTTGACGCGGTGGTGCGGGTGGACATGGGGGAGCCGCGTCTGCTGGGCCTGTCCTCGGCGGAGGTCGGTGGCCGGACCTTCGCGGGACTCGCCGTCGACATGGGCAATCCGCACCTCGCCTGTGTGGTCCCCGATCTGGACGCCGCGGGCCTCGCCGGGCTGCCGGTGCAGGAGGCCCCGGTGTATGACCGAGACTTCTTCCCCGACGGCGTCAACGTCGAGATCGCCACCCCGATGGTTGACGGTCGGGTCTCCATGCGGGTCCACGAGCGGGGATCAGGGGAGACCATGTCCTGCGGAACCGGAATCGTCGCGACCGCGGTCGCCGCGCTGGCAGACTCGGGGGAGGCGACGGGCGACGTCGTCGTGGTGGTCCCCGGCGGCGAGGTGGAGGTCTCACTCACCGAGGCCGGGTCCTCGCTCACCGGGCCGTCCACACTCGTCGCCCGCGGTCATTACCACCGTGGTCGGTAGCACACCGTCTCGCACGGGACACCGGGGGGCCCGGTGTGAGAAGATGAACCCGAATGACTACTGATCACACGGCCGCTGACCGGCCGACACGCGACCTCGATCCGTCCATCGGTGATTTCCAGCTCGAGGAGAGATCCTCGATGCGCCGGGTGGCGGGGCTCTCCACCGAACTCCAGGACGTCAACGACGCCGAGTACCGCCAGCTCCGACTCGAACGGGTCGTGCTCGTCGGTGTCTGGACCGAAGGGTCCGCCGCGCAGGCGGACGCCGCGATGGACGAGCTCGCCCAGCTCGCCGAGACCGCGGGATCGGAGGTCTGCGATGCGCTCATCCAGCGCCGCGACAAGCCCGATGCCGCCACATACATCGGGTCGGGCAAGGTCAGCGTCCTCAAGGACGTGATCGCCGCGACCGGCGCGGACACCGTCATCTGCGACGGCGAACTCACCCCTGGACAGTTGCTCGCGCTGGAGAAGGCGGTCAACGTGAAGGTCATCGACCGTACCGCGCTGATCCTCGACATCTTCGCGCAGCACGCCACCAGCCGTGAGGGCAAGGCCCAGGTGACCCTCGCCCAGATGGAGTACATGCTCCCCCGTCTGCGTGGGTGGGGCGAGTCGCTGTCCCGCCAGGCGGGCGGTCGTGCCGGGAGCAACGGCGGCGTCGGCCTCCGTGGCCCGGGTGAGACCAAGATCGAGACCGATCGGCGTCGGATCCGCGAGCGGATGGCCCGTCTGCGCCGGGACATCAAGGGTATGAAGCAGGCCCGGGACACCAAACGGCACCGACGGCGTTCCACTCCGGTGCCATCCATCGCCATCGCCGGATACACGAACGCCGGGAAGTCGAGCCTGCTCAACAGGATCACCGGAGCCGGCGTCCTGGTTCAGAACGCCCTGTTCGCCACACTCGACCCGACCACGCGCAAGGCCGAGTTGCCTGACGGCAGAGCAGTCGTCTTCACGGACACCGTGGGATTCGTCCGACACCTGCCGACCCAGTTGGTCGAGGCGTTCAGGTCCACACTGGAAGAGGTCGTCGACTCCGAGTTGCTCCTCCACGTCGTGGATGGTTCGGATGCCTTCCCGCTCCGCCAGATCGAGGCGGTGCGCAAGGTGATCAACGAGGTGGTCGAGGAGCAGAACGCGGAGCGGCCTCGGGAACTCCTGGTGATCAACAAGATCGACGCCGCGGATCCCGTGGTCCTCACCGAGTTGCACCACGCGCTGCCCGACGCCGTGTTCGTCTCGGCGGTCACCGGGCAGGGTGTCGACGAACTCCTCGAGCGAATCACGCAGATCGTCGCCTCCGGGGACACCGAGGTGACCCTGTCCGTCCCGTACTCCCGCGGGGACGTGGTGTCGCGGGTCCACGCCGAGGGCGCGGTGGTCGAGGAGGAACACACCCAGGACGGAACCCGGCTGGTGGTCCGACTGCCCGCGTCCGTGGCCGGCGAACTGGACGAGTTCGCCGCCCGCGGTCCACATGACGGCGCCGCCTGACCCCTGCGGGGACGGGCGGCGCGTCGTTCGAACCGGGACTCAGAGTTTCCGGAACACTGTCACGACCTTGCCCAGGATCGTCGCGTGCTCGCCCGGAATCGGGCTGAACGACGGATTGTGGGGCAGCAACCAGACTCCGCTCGAGTCGTTCCGGAAAGTCTTGACCGTCGCCTCCCCGTCGATCATGGCGGCGACGATCTCCCCGTTGTCCGCGACGTTCTGCCGCCTGACCACCACGTAGTCGCCATCGCAGATGGCGGCGTCGATCATCGACTCGCCCACGACCTTGAGCATGAACAGATCACCTGAGCCGACGAGGTCCGACGGCAGGGGGAAGATCTCCTCGACGGCTTGCTCCGCGAGGATGGGCCCGCCCGCCGCGATCCGGCCGAGCACGGGGACGTAAACGGGCTCGACCGCTCCGCCCGGACGCTGGGGCTCCGGAGCAGGTGAGCGACGGCCCCGTGACTTCTGCCCCGGGACACCGTGGACGTCGACCGCCCGCGGCTTGTGCGGATCCCGCGTCAGGAAGCCCTTCTTCTCCAGCGTGCGGAGTTGATGCGCCACCGACGACGTGGACTGCAAGCCGACCGCGTCCCCGATCTCCCGGATGCTCGGCGGATAACCACGCTCCTTGACGGTGTCGTGGATGTGGAGCAGAACGCTCTTCTGTCGGTCCGTCAGTGACTCGAAATCGGGCTTCGGCATCTCGTGTGGTCCCTTCGGCGAATGGATGTTCGACGTTGTGATCTGTCTACACCCTAGTGCCAAGGACTGCGGCGCGCCACACAGGTGTTCGAAGAAATTCCTCTGTGAATCGTGACCATGTCGGAGTCGCGTGATACAACTCTAGGGGAGTTCGGATTCGAACAGATGTACTGAGGAACACATACAGGTGTGCGAAGCACCATCGCACACCGTATCGAGTAGGGAGCCACCATGACCGTTGTCGAGCTTCAGTCCCACACACGTCCGGCCGCGCGGTGGACCGAGGTCTGCCCCGACGACCATCGTGGACGGGTCGCGCACCTCGACCGGCCCGGTGACGTGTCGGTGCGGTCCACCCGTGCGCCGCGACGCACCCTGGCCCGACCGGAGGGCAGTCGGCCCGCCGTCACGTCCTCGCGCGCGGAGTATCTCGATCGGCCGCGGATAGCCGCCCGTCCGGCCGCCGTCACGTCGGTCGCCCCGGGTCGCCGTGTGCTCGTGCGCCCGGTCTCCACGGACCGCGTGCGGGCGTGCCACGTCGAGGCACCGGTGTCCACCGGGGTCGTCGACGACGTGCCGGCCTGGGCGCTACTGGCGTGCGGGATCGCATTCGGCGTGATCATGCTTCTCGCAGTGGCCTTCCTCGGTGGACCCGCCTACGCGTGACCGGGCAGCGGGCCTCCTAGAATGGACCGTGGGCGGTGGTCTACCGCCCCCGCGTTTCGTCAGGCACGATCCGGGACGCGTGAACTCCGGTCGACGAAGGGCCCCACGGGAATGTACTGCCCGACATGCCACCACGAGGACTCCCGGGTAATCGACTCACGATCCGTCGACGAGGGTCAGGCGATCCGGCGTCGCCGGGAGTGCCCCCGGTGTGGACACCGGTTCACGACGCTGGAGACGCCTCTGCTGACGGTTCTCAAACGTAACGGGGTGACCGAGGCGTTCAGTCGGGACAAGGTCGTCCGCGGTGTCCGCCGCGCGTGCCAGGGACGATCGGTTGACGAGGACGCTCTGCGTCGCCTCGCCCAACAGGTCGAGGACGCTGTGAGATCCGGCGGTGCGTCCGAGGTTCCCGCCCACGAGATCGGGCTCGCCATCCTGGGCCCTCTGCAGGATCTGGACGAAGTCGCCTACCTGCGGTTCGCGTCCGTGTACAAGCAGTTCAGCTCGGCCGACGACTTCGAACGCGAGATCATCGCCCTCCGGGAGCGCCGCGCGAGCCGCTGACCACGCGGCATCATCGGGACGACCGCGGGGCGAGCGCAGCCGCCACCGCCTTGTCGATCCGCTCTGCCGATACCGGCCGGGCGGTACCAAGCGACTGCGCGAACAGTCCCACCCGGTACTCGGCGAGCATCCACCGCAGGTCCCGGCACGCCCGTGCGCCACCCGGCCGCTGTCGCAGCGCGGCGCACGCCTCCTCGACGATCGACTCGGAGCGGTTCAGCTTCGCCGTGAGTTCGCCGTGCCGGGCGGGTGACTTCTCGGCGAGGTCCAACCGGAGGCCGATTGCCCGTACATGTCGCTCCAGATGTGGAAGCACATCCGAGGGATGGCGCGCGAGGAATCCGCGCCCGACGAGGAAGTCCAGTGAAGGACGGACCTCGTCGGCGACGTCTGCCGGCGCCTCCGCCAGACGGCCCGACACGGACTGGGCGGACATCAGCGCGGGAACCGCCGACGAGATCGCGGACGCCACCGCACCGGGGACCTCCGCCCGCGCAGTGACCTGGAGTTCGTGGAACTCCGCGACCGTGAGAACCGGTGCGCCCTTTCGCCGGGCGATGATCCGCCCACTCGCGGCGAGCGAGGCATCCGACACCAGGGATTCCATCCCGCCGTGCGGGTACTGGGTGAGCGCGAGTCGCTGCTGGACCGGACGGCCGCGCAGAATCGACGCCGCGGAGACCAGGCCTGCCGAGACCAGCGTGAGCACCGCCGACGCCTGAGTGGATCGACGCTCGTCCTCCGTGGCGCACGCCACGAGGTGGATTCCGTCCCCACCGACACGCAGGGCGGGGTAGACGGTCACCTCGACCCCGTCCACCGAGCCGGTGACCGACTGCGGGAGGTCGCCGATGGTATCGGATGTCCACTCCCGGTAGGGCCCCTTGCCGGGTACCAGACGGGCGTTGAGGGTCGCCCGTACCCTGTCCACCAACCGGGTCCTCAACTGCGCGAGATCTGTTCCGGAGGCCACGACCTCGTCCCCGTCGACCACCTCGAAACGCATCCGGAGATGGCCCGGTAGCTGGTTCTGATCGAAGTCACGCGGGTCGACCGTGGTACCGATCCGAGCAGACAGCGCCCGCGCGAGCGCGACGGACAACGGGGCGGACCGGGGCGAGACGTCTCCCGCCAACAGCGACGCGAACTCGGCGGGCGGAGAACACAGTCGACGCAGATACTTGGGCAGCGTGCGGAGCATTTCCGTATAGAGTTCCTCCCGCAGCCCCGGCACCAGCCATTCGAACCCGGCGGTGGTGACCGAGGACAGCTGCGGCAGCGGGATGCGCACCGTGATCCCGTCGGTGGTGACGCCCGGATCGAACGCGTACCGCAGTTCGAAACTCCGCTCTCCCTGACGCCAGAGGGGCGGGAAATCGGCGGCATCGGGCACCGCCTCGGAGGTGCGTATGTCCTCGGGGGTGAGACGGAGGGCCTCCTGGTCGCGATGACCACGCTTCTTCCACCAGGACTCCAGATGCCGGCCGGAGGTGATGTCCTCGGGCAGGCGATCGAGATAGAAGGCCACCAATGCCTCGTCGTCGATCACCAGATCCCGACGGCGGCTCCGCGTCTCCAGTTCACGGGCCTGCTCCACGGCCTCGGCGTTCTCGCGGATGACCGGGACCCGGGTATCCAGGCGTCCTTCCACGATCCCGTGGCGGACGAGCATCTCGCGGGCGAGCGGGGCGTCGACCCTGGAGAGCAGGATCCGCCGCGCCTCCACCACGGTCAATCCCAGCAGCAGCACCTTCTCATACGCCATCGCCGCACCCTGGGCGTCCGACCAGTGCGGTTCGGAGTACTGGGTGCGGGTGAGGTGACCCCCGAGTTGTTCGATCCACCCCGGATCGATCCGGGCGACGTCACGCGCCCACAACCGGGACGTCTCGACGAGTTCGGATGCCATCACCCAGCGGGGAGGCTTCCTGGACAGGTCCGACCCGGGGAACACCTGGAACCGGATGCCCCGGGTGCCCCGGAACTCGCGGGTCTCCTCGTCTCGCATACCGACATTGGTGAGCAGACCGGTCAGGACCGCCTTGTGGAGGTCGTCCTCCGCGGCGTGTCCGGACGCGGGATGCCACCCTCGTTCACGGCACATGCTCCGCAGCTGGGAGTTGAGGTCCTGCCACTCTCGGATGCGTAGCCAGTGCAGATACTCGGCCTTGCACATCTTGCGGAAGGCGCTGCCGGACAGCTCACGGCGCTGCTCGGTGATGTACCTCCACAGATTGAGATATCCGAGGAAGTCGGAGGTCTTGTCCGCGAAGCGGCGGTGCAGCAGGTCTGCCTTGTCCCGCTCCTCCGCGGGACGCTCGCGGACGTCCTGCACCGTCAGGGCCGCGACCACCACCAGCACGTCCGACAGCGAACCGTTGCGATGGCCCTCGACCACCATCCGGGCGAGTCGGGGATCGAGGGGGAGTGCCGCCATGTCACGGCCCACCTCGGTCAGGTGAGGGCGCTCGTCGTCGTCGACCCTCACCGCCCCGAGTTCGGAGAGCAGGGTGAGCCCGTCCCGGACGGCCTTGCGGTCCGGGGGTTCCACGAACGGGAAGTCGTCGACGGGGCCCAGGTCCAGATCCGCCATCGACAGAATCACCGAGGCGAGGTTCGTGCGCAGGATCTCCGGGTCGGTGAACTCCGGGCGCGAGTCGAAGTCCTCCTCGGAGTAGAGGCGGATACATATCCCGTCGGCGACGCGGCCGCAGCGTCCCGCGCGCTGCGCGGCGGAGGCCTGGGACACCGGCTCGATGGGCAGTCGCTGCACCTTGGTCCGGGTGGAGTAGCGGGAGATCCTCGCCAGGCCGGTGTCCACGACGTAGCGGATGCCGGGCACGGTCACCGAGGTCTCGGCGATATTGGTCGACAGGACCACCCGCCGGGTGGAATGGGCCCGGAACGCGCGCTGCTGCTCGGCTGCCGTGAGGCGGGCGAACAGCGGGAAGATCTCGGTGCCCGGGAACTTCCGGCCCCGCAGCACCTCCTCGGCGTCGCGGATCTCACGCTCACCGGAGAGGAACACGAGTACGTCACCGTCGTCCTCGCGTAAGAGTTCCGCCACGGCGTCGGCGAGCGCGTCGAGGGGATCAAGGTCGACCACGCGATCGGCGTGTACGACCTGTAGGGGCCGGTACCGGACCTCCACGGGATAAGTGCGCCCCGAGACCTCGATGACCGGGGCCGGGCGCCCCTCCGGGCCGGCGAAGTGACGGGCGAAACGGTCCGGGTCGATCGTGGCGGAGGTGATGACGAGTTTGAGGTCCGGGCGACGGGGCAGGATCTGCTTGAGATAACCCAGCAGGAAGTCGATGTTGAGACTGCGTTCGTGGGCCTCGTCGATGATGATCGTGTCGTAGGCCCGCAGCAGCCGGTCACGCCGGATCTCGGCGAGCAGCACACCGTCGGTCATGAGCTTGACCGCGGTCTCGGGGCTGGTGCGGTCGTCGAAGCGGACGGCGGAACCGACCGGGCCACCGATCTCCACCCCGAGCTCGTCCGCGATCCGCTCGGCGACGGAGCGGGCGGCCAACCTCCTCGGCTGGGTGTGGCCGATCATGCCCTTGACCCCGCGCCCCAGTTCCAGGCAGATCTTGGGGATCTGGGTGGTCTTGCCCGACCCCGTCTCGCCGGCGATCACCACCACCTGGTTCTCCCGGATCGCCTCGGCGATCTCGTCCTTGCGTGCGCTGACCGGGAGCTGTTCCGGGTAGCGGGGGGTGGGGATCGACTCTGATCGGCGCCGCACACGCTCGGCGGCCTCGTCGATCCTCCGTCCGAGGTCATCCAGTTGGTCGACCCGGGCACGCCGGACCCGGGACCGGAGACGATGGGCGTCGAGGGTGCCGACATCGTCGAGACGGGCGAAGAGTTCGTTTCGGGCTCGGCGGAGATCGGGGGTGGGTGAGGAGGACGACGGCATGGTTCCGCAAGGATATCGACTCGCGTCCCCGGGCTCCGACCGGCGCGGTCCCTAGTCGACGACGCCGTCCCGCCGACTCTGGATCCTCGCGTAGCGCTCGTGCAGCCGCTCCCGCACCTCATCGGGCTCGTAGGACCGCCGACGCCGCTCGGAACGGGCCGCCAGGATCCCCGTGGCGGCCACCCCCGCCGCACCCGCCGCGCCGATCACCTTGAGCCACTGTCGTCCTCTGGGAGCCATACGGCCGAGACTAGGCGGGTACGCACGGGCGGCCTGGCAGGATCGCGGTATGAGCGTCGACACCGTCCCCCTGGCCGCCGCGGCGCACCGCACCCGCACCGGGGACCTCTGGCTCTTCCGTGGCCGGAGCACGGCGGACCGGTTGATCCAGACCCTCACGAACGCGCCCGTCAACCACGTGGGCGTCGCGGTGGTCCTGGACGACATGCCGCCGCTGCTGTGGCACGCCGAGATGGGACGGGCGCTGCCGGACGTGTGGACGGGTCGCCACCAGCGCGGGGTGCAGCTGCATGACCTCGAGTCGGCTGTGCGGCAGTGGGCCGGACCGTACGGCCAACGAGCGTGGTTCCGCCAGATCTCCCCGGAGGTGGGTGGGGAACACGAGGACGCGCTACTGGAGTCGATCGCCCGGTTGAACGGGGTGTCCTTCCCCTCCGCGGGACGTCTCACTGCGAGGTGGGCACGAGGACGGTGGGCGGCACGCGGGAAGCGGCCGGGCGTCACGGGTCGCAGTGACCGACCGGGGTCCGATGCCGGTGCGGCGATGCGTATGGAGGCGGCGTACTGCGCGGAGGTCGTGGGGGTCACCCTGGAGGCGATGGGTATACTCCTGCCCGCGGGTGAGGCGAGTTGGTACGACCCCGGCCGTTTCTGGAGCGGCGACGACCTGCCCCTGGCACCGGGATGGGACTACGGACGGGAGATCGCCGTGACGGTCACCCGCCCAGCACGACCTCACTGATACCGGCCTCGACCTCCTCCGGGGCCACCACGAGCAGTTCGTCGCCGGGCTCGAACGGAACGTCGGGTTCGGGGACGATCACCCGCCCGCCGCGCAGGATCGCGACGAGGGCGGCGTCCCGGGGAAACCGCACGCGCGACACCGACCGCCCCGCCAGCGGGGTCTGGTCCGGCAACGTCACGCTCACCAGGTTCGCGCCTCCACGGCGCAGGGTCATCAGACGGACCACGTCGCCGACGGAGACCGCCTCCTCGACGACCGAGACGATCAGCCGGGGCGTCGACACCGCCACGTCGACGCCCCAGCGCTCGTCGTAGAGCCACTCGTTGCGGGGATCGTTGACGCGGGCGACGACCCGGGACACGGCGAATTCGGTCTTGGCCAACAGGCTCACCACCAGGTTGGCCTTGTCATCACCAGTGGCGGCCACCACCACGTCCGCCGCCTGCACGTCCAACCGTTCGAGGACGCTGAGCTCGCAGGCGTCGCCGACCTGTTGATCCGCCCCGTCGACAGGGTCGGCCGAGAACACGGAGGAGCGCTTGTCTATCAGCGTGACGTGGTGGCCGCCGGCCACGAGTTCGCGTGCGATCGACCGTCCGACGACGCCGGCTCCGGCCACCACCACCCTCATGGTCGCGGAGTACACGGTCCTGGCCGGGGCGCCGGCGAGCAATCCCGACCCGTCGGCGTAGTCGGGGACGGAATCCTCAGACATCGGAGGGTCCTTCCTGCACCAGGTCGTCCAGTTCCGACACCGTCTGCGAGGGCACGACGATATGGAGGACATCGTCAGCCTGGACGAGCGTGTGAGCGTCCGGGAGGCGGCTCTCGCCGAAGCGGGTGACGGCCGCAGCACGTCCTCCGACCGCGGCCGCGAGCCGGTCGACCGGGACCCCGACCCACGCCGCCGGTGCGTCGAGGGCGACGAGGGACACGGAGTCCGTCTGGTCCCGCCACTCGACGGGACTCGACCCGGCGGTGATGTAACGGACCAGACGACCGGTGGCCCACGGAACCGTGGCGATGGTCGAGATCCCCAGTCGTTCGTAGACCTCTGCGCGCCCCGCGTCGTAGATGCGCGCTATCACCCGGTCGACGCCGAAGGTCTCCCGGGCGACACGCGCGGCGATGATGTTCGAGTTGTCCCCGGAGGACACTGCGGCGAATGCGTCGGCCCCCTCGAGCCCGGCCTCGGTGAGCACCGTCTTGTCGAAGCCCTGGCCGGTCACCGTGCGTCCCGAGAACTCGGCCGACAATCTGGCGAACGCAGCCGAGTCGCGGTCGATCACCACAACCTGGTGGCCGGCTGCGTCGAGTTCGACGGACAGCGCGGCCCCGACACGACCACAGCCCATGACGACGACCCTCATGACGAGTCCACTCCTCACGGCCCACGCACGTGAGCCAGTGACGGACACGCTACTCACACCCACGGATGCTGCCCGGCGGGGCTCGCGGGCCCTACGATATGTCGGTGTCCAGGATCTCGAAGGTCTCCGTGGGAACCAAGCGTCTCCTCGTGGGGCGTCCCTCGCGCAGCGACACCATCGGTGCCACCAGCCTCCGCAAACGGATCGCGTTGCCGGTGTTCGCGTCCGACGCGCTGTCCTCGGTGGCCTACGCCCCGCAGGAGATCTTCCTCGTGCTCTCCATCGCCGGGGTCTCAGCACTCACGTTCACCCCGTGGGTGGGATTGGCGGTGGCGGCGGTCCTGGTGGTCGTCATCGCCTGTTACCGGCAGAACGTCCGTGCCTACCCGTCGGGAGGAGGCGACTACGAGGTCACCACAGTCAATCTGGGCCCCGGTGCGGGCCTGGCGGTCGGCGCGGCCCTGCTGTTCGACTACGTCCTCACGGTGGCCGTCTCGATTTCGGCCGCCGCCGCGACCATCGGATCGGCGATCCCGTTCGTCCAGTCCCGGGAGGTCCCGTTCGCCGTCCTGGCGATCATCCTCCTGGCGGCACTGAACCTGCGTGGACTCCGTGAGACCGGCGCGATGTTCGCCGTCCCCGTCTACGCGTTCCTCGCGTCCATGACGGCACTCATCGCCTGGGGGTTGTTCCAGGTCGAGATCCTGGGTCGCGACCTCCGAGCCGAGTCCGCGGGGTTCGAGCTGGTCCCCGTGGACGGGGCGGAAATGGCCGGACTCGCACTCGCGTTCGTCGTCGCCAAGTCGTTCGCGTCCGGGTGTGCCGCCCTGACCGGTATCGAAGCCATCCACAACGGTGTCCCGGCCTTCCGGAAGCCGCGGGCCCGCAACGCCGCCGTGACGCTGGCCGTCCTCGGGGTCCTCGCGGTCTCGTTCCTACTCGGGCTCATCGCCCTGGCCGGCCGACTCGGGGTCCGTATCGCCGAGCAGCCCGCAGCACAGTTGATCGGGGCTCCGGAGGGATACCGGCAGAAGACGATGATCGCCCAGTTGGCTCGGCCGGTCTTCGCGGGGTTGCCGATCGCGTTCTACGCCGTCATCATCATCACCGCGCTGATCCTGGCGCTCGCCGCCAACACCGCGTTCAACGGGTTCCCGGTACTGGCCTCGGTCCTCGCGCGCGACAAGTACCTGCCCCGTCAGCTCGCCACCCGCGGGGACAGGCTGGCGTTCTCCAACGGGATCGTCCTCCTCGCGATCGCGGCGGTCGTGTTGGTCGTGGCGTTCGACGCCCAGGTGTCGCTCCTCATCCAGCTCTACATCGTGGGCGTGTTCGTCGCCTTCACGCTCGGCCAGCTCGGCATGGTCCGACACTGGACCCGGCGCCTGGGCCACGAGCGGGTCCCCGCCGTGCGTCGGCGGATCCACAGGTCCCGATCGATCAACGCCGTCGGGTTCCTCCTCACGGCCGGAGTCCTGGTGATCGTGATGGCGACCAAATTCCTCTCCGGGGCCTACATCGCGGTCCTGGCGATGCTCGGTGCCTTCGGGATCATGCGGCTCATCCACCGGCACTACGTCTCGGTCGCCCGCGAGCTCGACGACTCCTCGTGGGAGGTCGTCCTCCCCAGCCGGACACACTGCGTGGTGTTGGTGTCCAAGCTGCATCTGCCCACCCTGCGGGCACTGGCCTACGCGCGGGCTGCCCGGCCGGACTCCATCGAGGCGTTGACGGTGAACATCGACACCGCCGAGACCCGGGCCCTCGTGAGGGAATGGGATCGCCGAGGGATCTCGGTTCCGCTCAAGGTGGTCGAGTCCCCGTACCGTGAGATCAACCGTCCCGTGGTGGACTACGTGAAGCGCCTGCGCGATCAGGCACCACGGGACGTGGTGACCGTGTACATCCCCGAGTACGTGGTGGGCCACTGGTGGGAGCAGATACTGCACAACCAGAGCGCGCTGCGGCTCAAGACCCGCCTGCTCTACGAGAGAGGTGTCATGGTGACCAGCGTCCCGTGGCAGTTGTCGTCCTCGGACGGCCGCGCTGAGCAGGCCCGCGACGAACCCATCGTCGGACGTTGGGGTGGACCGGAGGAAAGATGACCCAGGACCGAGCGACCGACTGGACGGGCCGTGTGGTGCGCCTGCGCATGGAGGGACCGGCGCACGGCGGCGAGTTCGTGGCGCGCCACGAGGGCCGGGTGGTGTTCTGCCGCGGCGGGATCACCGGCGAACTGGTCGACGTCCTCATCGACGACGATCCCGGCCGCGCGTTCTGTCGAGGGACGGTGCAGGCGGTGGTCGAGTCATCCCCGGACCGGGTGGTCCCGACGTGTCCGGCGGCCGCCGCCGGTGCCGGCTGTTGCGACTGGACCCACATCGCGTCCGATGCCGCCCGCGGCTTCGCCGGCAGGATCCTGGCCGAGCAGGTGTCCCGGATCGGCCGGGTCGAACTCCGTGAGGGTCCGGTCCGGGTCGAGATCCCCGGCGCGGATCCCGCGACGTCCGGCTGGCGTACCGCCGCCCGTTGGGTCACCGGCCCGGACGGTGTGCCGGGGGTGCGGAGGGCGCGCTCCCGCGAACTGGTGACCGAGCCCTGCATCCAGCCCGATCCGCGTCTCCGTGATGCGGTCGCCGCCGCCACGTTCGCCCCGGGCCGCGAGGTACTCGGGGTGCTCGGTGACGACGGGACGGTGCACATCGCACACCGCCCGGCCGTCGGCGACGCCCCGCGCGGCCGGGGCGGCCGGTCCCGCCGGTCCTCGGCGACCCGCGCCCGGGCGCGTCATTCGCGGGCGGTCGGCTGGGAGATCGTCGCCGGGGGACCGACGGTCGTGAGACGGGTGGGCGGCCACGAGTGGCGGTTGCCTCCCGACGCGTTCTGGCAGGCGCACCGCTCCGCCGCGAGCCACTACAGCCACGAGGTGCGCACCGCGGTGACGGGCACCCCCGACCTGACCGACATCCCCGAGATCTGGGACCTGTACGGAGGCGCCGGGTTGTTCGCCGCCGGGGTTCGGGACGCGATCCCGGGCGCCCGCGTGACAGTCGTAGAGGCCGCCACGGCGTCGCTGCACGCGGCCACGGACACCCTCGGCGGCGCGCCCGGAGACGGCTCCGGTGGGGGAGTGAGGACCGTGCGCTCCCGGGTCGAGACGTTCCTCGAGGACCGCGACGACCGGCCGGGGGACCACCCCGATCCGGAGGTCATCATCCTCGATCCCCCGCGCGGCGGAGCGGGGATCCCGGTCATGCGGCGGCTCGCGACGACAGGTGCGTCCCGGATCGTGCACGTGGGCTGCGATCCGGCGAGTCTGGCGCGGGACATCGGCGTCCTCGTGGCCGCCGGGTGGACGCTCACGGACCTCCACGGGGTGGCGGCCTTCCCGGGCACCCATCACGTCGAGGGGATCGCCGTACTGGACTCGCCGGGACGCTCCTGATCCGGCACCGCAGGTAGGGGCCCACACGTCCGCCCGTGGGCGAGGTCGCGCGGCGCCAGCCCGTAGACTGACCATTCGACCCAGCAGGGTGTCGGTCACGGAAGGGGCAGTCGACAGCAATGAGCGTGCTCGAACAGGTTGACGGCCCCTCCGATCTGCGGCGGCTCGGCCCCGGGGAGTTGGCCGCGCTCTGCGGGGAGATCCGTGAATTCCTCATCCGTAAGGTCGCCGCGACTGGCGGGCACCTCGGCCCGAATCTGGGCGTCGTCGAACTGACCGTGGCGTTGCACCGTGTCTTCGACTCACCCCGCGACCCCGTCATCTTCGACACCGGACACCAGTCCTACGTCCACAAGATCCTCACCGGTCGTCGCGACCAGTTCGACGGGCTCCGCACCCGCGGGGGGTTGTCCGGTTACCCGTGTCGCGCGGAGAGCGAGCACGACGTGGTCGAGTCCTCGCACGCCACGGCCTCCCTGTCGTACGCGGACGGGTTGGCCAAGGCGTTCTCGTTGCGCGGGGAGTCCGATCGGACCGTCGTCACCGTGATCGGCGACGGTGCGATGACCGGTGGCATGGCATGGGAGGCGCTCAACAACATCGCCGCCGCCAAGGACCGCCCCATGGTCATCGTCGTCAACGACAACGGCCGCTCCTACTCGCCGACCATCGGAGGGCTCGCCGACCGCCTCGGCGCGCTGCGGCTCCAGCCGGCGTACGAGAAGGCGATGGACCGCACGAAGAACGCGCTCACGGGCCGCAAGGACGTCGTGGGGAAGGCCGTCTACTCGGTGCTCCACGGCATCAAGACGGGAGTCAAGGACGTCGTGTCGCCGCAGGAGTTGTTCGCGGACCTCGGGCTCAAGTACATGGGGCCGGTCGACGGGCACAATCTCGCCGCCACGGAGGCGGCCCTGCGCCTCGCGAAGGACTTCGGCGGCCCGGTGGTGGTCCACGTCGTCACCCGTAAGGGGATGGGCTACGTCCACGCCGAGAACAACGAGGCGGACCAGATGCACGCCACCGGGGTCATCGATCCCGAGACCGGAAAACCTCTGGCGACCTCTTCCGCCGTGGACTGGACGTCGGTCTTCTCCGAGGAACTGTGTGCGATCGGTGCCGAACGCGATGACGTCGTGGCCATCACGGCCGCGATGGCCGGGCCGACCGGTCTGGCCGCGTTCGGGGAGCGGTTCCCGGAACGGATGTACGACGTGGGGATCGCCGAGCAGCACGCCGTAGCCTCGGCGGCAGGGCTCGCGCTCGGTGGGCTGCACCCCGTCGTCGCGGTCTATTCGACCTTCCTCAACCGGGCGTTCGACCAGCTGCTTATGGACGTCGCGCTACTCCGACAACCGGTCACCATGGTCCTGGACCGGTCCGGCGTCACCGGCCCGGACGGTGCGAGCCACAACGGGATGTGGGACCTGTCGCTCACCGGCATCATCCCCGGGGTACGCGTGGCCGCGCCCCGGGACGCGACCACCCTCCGGCAGGAACTGCGCGAGGCGGTGGCCTTCGACGACGGTCCGACCGTCGTCCGGTTCCCGAAGGGGTCGGTCGGTGATGCCCTGCCCGCCCTCGCCACGTCCGAGGACGGGGTCGACCGCGTGCACGGATCCGGTGACGCCGAGGTCCTCATCGTCGCGGTGGGGTCGATGGTCGCGCCCGCCATCGCCGCCGCCCGTGCCCTCGGGACCGAGGGCATCTCCGTCGACGTCGTGGACCCCCGATGGGTCTACCCGGTGCCCGCGTCGATCGTGGACGCCGCCCGTGGACGCCGTCTCGTGGTCACGGTCGAGGACAACGGTCTGCACGGTGGCGTCGGGTCGGCGGTGTCGGCATGCCTGGACAACGCTGCGGTGCGGGTCGATCGGATCGCGCTGGGCATCCCGCAGGAGTTCCTCGACCACGGCTCCCGGGGGGAGATCCTGGCCGACGCAGGACTGACCCCCGAGGGGATCTCGGACAGCATCCGGACCCGACTGGGCTGACCCGGGCCGGATCGCCGGACGCGTGCACACGCGGGCCCGTACCCACGCGGGCTCGTACCCACGCATGACAGGGGCCGCGGCGGTCGGTCCCGGTGGCCGGACTCAGGAATCCGCGCGGAAGCTCCGCACCGCCTCGAGCAGGGGGTCGGTGGCCAGTGCGATCTGCCAGGCACGGGCGCTCTCGGTGAGCAGGACGTCGTGGAGCAGTTCCGCGTCGTCCCCGGACCGGGTCGTGGCCGCGCGCCACACCCACAGTCTCAGCGTCGAGGGTTTGAGCAGGAGCCCGGGCTCCAGACCCAGGTCGTCGGCCAGTGCGCCGATCCGTTCGCGGGCGATCTCGAGCAACTCCGCGGCCTCGGGCTCGTTGCGCTTCCACGACGCGTGCGGCGGGTGCTCGGCGGGCTGCCCCTGCCGGGAGGGCAGGTCGGCCCGCCCCAGCCCGTCGGCCCACTCGAGGGCGGCGAGCCATTCCCCGACGAGCCGTCGGCGGTGAGGTCCGTCGAACCCCTCGATCGCCAGCAGCGCGGTTCTGTTCGTCGGCCCCACCCTGGCGGCCTCCACGATCGCCGCGTCACCGAGCAGCCGCTTGGGTGCGATGTCCCGCTCGGCCGCGACCCGGTCGCGGGCCATCCACAACTCCCTGGCACGCGCCAGTTGCCGGCCCTCGCGCAGGCTCGACAGGCGGGACAGTCGACGCCAGGGGTCCGGCGCGGCAGGTGCCGGGCCGGACTCCACCAGGTACCGACACTCCGCCTCGAACCATTCGCGACGGCCGAGCTCGTCGAGCCGCGGGAGGACCTCGTCCGCGAGTTCGTGGAGGAACAGTACGTCATAGGCGGCGTAGTCCAACCACGCCGGGGGCAACGGGCGACGGGACCAGTCGGCGGCGGAGTGCGCCTTGGCCAGGCCGATCCCGAGGTGCTCGGAGATCATCGCCCCGAGGTTGACCCGCTCGGTGCCGAGGAAGCGTCCGGCCAGTTCGGTGTCGACGAGCGAGGTCGGCGAGACCCCCAGCTCACGCAGCGACGGGAGGTCCTGACTCGCGGCGTGGAGCAGCAGGGGCCGGGTCGACAGGACGTCGGCGAGGGAGCCGACGGTCCGACCCGGGGTCTCCGGGTCCACGAGCAGGGCGGGGCCGGTGGGGGCGCGGAGCTGCAGGAGGAAGGCCCGGTCCGCGTACCGGATCCCCGAGGCGCGTTCGACGTCGACCGCGACGGGGCCGGGCGAGGACCGCAGGGCGTCGGCGACCGCCCCGATGGCGGGGAGGTCGTCGACGAACTCGTACTCGGCCGGGGGTGGCTGCGCCCCGGGCGGGGTCTCGCCGCGGCGGCGCCCGCTCACGACCGCCGGTGCAGGGAGGTCACGCCGACGGGGGGGAGGCCGGCGGCCAGGGCGAGCGTCGTGCAGAAGGCGGACGCGTGGCCGGTCAGGTCGGGCTCGAGGGCGGTCCAGGACGCGCGCAGTTCGAGCTGGTGGGACTGGGGAGGGCCGGCGATGTCGCCGTAGCGGACGGAGGCGGTGCTGGTCACGGTGCCACCGAGCGAGGTGTACGGCCCCGCCTGCTCGCCGAGGGCCTCGGTGAGCCAGCTCCACGCCACCTGGGGCAGGAGCGGGTCACCTGCCAGGGAGGCCTCCATGTCGGCCTGGATGTAGGCCACGAGTCGGAGGGTGCCGTTCCACGCGTCGTCCCCGGAGGGGTCGTGCAGGAGGATGAGACGGCCGAAGGCGTCGCCGTCGGAGAATTCCGGCACGTCGTCGCCCGAGGGCGGGATGATCTCGACACCGAGGGCGTGACTGTAGGGCGCCAGTCGCTGCGGCGGGCGGATCGGGCCGACCGAGATCTCGGGGCGGACCTCGAGCCGCGACAGCGACTCGACCGCCTCCCGGAAGACCTCGGGCTCGCCGTCATTGACCGATGTACTCACGGGTCGCCACGCTAGCTACCGCCCCGGCGTGCCCCGAGGAGGCGCGCCGTCGCCCGCCCGGGTGGGCTGACCGTCCGCGGCGGCGGCGTCATGGGACGATGGGGGCGTGTTGAACTCTGATGCGTCCTCGACCTCCCGTCCCGCCGACCCCGCCACGGATGCCGCCGCCGGCCCCCGCGCCGGGACCGGCCCGTACCTCGACGAGGTGACCGGAGTCGGTGGCGCCCACACGCCGGTGTGGTTCATGCGCCAGGCGGGCCGCTCGCTCCCGGAGTACAAGGAGGTCCGCGCCGGGTCCACCATGCTGGAGGCCTGTTTCGACCCGGCGATGACGTGTGAGATCACCCTGCAGCCGGTCCGTCGCCACGGGGTGGACGCCGCGATCTTCTTCTCCGACATCGTCATCCCTTTGGCCGCGGCCGGGGTGGACATCGACATCGTGCCCGGAACCGGGCCCGTGGTGGCGGAGCCGATCCGGAACGAGGCCGGTGTCGCCGCCCTGCCCGAGCTCACCCCGGACCGCCTCGAGAAGATCGAGGAGGCCGTGCGGCTGGTCGTGGCCGAACTCGACCCGCAGGTGGCGCTCATCGGCTTCGCCGGGGCCCCCTTCACCCTGGCGTCCTACCTCATCGAGGGCGGACCCAGCCGCAACCACGAGCACACCAAGTCACTGATGTACTCGCGGCCCGACGTGTGGAACGCGCTCATGGCCAAGCTGGCGGACCTGACCACGGTGTTCCTGCGCGCGCAGATCGATGCCGGAGTGGACGCCGTCCAGCTCTTCGATTCGTGGGCGGGAGCGCTCAGCCTGCGGGACTACCGGTCGCTGGTGCTCCCACACTCGACCCGCATCTTCGCCGACGAGATCATCTCGACGGTTCCCCGCACGCACTTCGGCGTGGGCACCGGCGAGCTGCTCGGGGCGATGGGCGAGGCCGGCCCGGAGGTCGTCGGCGTGGACTGGCGCATCCCCCTGGACGACGCCGCCGGGCGGGTGCCGGGCAAGGTCCTGCAGGGCAATCTCGACCCCGCGATGCTCTTCGCGGACCGGTCGGCGCTGGACGGCGAGGTCCGCCGCATCCTCGACGAGGGCCGGCGGGCCCGCGACCTCGGCGCACGCGGCCACGTGTTCAACCTCGGCCACGGTGTCCTGCCCAGCACCGACCCGGGTGCGGTGACCCACGTGGTGGAGCTCGTCCACGAGCTGACCGGGAAGTAACGGTGGGCCCTCGCGTCGCCGTGGTGGGCGGCGGGCTCAGCGGGCTGACGGCCGCCTATCAGCTCTCACGCGAGTTGCCGGACGCCCACGTCACGGTCCTCGAGGCCTCGGACCGGCCGGGCGGGGCCCTCCACACCGTCGACTTCCCGTCCGGTCCGATGGAACTCGGCGCGGAGGCCTTCATCGGCCGCCGCCCCGAGGCGAGCGACCTCGTCGCCGAACTCGGCCTGACCGGGTCGCTGCGTCATCCCGGGCCGCTCGGGCCGGCGATCCTCACCGGGGGTCGGATGGCCCCCATGCCCGTCGGCACGCTGATGGGTCTGCCGTCCGACGTCGGGGCGTTGGCGGACGTGCTGAGCCCGCGGGAGCGCGCCGCGGCCGCGCGCGAGGCCGACCTGCCGCTGGACTGGGAGCCGGGCGGTGACGTCTCGCTCGGCTCGTTGGTCTCCGAGCGGTTCGGGCACGCGGTCGTCGCCCGGCTCGTCGACCCCATGCTCGGGGGCGTGTACGCCGCCCCCAGTACCGGGCTCGGGCTGCGACAGGTGATCCCGGGGCTGGCGCAGGCGTTGGACCGCGGCGCTCCCAGCCTCACGGCCGCCGCGCGGGAGCTCGTCGCGCACCGCGTGCCGGGCCCGGTGTTCGCCACCCTCGACGGGGGTTACCGGCTCCTCGTGGACGCCCTCGTCCGGGCCTCCGGTGCCGTGATCCGTACACACGCCACCTGCACCGCTCTCCACCGGGACGGTTCGGGCTACTCGTTGTCGGTCGCCGGCGACCGCGGGTCGTGGTCCGAGGAGGCGGACCTCGTCGTCGTCGCCGTCCCCGTTCCCCACGCCGCCCCGCTCCTCGAGGGTGCCGGGGGTCTCGACGCCGCGACCCGGGGCCTGTCCGGGATCCGGACGGCGTCCTCGGCCGTCGTCGCGTTGGAGGTCGACCGGTCCCTGGACCTCCCGGAGCGTTCGGGTGTCCTGGTGGCGACCGACGAACCGGTGCCGTTCAAGGCGATGACCTTCACCAGCCGCAAGTGGCCGCACCTCGACACCCGGCCCGGGCACCTGGTCCGGGTGTCGTTCGGGAGGCTCGACGACGACGAGGTGCTCGCCGCCGACGACGCCACCCTCACCCGCATGGCCGAATCCGCGCTGGGGGGACTGTGCGGCTCCGCGCCGACGGTCCTGCACTCGCGGGTGCGCCGCTGGTCCGACGCCCTCGCCGAGATCGGTCCCGGACACGACGCGCGGATCTCGGGCGTGCGCGCCGAACTGGCCGAGCGGCTGCCCGGGGTGGAGGTCGTCGGTGGCGCGACCGAGGGCGTGGGGGTACCCGCCTGTATCGGCTCGGCGCGGGCCGCGGCCCGGCGACTCGCCTCGGGGTGGCAGGATTGAGCCATGGCACGCCTTGACTACAAGAAACTCAACTCGACCCTGCGCTACCTGATGTTCTCCGTCTTCACGGTGACGCCGGGGCAGCTCGGGGAGGACCGGGACGCGGTCGCCGCGGACCTGGAGGAGTTCCTCGCCCGCTACGACGGCACCGACGTGGTGGTCCGGGGTCTCTACGACATCTCGGGCCTGCGCGCCGAGGCCGACTTCATGATCTGGACCCACTCCGAGCACATCGAGGACCTACAGCGGTTCTACAACGAGTTCCGGCGCACCACCCTGCTGGGCCGGGCCAGCACCGCCTACTGGTCCAACACAGCGCTGCACCGCCCCGCGGAGTTCAACAAGAGCCACATTCCGGCGTTCCTCGCCGAGGAGGAGCCGGGGGCGTACGTCTCGGTGTACCCGTTCGTGCGCTCCTACGAGTGGTACCTGCTCCCCGACGAGGAGCGGCGCCAGATCCTCGCCCAACACGGCCGCGCCGCCCGCGAGTACCCGGACGTCCGCGCCAACACCGTGCCGTCCTTCACGCTGGGGGACTACGAGTGGATCCTCGCCTTCGAGGCCCCGCAGCTCGACCGGATCGTCGACCTGATGCGCGAGATGCGGGCGACCGAGGCCCGCCGCCACGTGCGCGAGGAGATCCCGTTCTTCACCGGGCCGCGCGTCACCGCCGGGCAGCTGGCGGCATCGATGCCCTGAGGTCCACCGCGCGCCGACAGCTCGACTTGACGCGAGAGAGGGCCGACCGGGAGCAGTCCCGGTCGGCCCTCTCGTCTCCGTGGGCCGGATGCGGCCGGTCGAGTTCAGCTCTCGGCCGGCTCCAGCGTCATGCTCAGGGAGTTGATGCAGTACCGCAGGTCGGTGGGGGTGCCGTAGCCCTCCCCGGCGAACACGTGCCCCAGGTGACCGTGGCAGTTCGCGCAGATCACCTCGGTGCGCGTCATGCCGAGCGAGGAATCCGTGCGCTCGATGACGGCGCCGCCGGCCAGCGGCGTGAAGAACGAGGGCCACCCGCAGTTGGACTCGAACTTGGCGTCGCTGCGGAACAGTTCGGCGCCGCATCCGCGGCAGCGGTACACGCCCTCGGTCTTGGTGTCGTTGTACTCACCGGTGAAGGGACGTTCGGTGCCGGCCTGCCGCAGGACCTGGTACTCCTCGGGGCTGAGTCGACGACGCCACTCGGTGTCGTCCAGCGTGAAGTCCGGCTGGGGGGCGTGGGTATCGGTGGGCTCGCTCATGCCCGCAGGCTACGCCGACGCGGCGGCCGGTGCGATCCGCTCGTGCCGGCGGGGGTCGCTGCGGCGCCACAGCAGCACCACGAGCACGGTGGCCAGCAGCAGCAACCATCCCAGGGTCGGGTGCGCGAACTCGAGTAGCCGCCCGTAGTAGGGCCAGCGCGCCGACTCCCAGAAGTCGAGGGTGAAGAACCCGTACGCGGCGAGCCACGCCGGCCAGTTGCGGACCAACGACTTGTCCAGCACCACCGTCAGCATGATCGGGATGAGCATCATCGAGTAGTACATCTGGCCGAGGGTGGAGACCAGGAACACACCGGCGAGCACGACCCCGGAGGTGGTGGCCAACCACAGCACCTCGTGGTTGTGGCGGTAGTCCATCAGCAGCCACACGGCGACGAGGGTGGCCACCACGACCAGGATGCGGGCCACCAGGATGACCGGCTCGGGTACGCCGTAGTACAGGCCCATCCCGGCGATCGAGCTGTTGTAGTAGTCGCGGACCTCGCCCATGTAGGCGAGCGTGGTGTCGAGGTAACTGCGGGCGTCGACGGTGAGGGCCCACCCCGCGGCCATGGTGACGGCGGGGATCGCGGCCGCGGTGACGAACGGCTGCCACTGCTTGCGGATGAGAGGCAGCACGAGCAGCGGAGCGAGCATCGGTTTGACGGCCAGGGACAGGCCGATGGCCACGCCGGCCCACCAGAGGCGCCGTCGGTGCAGCAGGTAGAGGAACGCCACCTGGCACAGGAAGATCACGCCGTTGACGTTGGTGAAGACCAGCGTGTTGGTGACCGCCTCGGTGCAGAACGCCGCCAGCAGGATGGCGGGGGCGGCGAACGAGCGGACGTCGAGGTCGAACAGCCGCATGAGCAGCCACAGCGCCGCGATGATCGCGGCGGTGTTGATTCCGATGAACAGCCAGCGCGCCAGCGTGTAGTTGTCGATCAGGCCGACCGGGGCGAGGACGAACGTCCCGCTGGGGGCGTAGAGATAGTGCGGTTGCACCGTCAGCAGGTTCTCGACGTACACCGGCTCACCTGCCAGGAAACGCCTGGTGGCGGCGTAGACGGTGCCGAAGTCGTTCGTGATGGATCCGTTGACGGCCTTGATCAGGACGCGGTGGATGACGGTCATGATCGCCAGCGGCCACAAGACGTGGGTGAGGACGCGGGGCACGGTCGACGTGCTTCGGGTGGGCAGCGGCACGACTCGCAGGGTACCGCCTGGCCTCCCGCGTCCCGGTGAGGCACCCCGGCCGGTCAGGACGGGCAGGCCGTGGACTGCTCAGCGGCATCCGGGTCGTCGAGGAAATCGACGACCGCGCCCCGGGCGCATCCGGAGTGCAGGACCACCTGTGCGCCCGGGGCACCCCAGGTGACGATCCGCACGTCGGTGGCCCCGGCGGCGCTGAGGGCCCCGGCGGTGGGTTCGAGTGCGGCGGCACCGGCCCGGGGGTCGGCGATCCCTCCGACCAGGAGTACCGGCGTCTCGGCGGGAACGGAGACCGGCGACCGACCGGGCACGGGCCAGGTGGAGCAGGCGG
Organism: Dietzia sp. Die43; assembly: GCF_024519835.1. NCBI lineage: Bacteria > Bacillati > Actinomycetota > Actinomycetes > Mycobacteriales > Dietziaceae > Dietzia > Dietzia sp. Die43. The sequence goes on along the minus strand of NZ_JALJRF010000001.1, from coordinate 190,917 downwards.
AGAGCTGCGCGGCGATGATCTCCCCGAACGGCGGGGTCTGCTCCCATTCGGCCCGCAGTTCCTCGACACGGTTGACCGGGACGCGGCGCGACAGGTCGGAGCATCCGGCGACGTACGGCAGCGACGTCCCGGCCAGTTCGGCGGCGCGGTCACGGACGCTGCCCGGGGTGTCCTCGGGGGCGGCGGCCGCGAGGTCACCCAGGATGACGTCGCCTGGGGAGGCGTCGGCGGCGGAGGCGCCGGACAGGTCCGCCAACGCCGACCGGACCACGTCGGACAGCAACGCCGCCGGGACCGCCACGCCGGGTTCGCGCGCGCGGTCGAGCGCGCGGGTCACGGCCTCGACCTTCTCGTCGGCGTCGCCGGGTCCGCACTCGGTCCGGGTGCACGAGGCGGCCCACAGGCGCAGCGCCGCGTCGGAGCCGTCGAGGGCGGCGCGGGCCGCGGCCTCCTGGTCCCCGTCGGCGGGGGCGGGGGAGTCGAGCACGAGCAGGGAGAGGCGACCCGGGTGTGCGCCGGCGTAGGCGAGGGCGGTGCGGGCCCCGGTTCCGATCCCCATCACGGCGAGCCCGGGCACGTCCCACTGCTGGCGTAGACGTTCGAGGTCCTCGGCGGCGCCGGCGGAGCCGAAGTCCAGTTCGCGGCCCTGGAGCTGGTCCGTGCAGGACTGTGAGGTGTCGGCGAGGTCGCCGCGCAGCGCGGGCGAATCGGGGTCGGTGCCCCGATCCGCGAGCCCGTCGAGGGTGCGGCGGGCCGGGAAGGTCAGGCACGTACCGGCCGGGCCGGTCCGTCCGCGGTGGTCCACGACGACCAGCGGTCGGGTGTCAATGAGTTCGGGGCCGGACGAGGCGAGTCGGGAGGCGAGGGTGTCGGCCGGTGTCTCGGGACCGGCGACGACGACGAGGGGCGCCGCGTCGTCGGGTGTCCCCGTCGCGGTGAGCCGCAGGACGGGGGTCTCCCCGAGGAGGGAACACTCCACGGCGGCGCCCTCCGGTATCCCGCCGGTCCGGCCGTCGGGACACGGGACCCAGGTGAGGTCGCTGCGCGGCGCGAGCCAGTCGGGTCGGTCGGCGGTCTCCGCCGCCTCGCCACCGCCGGAGGATCCCCCGGGGCCGTCGCCGGTCGCCAGGCGCGGCCCCGTCGCGGGCAGGGGCGCACACCCGGCGATCGTCACCGCCAGGGCCGCCAGCCCCACGCCGAGTGCCCGTACGTGCCGGTGCCGCGCGACCGCGCGTATGCCCGCTCGACGGTTCCTCACCCGTCGGCCCCGGTGACGACCCAGCGGGTGTAGAGCCCGCCGCGGGGGCACGTGAAGGCCGCGGCGACGCGCAGCGGAACCCGGGTGGCGTCGGTCCCGACGGCCAGTCGCGAGTCGTCGCCGCTGACGATGATCTCGGGGGCGACCGACAGGACGAGTTCGTCGATCGCGCCCTCGCGCAACAACGTCCCGAGCAGCTGCGGACCGCCCTCGAACGTCACCTCGGAGGCCCCGAAGTGTGTGGCGAGGGAACGGACGGAGGTGCGCAGTGGACCCGGATCGAGCACGTGCACCGTGACACCCCGCTTCCGGGCGGCCTCGAGTCGGTCGCCGGGCACTCCGTGGGAGGCGACCACCTGCAGTCCGTCGCCGGCGTCGGCGCAGTGCTCGATGAGCGCGTCGCCCAGCGCGCGGGTGAACACCAGGACGACGGGCGGGGGACCGGGTCGTCTGTCCGCCCACACGGCGGCGGTCCGGGCGGGGCCGTACCCCTCGGCCAGAACGGTGCCCGAGCCCACCAGGATCAGGTCGGACCGGGCCCGCATGGCGTCGTAGACCAGCCGGTCCGTCGGGGTCCCCAGCCCGCCGCTGCGGCCGTCCACGGTGGTCGTGCCGTCGACGGAGGAGATCATCACCGCGCGGATGCACGGCACGGGCAGACCCGGTTCGGGGTCCAGCGCCGCCCACAAGGCCTCGAGTGCGGCGGGGTCGTCGTCGATCACGGTGGGCCGTGTCATGTGCACCGGGGACTCCTTCCGTTCTGACGCCGGGTGTCCCCACGATAGGCTCTGCCCATGGTCTCTCGCCTCGTTGACGTCACCCCGGTGGTCCCTGCCGATCAGCTCGTGGCACAGATGGTTCCCCCGTCGATGTTCGACGATGTCAGTTTCGACTCCTACATCCCGGACCCGGCCGAGCCCTCGCAGGCCGCCGCGGTCAAGGCGTGTCGCGAGTTCGCCGAGTCCGTGGTGGCCCGTCGCACTCCCAAGAAGGGGCTGTTCGGCCGGCGACCGAAGGCGGTGCAGGGGACCGGTATCTATCTCGACGGCGGCTTCGGGGTGGGCAAGACCCACCTGCTGACGTCGATTTACCACAATTGCCCCGAGCCCAAGGCGTTCGGGACGTTCGTCGAGCTGACCCACGTCGTGGGTGCTCTCGGCTTCAACCGGGCCGTCGAGGAGCTCTCCGGGCACTCCGTCCTGTGCATCGACGAGTTCGAGCTCGACGATCCGGGCGACACCATGCTGGTGTCCCGCCTGCTCGCGGAGCTCACCACCGCCGGTGTCAGCGTCGCGGCCACCTCCAACACGCTGCCGGAGCAGCTGGGGGAGGGACGGTTCGCGGCCAAGGACTTCATGCGGGAGATTCGCAAGATGTCGGGGATCTTCGAGTCGATCCGGGTCGACGGCCCGGACTACCGGCACCGTAACCTGCCCCCCGCCCCGGACCCGATGGACGACACCGGACTCGAGGCCGAGGCCGAGGCGGTGGAGGGTGCCACGCTCGACGACTTCGACGCCCTGTGCGAGCACCTGTCGACCCTTCACCCGTCCAAGTACAACCGCCTCGTCGACGGCGTCACGCGGGTCTGCCTCAGCGGGGTCAAGCCGCTGCCGGATCAGTCGATCGCCCTTCGTCTCGTCGTCCTCGCCGACCGGCTCTATGACGCGGGGATTCCCGTGCGCAACTCCGGCGACAAACTGGACGCGATCTTCACCGACGAGATGATCGCCGGCGGCTACCGCAAGAAGTACCTTCGTGCCACTTCCCGACTCCTGGCGCTGTCCCGGTTCGAGACCGTCGGCGGCTGACCGGCAGGCCCCTCTCAGAGCCCCAGTTCGTACACGACGTCGGTGTTGGCGACCCCTCCGACGTCGAAGGTCCGATTCCCGCGTGGTTCGAAACCACGCTTGACGTAGAACCTGCGGGCTCGGGCGTTGGCGACGTTGGTGGCCAGCCAGATGCTCCGCGTGCCCGCCGCTCTGCACCGTCGGCACACCTCGTCGAGCATGTCCGATGCGATCCCTCCGCCGTGGTGGTCGGGATCCACATAGAACTTGCTGACCCCGGTCGTGGGTCGATGAATCACCTGTCCAGCGCAGCCCGGGTCCATCTCGGTCCCGGCGATCAGCAGGATGTACCCGACCATCTCACCGTCGTCGCCCCGGGCCACCAGAACCTCGTGGCCCGGCGTGACGAGGTGAGCTCTGAACGCCTCCGGGCCGAGGTGCTCGGCGATGAAGGCCCTGATCGCGACCGGCCCCAGTTCGGGAGGGCACGCCAGCGGGAACGTCCGGGCCGCCAAGGCCGAGACGGCGTCGATATCGGCCACCGAGGCGTCACTGAGTCGGGCGGTCACCCCACGAGCCTATAAGGCGCCGTTCAGGCGTGCAGGTGCAGGCTCTCGCCCGTCCGTGCCCCTCTGATGACGAGTTTCTCCGCGTCGTCGCCGCCACCGAGGATGAGCGTGACCTCGAATTCATCGGTTCCCGTGCGCTGCAGATCAGCGAGGACACCGGTGGTGTGCCGGAAGTCGACGACGCGCCCGCGCATGGTCGCGATGTCGGCTTGGTCGATCGTCGTCGAATGGTGGAGGTGGGGCATCGCGGACATACCATCATGATCAGTGACCGAAGTCACGTCGGGAGTGCGTTCCGGTACCGAACGAGCGACAGTCCGCGAAACGACGAACGCCCCGGCCGGAGCCGGGGCGTTGTGTCGTGCGCGATACTGGGATTGAACCAGTGACCTCTTCCGTGTCAGGGAAGCGCTCTCCCGCTGAGCTAATCGCGCGGGCTTCCCGTCCGGACGTATCCGGACGTGGAGGTGGAGACGGGAATCGAACCCGTGTTGACGGCTTTGCAGGCCGCTGCCTCACCACTCGGCCACTCCACCGCAAAGGTATCGAGCCTGGTGAGGACGTCCTGGCTCCTCGATCCCTCCGAGCGGATGACGGGATTCGAACCCGCGACCCTCACCTTGGCAAGGTGATGCGCTACCAGCTGCGCCACATCCGCATCGCTCCCCGGCTCGCTGTTGCTCACCGCGTTGCGAGAATGAACATTAGCCGACGGTCTTCGGGGAACACAAATCGGGGGGCGGAAACAAGTCCTGAGCTGTGCGGACCCGGCCACGGCACGGCGCTCGACCGGGCGGCCCCGCCGAGCCACGCTCGACCCCGGGTGCCCCGTACGCCCCACGGGCCGCCGCAGCCGGTGCGGATGGTGGAGGCGCGGATGGTCGAGGCGGATGGTCGAGGGCCCACGGCACAGCTCGCGACCCGGGCGCGGGCCATCACGCATCGAGACCCTCACGGCCCGCGGCGCGCCCGCCCCCTCAGGGCCCGCCCTCCGGCACCCACACCGCCCGCCGGACCGCGTCCCGGATACCCCGTCAGCGATCCGCCCACCCCTCGGGGGGCCGAATTGGGGCACGGCCCGGGTCTTGATACAGTGTTCCGGTGCCGAGGCGAGACCGCCCGGAACGCGAGGTCCTATAGCTCAGCGGAAGAGCGCTCCGTTCACACCGGAGAGGTCACTGGTTCGAACCCAGTTAGGACCACCCTTGAAGCGGGCGAGAGCCCACGACGACCCCCGGACTCCATCACGGAGACCGGGGGTCGTCCGCATTTCAGCCGTTCGGGACCGTGCTGGCAGCGCCACGACGCGGCGGCGCATTCACCGCGCCTGCCTCTACATGTGTCAAACGATGGTGCGCCTGAATTGATCGAGTGATCGAGATCTCAACGTTTGTCAAGGGTATGAAACAACTGAGGACCTCTGCCGTCACGCATCTGCAACACAACCTCTGGCTCGGGCCTCGTGGCCCTCGCCGGTTTCGGCGCGGCGGCGCTGGCGATGTGACATGACATAGCGGCGTACAGCGCGACCGGGCGCCCGATCCGCGGACAGCGGGTCGGGCGCCCGATCCGCGGACAGCGGGTCGGGCGCCCGGTGGTGTGTACGGGCTCGGTGGTGTGTACGGGCTCGGTGGTGTGTACGGGCTCGGTGGTGTGTACGGGCTCGGTGGTGTGTACGGGCTCGGTGGTGTGTACGGGCTCGGTGGTGTGTACGGGCTCGGTGGTGTGTACGGGCTCGGTGGCGTGTACGGACTCGGCGGGGACTCAGACCTCCGCAGCCACCGCCTGCTCCAGTGCGTCATCGAACACCTCGACCGGCTGGGCCCCGCTGACGGCGAGTCGGTCGTCGAACACGAAGAACGGCACCCCGCGGACCCCGAGACCGCGGGCCGTCTCGACGTCGCGGTGCACCCGGTCGGCGTACGCGTCCCCCCGGACCACCCGGTCGACCTCCTCTGCGGGTAACCCGGCCCCGACCCCGATCTCATGCAGCACCGCCGGGTCCGAGATCGCCCGTCCCTCGGTGAAGTGGGCGCGTCGCAGGGCCTCGTCCACCGCGTCCGCCCGTCCGTGCTCGGCGGCCAGGGCGGCCAGGCGGTGGGCGTCGAAGGTCGAACAGATGCGCGCGGACCGCCAGTCGAAGTCCAGACCGAGTTCGGTGAACCGGGCGGCCATCTGCTCCTGCCCGGCCTCCGCGTCGGTGAGCGACATCCCGTACTTGCGCGAGAGCATCTGTGCACTCGTCTCGGTCGGCTCGTCGCCGACGACGCGGGGAGCGGAGGGGTCGAGTTCGTAGGCCCGCCACACCACCTCGACCGTGGTCTCGGGGTGTCGTTCACGGAACGTCTCCAGTGCCGCCTCGAGGTGCCGCTTGCCGATCCAGCAGAACGGACAGACGACGTCGGACCAGATGTCGATGCGCATGCCGGGTGCAACGTCGCGCCGCGGTCCGGGATTCCGTCAGGGCCCCGGGTAGCATGGACCGGCCCGGTCCCTGTCGTGGACCGGTGTCAGCCCGGGTGGCCCACCGGCACCCGACGTCCACTGCCCGAGGAGATCTCCCCCCGTGTCCGAGAACCGCATTCCGGAAACCGATGTCGACGCGACGGGTGCGGCCCCTGTGACGACCGTCGTCCCGGCCGGTGAGCCCGCGGGCAAGATCCTCGCCGAGCGGGAGCTGCAGTCGCGCAGCGGCCCGGAGACGATCGTCGTGGTGCGGGATCCGGAGGGGGCCCTCCGGGACCTGTCCTGGGCGCCCGCCGAGGACACCGAGGTCGAGCTGGTCCGCGCCGATTCGGAGGACGGGCGGTCGGTGATCCGGCATTCGTGCGCACACGTGCTCGCCCAGGCGGTGCAGGACAAGTTCCCCGAGGCCAAGCTGGGGATCGGTCCGCCGATCGAGAACGGCTTCTACTACGACTTCGACGTGGCCGAGCCCTTCACGCCCGAGGACCTCAAGGACCTCGAGAAGCGGATGAAGAAGATCATCAAGGCCGGCCAGCGCTTCTCGCGGCGGGAGTACGCCTCGCTCGACGAGGCGCGCACCGAGCTGGCGGGCGAGCCGTACAAGCTCGAGCTGGTCGAGGACAAGGGCCGGGCGGACGCCGGTGACGCCGACGGCGCGGTGGCGCTCGAGGACTCCGAGATCATGGAGGTCGGCGCGGGTGCGCTGACCGCCTACGACAACCTCAACCCCCGCACGGGCGAGGTCATCTGGTCGGATCTGTGCCGCGGCCCGCACACGCCCACCACCAAGTTCATCCCCGCGTTCACACTCACGCGCTCGTCCGCCGCCTACTGGCGGGGCGATCAGAACAACGCCGGTCTCCAGCGGATCTACGGCACGGCCTGGGAGAGCACCGAGGCCATGGACGCCTACCTCGACCGTCTGGCCGAGGCGGAGAAGCGGGATCACCGTCGGCTCGGGACCGAGCTGGACCTGTTCAGCTTCCCCGACGAGATCGGGTCCGGGTTCCCGGTGTTCCATCCCCGCGGCGGGATCATCCGCAACGAGATGGAGCAGCACTCCCTCAGGCGCCACCTGTCCGCCGGGTACTCACTCGTCAACACCCCGCACGTGACCAAGGGCGACCTGTTCCGCAAGTCCCAGCACTTGAGCTGGTACTCGGAGGGGATGTTCCCCCCCATGGTCCTGGACGCGGAGTACGACGCGGACGGCAAGGAGACCAAGCCGGGGCAGGACTACTACGTCAAGCCGATGAACTGCCCCATGCACAACCTCGTCTTCGACTCCCGCGGCCGCTCGTACCGCGAGCTCCCGCTGCGGATGTTCGAGTTCGGCACCGTGTACCGGTACGAGAAGTCCGGGGTGATCCACGGCCTCACCCGCGCCCGCGGCTTCACCCAGGACGACGCGCACATCTACTGCACCGAGGAGCAGATGGAGGGCGAGATCGCCTCCGTGCTCTCCTTCATCATCTCGCTCCTGCGCGACTACGGCCTCGAGGACTTCTACCTCGAGCTGTCGACCAAGGATCCGGAGAAGTACGTCGGCGGCGACGAGATCTGGGAGCGCGCGACCGACACGCTGCGTCGGGTGGCCACGAACTCCGGCCTCGAGCTGGTCCCGGACCCGGGCGGGGCCGCCTTCTACGGCCCCAAGATCTCGGTCCAGGCACGCGACGCCATCGGGCGGACGTGGCAGATGTCGACGGTCCAGCTGGACTTCAACCTGCCCGAGCTGTTCGACCTGACCTACAACGCCGCGGACGGCACCAAGAAGAGGCCGGTGATGATCCACCGCGCGCTCTTCGGCTCGATCGAGCGGTTCTTCGCCGTGCTGCTCGAGCACTACGCCGGGTTGTTCCCGGCGTGGCTGGCGCCCGTGCAGGTGGTGGGCATCCCCGTGGCGGAGGCGCACGAGAAGCATCTCGAGGACGTGATCGACGAGCTCCGGGGGCGCGGTATCCGCGCCGAGCTCGACGTCTCCGACGAGCGGATGCAGAAGAAGATCCGCAACCACACCACCGGCAAGGTCCCGTTCATGCTCCTGGCCGGTGACCGCGACGTCGAGGCGGGTGCGGTGAGCTTCCGGTTCCCGGACGGGACGCAGCTCAACGGGGTCTCGCGGAACGCCGCGATGGACAAGATCTCGTACTGGATCAACTCCCGACGCAACGACGTGCCGACCGCGGAGCGCGTGTGACGCCCGGAGATCCGTCCTCCACGGGCGCCTACCGCCAGTTCGGGGTGGGGGAGGACCACCTGCAGTTGCTGTGGGCGCCCTACCGGATGTCGTACATCGCCGAGACGCGTCCCGAACCCGCGGAGGGGATGACGGGGGAGCCGTTCCTCGACATCCCGAGGATGAGCGACGAGGACGGGCTGGTGGTCGCCCGGGGCGAGCACGTCTACGTCGTGCTCAACCTGTTCCCCTACAACCCGGGTCACTCGATGGTGGTTCCGTACCGCAAGGTGGCGGACCTGGAGGACCTCGACGACGACGAGTCCCGCGAACTCATGTCGTACACGCAGCACCTGATCCGGGTCATCAAGGCGGTCTCGAACCCGGACTCGTTCAACGTGGGACTCAATCTGGGTGGCGCGGCCGGCGGGTCCCTGTCCGAGCATCTGCACCAACACGTCGTGCCACGCTGGATCGGTGACGCGAACTTCATTACCGTGACCGGCGGAACCAAGGTGCTCCCGCAGCTCCTCCGTCAGACGCGGCAGCTGCTCTCGGAGGCGTGGTCCACCACGATGTCACCAGGCGATGTGTCCGGACCAGACCGCACCTCGAAGTAGGCAGGGAGTCGAATGCTCAGCGAGTACGGAAGGTCGGGGGTCGCCAGGGTGGCCCACCCCCTGGCGGCGTTCCTCGTCCGCAGCGGCGTCACCGCCAACGGGATCACCCTCGCCGGCCTCCTGCTGACCTGCGCCGCGGCGATCACCCTGTTCGGACCCGGTCACCTGGTGGCCGGCGCGATCGTCATCGCACTGTGCACCCTGTTCGATCTGGTGGACGGGGCGGTCGCCCGCGCGAGCGGGGGCGGGTCACCGTACGGAGCCCTGGTCGACGCGGTCTCCGACCGGGTCGCGGACGGCGTGATCCTGGCGTCGCTGTTGTGGTGGCTGGTCTACACCGAGCCCGACAACCGGTACGCGCTGGTCATGCTCCTGTCCTGCCTGATCCTGTCCCAGGTGGTGTCCTACTCCAAGGCCCGCGCCGACGCGGGCGGACTCCGCACACCGGGCGGGCTCATGGAGCGCGCCGATCGCCTGGTCCTCATCCTGCTCGGCGCCGGCCTCGAGGGGCTGGGGGTGCCGTGGGCACTCGAGGTCGGGCTGACCGCCGTCGCGGCGGGCAGTTTCGTCACGGTGATCCAACGGGTGTGGGGCGGACGCACCGACTACCTCGAACGCGTGGCGCGTAGCGACGCCCCCGCGGTGGGAGACCGATGAGCGCCCTCGGCGATCGCCTTTCCGATCTCGGGTACGCCGCCGGATGGGCCGTGGTGCGCGCCCTTCCAGAGCCGACCGCGCGCGCCCTCTTCCGTGCGGGCGCCGATCTCGCGGCCCGCCGACAGGGTCCGGACTCGCAGCTGCGCAGGAACCTGGCCCGCGTCCTCGGGGTCACCCCGGCCGAGGTCCCCGACGACCTGATCAGGGAGTCCTTCCGCTCCTATGCCCGCTACTGGCGCGAGGCCTTCCGTCTCCCCTCGATGGACCGCGAGGCCGTGGCCCGCGAGATGGACCGGACGATCGCCGGGGTCGAGAACCTCGACGCGGCGCTCGAGCAGGGGCGCGGGGTGGTCGTCGCGCTGCCGCACTCGGCCAACTGGGATCTGGGCGGCACCTGGCTGGCGCGACGCTACGGCGGGTTCGCCACCGTCGCGGAGAGGCTCGAGCCGGAATCGCTGTACCAGCGCTTCCTGGACTTCCGCGAGGGCCTGGGCTTCACCATCTACCCGCACACGGGCGGACCCACCCCGCCGCTGGACGCGCTGCGCGAGTACCTCGCAGGGGGCGGGATCGTCTGTCTGCCGGGGGAGCGGGACCTCCGCCGGACCGGGGTGCCCGTGACGTTCTTCGGCGAACAGACGCGCATGCCCGCGGGGGCGGCCCGCCTCGCCGTGGAGACCGGCGCGCCGCTGCTGGTCGCCCAGTTCTGGTACGCCGACGAGGAGACGATGCGGGTCCGCATCACCCCGCCCATCGATGTCTCAGGTGGTATCGAACCGGCGGTCCAGGCGATGGCCGACCTCTTCGCCGAGGGGATCGCCCGGCACCCCGCGGACTGGCACATGCTCCAGCCACTCTGGCTGGACGACCTGCCGGCCGAGCGGCGTGCGCGGATCGAGCGCTGACCCCGCCGTGCGCATCGGCATGATCTGTCCGTACTCCTTCGACGCCCCGGGCGGGGTGCAGGCCCACGTCGTGGACCTGACCGAGGAACTGCGGCGCCGCGGACACACGGTCCGGGTACTGGCACCGGGCAGTCCCGGCAGTGCGCCGGTCTCCGGGATGACCCTGACCGGGCCGGGCGTCCCGATCCCCTACAACGGGTCCGTGGCCCGGCTCAGCTTCGGCCCCGCCACCTGGCGGGCCACCCGCCACTGGCTCCGCGAGCAACCGCTGGACGTCCTGCACATCCACGAGCCCAACGCCCCGGGCGTCGGCATGTTCGCCCTGGCGATGTCCTCCGGGCCCATCACGGCCACGTTCCACACCTCCACCACGGGGTCGATGATCCTCGGCGCCGCCGACGGGGTCCTGGCCCCGCTGCTCGAGAAGATCCGCGGTCGGATCGCGGTGTCGACCCTGGCGCGCCGCTGGCAGATGGAGGCCCTGGGCTCCGACGCCGTCGAGATCCCCAACGGGGTCGACGTGTCCTCGTTCACCGACGTCGACACCTCCGCCGAGCCGACCGACGCACCGACCGTGGCGTTCCTCGGCCGCTACGACGAACCCCGCAAGGGGATGGGGGTACTCGCCGCGGCGCTCCCCGCCGTCCTGCGGGACGTGCCGGACCTGCGGCTCAGGGTCATGGGCGACGGCGACGAGCGGGCACTGCGCGCCACCCTCCCGGCCGGGTTGGACGTGGAGTTCCTCGGCCGGGTCGACGACACCCGCAAGGCCGCGGTGCTGGCCGCCGCGGACGTCTACTGCGCACCCAACACCGGAGGGGAGAGCTTCGGCATCGTCCTCGTGGAGGCCATGGCCGCCGGGACCGCCGTGGTGGCCGCCGACCTCGACGCGTTCCGCCGGGTCCTCCGGGACGGCGAGTGCGGGGAACTCGCCACGGTCGGCGACGCCGACGCCCTCGCCGCCGCACTCACGAGGGTCCTCACCGACCCCGGGCTCCGCGCCGACCTCCGCACCCGCGGTCTCCAGGCGGTCCGGGAGTACGACTGGCCCGTCGTCGCCGACCGGGTCGTGCGTGTGTACGAGACCATCCGCGGCCCGGGGGAGACGCTCCGTGTCCGTTGAACTGATCGTCCTCGTCGTCGTCGTCCTCGTCGCCGCGCTCGCGGCGTTGTTCACCGCGTACCTCACCGCTCACCGCCTGGACCGGCTCCACATCCGCACCGACCTGGCCCGCGCCGCCCTGACCGGGGCCCTGGAGCGACGCCACACGGTCGCCGCCGCCGTCGCCAGCGACCTCTCGGCGCGGGACCCGGCGGGCGCGGACCGCCTGGTGCGGGCGCTCGCGCACGCCCGCGCCCACCCCCCGGGGGCGATCGCCGGGCCGGACCCCGCGCCGCACCCCGACCACCGACGCCGTCGCGACGACGGCAGCGCGCCTGACGACGCCCCCGAGCCCGACGCCGAGGTCGCGGAGAACACCCTCGGCGTGGTCCTGTCCGGGGTCGACACGGACGCCCTGCCCGTCGATCTCGCCGCCGAACTGGAGGACGCCTCGGATCGCGTGTCCATGGCCCGGCGCTTCTACAACGACGCCGTCCGCGACACCCGCAGTCTGCGGGAACAGGCCCCGGTCCGCCTCCTGCGACTGGCCGGCCGGGCCCCGATGCCCGGGTACGTCGAACTCGTCGACGCACCGCCACCGCAGGCCTGACCAACCCCGGTGGGGCGGCGGTTGGGGCGCCGGGGTGAGGGAGACCTACACTGGACCCCTGTCACACGTCGTCTGAGCCAGGAAAGGCCTATTTCGTGAGCGACCCGCAGTCCAGCGAGAACACCACCGGAACCGCACGCGTCAAGCGAGGTATGGCCGAGATGCTCAAGGGCGGCGTCATCATGGACGTCGTCACCGCCGAGCAGGCGAAGATCGCCGAGGACGCCGGCGCCGTGGCCGTGATGGCCCTCGAGCGCGTCCCCGCCGACATCCGAGCGCAGGGCGGCGTCGCCCGCATGAGCGACCCCGACCTCATCGACGGCATCATCGAGGCCGTCTCCATCCCCGTGATGGCCAAGGCCCGCATCGGGCACTTCGTCGAGGCGCAGATCCTCCAGGCCCTCGGCGTGGACTACGTCGACGAGTCCGAGGTCCTCACCCCGGCCGACTACGCCAACCACATCGACAAGTTCGGCTTCACCGTGCCGTTCGTCTGTGGCGCCACCAACCTCGGCGAGGCCCTGCGCCGGATCACCGAGGGCGCGGCCATGATCCGTTCCAAGGGTGAGGCCGGCACCGGCGACGTCTCCAACGCCACCACCCACATGCGCCAGATCCGCCAGCAGATCCGCAAGCTCCAGAGCCTGCCGTCCGACGAGCTGTACGTGGCCGCCAAGGAGCTGCAGGCGCCGTACGAGCTGGTCAAGGAGGTCGCCGAGACCGGCAAGCTCCCCGTGGTGCTGTTCACCGCGGGCGGCATCGCCACCCCGGCCGACGCCGCGATGATGATGCAGCTCGGTGCCGAGGGCGTGTTCGTCGGTTCCGGCATCTTCAAGTCCGGCAACCCCTCCGAGCGGGCCAAGGCGATCGTCAAGGCGACGACCTTCCACGACGATCCGGAGATGCTCGCGACCATCTCCCGCGGCCTCGGCGAGGCCATGGTCGGCATCAACGTCGACGACATCCCCGAGCCCCACCGGCTCGCCGAGCGGGGCTGGTGACCCGCCGGTGGCGAAGATCGAGGACATCCTCGAGATCGAGCGGATAGACCGCGACCTCTACCGGGGACCGGCCATCCGCACGCACCTGCAGCGGACCTTCGGCGGCCAGGTCGCCGGTCAGACCCTCGTCGCCGCGGTCCGGACCGTGGACTCCGACAAGCACGTCCACTCCCTGCACGGGTACTTCATCCGGCCGGGCATCCCCGACGTGCCGACCGTCTTCCAGGTCGACCGCCTCCGGGACGGTCGCAGCTTCGCCACCCGCCGTGTCACCGCCATCCAGGAGGGGGAGCCGATCTTCTCCATGTCGGCCTCCTTCCACCTGGTCGACCAGGAGGGCATCGAGCACCAGGACTCGATGCCCCGGGTCGTGGGGCCCGAGGAGATCGACGTCCCGAGAATCGAGGACCTCGACGAGGCCCACCGCGTCTTCGTGGAGGAATGGGCCCAGTGGGACATCCGGATCGTCCCCCGGGACCGCCTGGAGACGAGTTCGGTGCTGGCCTCGCAGCAGCGGGTGTGGTTCCGCAGCGTCGACACGCTGCCGGACGACCCCAATTTCCACGTGTGCACACTCGCGTACATGTCGGACATGACGTTGTTGGGCTCGGCCAAGGTCCCGCACCCCGACGAGCCCACCCAGGACGCCTCGCTCGACCACGCCATGTGGTTCATGCGCCCCTTCCGGGCCGATGACTGGTTGCTGTACGACCAGACCTCGCCGTCGGCGTTCGGGGGGCGCGCCCTCACCCAGGGGCGGATCTTCGACCGCTCCGGCAGGCTCGTCGCCGCCGTCACCCAGGAGGGACTGTCCCGGCGCCTGCGACCGGGAGCCCAGTCGTTCCCGGTGAGCACCACCGACGACCCGTCCAAGAAGTGAGCACGGACGCCCCGACCGTCGGTGTCCTCGCCCTCCAGGGCGATGTCGCCGAACACGTCCGCCACCTCGAGTCCGTCGGCGCGCGGGCCGTGGCCGTCCGCCGGCGCTCCGAGCTCGACGGCGTGGACGGACTCATCCTGCCCGGCGGGGAGTCCACCGCGATGAGTCGGCTTCTGGACGTCTACGACATGTACGAACCGGTGGCCGAGAGGATCTCCGGCGGCATGCCGGTCTACGGCTCCTGCGCGGGCATGATCCTGCTGGCGTCGGTCGTCCTTGACACCCGGGCCGACGCCACCTGGTTCTCCGCGATCGACATGACCGTCCGACGGAACGCCTTCGGACGGCAGGTCGACTCGTTCGAGGCCGACCTCGTCGTCGACGCCCTCGGCGCCGACCCGGTCCGGACCGTGTTCATCCGCGCACCCTGGGTCGAGACGGTGGGCCCCGACGTGGAGGTACTCGCCCGCGTCCGCGCCTCCGACGGCCACGATCACGTGGTCGCGGTGCGGCAGGGCAACGCCCTGGCGACCTCGTTCCACCCCGAGGTGACCGACGATGTGCGCGTTCACCGGTACTTCGTCGACATGGTGCGGCAGTCGACCTCGTAGACTGGCCAGTCAGCGACACATCGCACCGGGCCACCAACCGACGTCGGCCCGGACTTCACACCCCCGGAGGGCGGAACATCCCATGTCAGGCCATTCCAAGTGGGCCACCACCAAGCACAAGAAGGCCGCGATCGACGCCAAGCGCGGCAAACTCTTCGCCAAGCTCGTCAAGAACATCGAGGTGGCGGCCCGTACGGGCGGCGGTGACCCAGCCGGCAACCCCACGCTCTACGACGCCATCCAGAAGGCCAAGAAAAACTCTGTCCCGGGCGACAACGTCGAGCGCGCGCGCAGACGTGGCGCCGGTGAGGAGGCGGGCGGCGCCGAGTGGGAGACCATCATGTACGAGGGGTACGGCCCGAACGGCGTGGCCCTGCTCATCGAGTGTCTGACCGACAACCGCAACCGCGCCGCGGGCGAGGTGCGCACGGCGATGACCCGCAACGGCGGCAACCTCGCCGACCCCGGTTCGGTGGCTTACCTGTTCACCCGCAAGGGCGAGATCGTGCTGGACAAGGGTGAGCTCGAGGAGGACGACGTCCTCATGGCCGTACTCGAGGCCGGGGCCGAGGAGGTCAACGACCTGGGCGAGCAGTTCGAGGTGGTCTGCGAACCCACCGACCTCGTCCGGGTGCGCACCGCGCTCCAGGAGGCCGGCATCGACTACGACTCGGCCGAGTCCGGGTTCCGCGCCTCGGTCGAGGTGACGGTCGACGCCGACGGTGCCACCAAGGTCTTCAAGCTCATCGACGCGCTCGAGGACTCCGACGACGTCCAGAACGTCTACTCGAACCTCGACGTGCCGGACGACGTGCTGGCGGCGCTCAACGCCTGACGGGCGGCCCACTGGTAGGGTCTCGAACGTAGGTTCTACCACTGGTCGGCGAAAGGTCGCTATGCGCGTGATGGGTGTGGACCCGGGACTGACCCGGTGCGGGCTCGCGCTGATCGAGACCGAGCCGGGTCGGGCCGTCACGGCGTTGGACGTGGACGTGGTG
The DNA here is from genome assembly GCF_024519835.1 of Dietzia sp. Die43. Classification (NCBI taxonomy): domain Bacteria; kingdom Bacillati; phylum Actinomycetota; class Actinomycetes; order Mycobacteriales; family Dietziaceae; genus Dietzia; species Dietzia sp. Die43. The sequence goes on along the minus strand of NZ_JALJRF010000001.1, from coordinate 175,271 downwards.
CGGACGACCGCCCAGGAACCACTCGAGAGGCGCCTGCAGGCGGTCCACGCCGTGGCGGACGAGTGGATGGAGATCCACCGCCCGGACGTGGTCGCCATCGAGCGGGTCTTCGCCCAGAACCAGGTCTCCACCGCCATGGGCACGGCCCAGGCCGCAGGCGTCGTGGCACTGGCCGCCGCCTACCGCGACATCCCGGTGGCCTTCCACACGCCTTCCGAGGTCAAGGCCGCCATCACCGGCAGCGGGCGCGCGGACAAGAAGCAGATGACCCTGATGATCACCCGGATCCTCGGCCTGCAGAAGCCCCCCAGCCCGGCGGACGCGGCCGACGCCCTCGCCCTGGCCGTGTGCCACAGCTGGCGGGCCCCCATGCAGGGGCGGGTCGCCGCGCTCGACGGCCACGTCGCGCGGTCCCGCGCCGGGTTCGAGTCGAAGGTGGCGGCCGCGCGGGACGCAGCCACGTCGAACGCACACGGTGGTCGCGGCGCGGCCGCCGATCAGGAGCGCGCCCGGGCCGCGGCCCGGGGCATGGCGCGGACGAAGGGAGTGCGCTGGTGATCGCCTCGATCCGGGGAACCGTGGCCGAGATCGGCCTGGACCGCTGCGTGGTGGAGACCGGGGGAGTCGGGGTGCTCGTGCACGCGACCCCCGCGGCGCTCGCCGGCCTCCGCCGCGGCGCGGAAGGAATGCTCCACACCGAGCTGGTCGTCCGCGAGGACTCATTGACCCTGTACGGATTCGACTCGGTGGACGCGCGTCAGTTGTTCCTCACCGTCCAGACCGTATCCGGCGTCGGACCACGACTGGCGCTGGCGATCGTCGCGACCCTCGAGCCGGAGGCCCTCGTCCGGGCTCTCGGAACCGCGGACGTCAAGGCGTTGACCCGGGTCCCGGGCGTCGGTAAGCGAACCGCCGAACGCATGGTGCTGGAACTCAAGGACAAGGTCGGGCCCGTGGCGGACGGTGGTTCCGTGGGGGTCCCGGGCGGCGCGACCGTCGGGTCGGCTGCGACCGAGGTCGCAGAGGCACTCGAGGGCCTGGGTTTCTCCTCCGCGGAGGCCGAGAAGACCGCCACCGCGGTGCTCGCCGCCGAACCGGACCTCGACCCGGCGCAGGCCCTGCGGCTGGCCCTCAAATCACTCGGTAAGCGCTGATGGCGGGACAGTTCGACGCGCCCGGTGACGGGTATTCCCCCGACGTCGACGACGGGGCGGACCGGGAGGGCGAGCTGTCCGCGTCCGCGACCCCGTTCGACACCGACGTCGAGGGTGCCCTCCGACCCCGCAGCCTGGGCGAGTTCATCGGCCAGGAGACGGTCCGGGAGCAACTGGACCTCGTGCTCACCGCGGCCACCCGCCGCGGGGTCGTGCCCGACCACCTGCTCTTCTCCGGGCCGCCCGGACTGGGTAAGACCAGTCTCGCGATGATCGTCGCGGCCGAACTCGGTGGATCGCTGCGGATCACCTCCGGTCCCGCCCTCGAACGACCCGGCGACCTGGCCGCGATGCTGTCGAACCTCATCGAGGGCGACGTGCTGTTCATCGACGAGATCCACCGCATCGCGCGCCCGGCCGAGGAGATGCTCTATCTCGCGATGGAGGACTTCCGGATCGACATCATGGTGGGCAAGGGGCCCGGTGCCACCTCGATCCCGCTGGAGATCGCCCCGTTCACCCTGGTCGGTGCCACCACGCGATCCGGTGCGCTGACCGGTCCGCTGCGCGACAGGTTCGGGTTCACCGCGCACATGGACTTCTACACGGACACCGACCTCGCCAGGATCGTCACCCGCGCGGCGGACATCCTCACCATCCCCGTGGAGCCCGATGCCGCGCTGGAGATCGCCGGCCGGTCGCGGGGCACACCCCGGATCGCCAACCGGCTCCTGCGACGGGTCCGCGACTTCGCCGAGGTCCGGGCCGACGGTCGCATCACCGTGCCCGTCGCCAGGGCCGCCCTCGAGGTGTACGAGGTGGACGAGCTGGGTCTCGACCGTCTCGACCGCGCGGTCCTGAGGGCGCTCCTCGTCCAACACGAGGGCGGGCCCGTCGGACTGAGCACCCTGGCGGTGGCCGTGGGGGAGGAGTCCACCACCCTCGAGGAGGTCTGCGAGCCCTTCCTCGTCCGCGCCGGTCTGCTCGCACGCACCCCGCGCGGGCGGATCGCCACCGCCGCGGCGTGGGATCACCTGGGGCTCACCCGCTCCGACAACGCGGCCGGCCAGCCGATGCTGCCGGTCGAGGTCGACCGGGGCCCCGGCGCGCGCGGCTGAGCCCCGGGCTGGCATCCTCGGACGAGACCGTCCGTAGCCCGGACCCGCCAGCGACCCGGAACCGGCGGGTCCATGTCAGGAGGACCCGAATGGGACTGGAACTGCTGCTGCCGTTGATGATCGTCGTGCTGATCGTGCTGATGGTCCTGCAGAGCACGAAACAACGCAGGGCGATGAAGGACATGCGGGAGATGCAGGCCTCACTGACGGCGGGTGATCGCGTGCTCACCACCTCGGGCCTCCGCGCGACCATCGTCTCAGTGGGCGACGAGACCGTGGAACTGGAGATCGCGGAGGGTGTCCACACCCAGTGGGACCGACGGGTGATCCGCGAGAAGATCGACGCCGGTACGACCCCCGGGGCCGACACCGGGACGGGTGCCACGGATTCCCGGTAGGCCACGACCGGCGAGTAGTGTAATGGGGCCGTCCAGCCGGAGGCCCCAGACGAAGACCGAGAGAGATCACCTGTGTCACCAGCTCGTCCTCGAGGCGCCGACGCCCGCCCCAGACCGTGGGCGCTGCTGTCCGCATTCTTCCTGGTGCTGTTCATCTTCTTCCTCGGCGCCTTCGCCGTCGCCGAGCGAGGCCTGACGCCGAAGCTGGGCATCGACCTCCAGGGCGGTACCCGCGTCACGCTGATCCCCAAGGGGGAGCCCGACGAGGCGGACCTGCGTCTGGCCCAGGACATCATCCGGGACCGGGTCGACGGACTCGGCGTCGCCGGGACCTCGGTCGTCATCGAGGGCAGCAACATCGTCCTCACGGTGCCCGGTGAGGACTCCAGCCAGGCCCGTGACCTCGGCACCACCTCGCAGTTGACGATCCGTCCCGTGCTGCAGGTCCAGCCCGTCGCCGAGGGCGACGTCGAACCCGTGCCCGCCGCCAAGGGGGACCGCGACGCAGTCGCCAGGGAGGTCGAGGAGGCCCGCGAGGTCCGGCAGGGTGACCCCCAGGAGCTCACCCAGAACCTCGCGACGTTCCGCTGTCCGGAACGCGATGTCCTGGCCGGCTTCGACGACCCGTCCCAGGCTCTCATCGCCTGCGGGGAGGGCGCCAAGTACGTCCTCGGCCCGGTCCCGCTGCTGATCGGGGAACCAGAGGACGGCCAGCGGCTCGACGGGCAGCAGATCGTCAAGGACTCCGTCAGTTCGGGATTCAACCAGCAGGCCGCCAAGAACGAGGTGTCCTTCCGGTTCAACGCCGGCCCCGGCGAGCAGGGCAGCGCCACCTGGTCGCGGCTGACCCAGGAGAACCTCCAGCGCCAGATCGCCATCCTCCTCGACGGCGAGGTGATCAGCGCGCCCGTCGTCCAGGGCGTCACGCCGGTCGGCTCGGCGACCTCCATCACCGGCGACTTCAGCACGGACGAGGCGGCCTCTCTCGCCGCGAACCTGCGTTACGGTGCGCTGCCCATCTCGTTCGAGGACCCCAACGTCGACAACGTTCCGGCGTCCCTCGGTCTGGCGTCGCTCGAGGCGGGCCTGCTCGCGGGCGCGATCGGCTTCCTGCTGGTACTCGCGTACTCCGCCTTCTTCTACCGCCTGCTCGGTGTGTTGGCGTTCCTCTCGTTGGCCCTGTCGTTCCTGCTCACCTACATCCTGTTGGTGTTCCTCGGATACACCGTCGACTACAGCCTCGACCTGGCGGGCATCGCGGGCCTCGTCATCGGTATCGGCATGACCGCCGACTCCTACGTCGTGTTCTTCGAGCGCATCAAGGACGAACTGCGAGACGGCCACCGGTTCAGATCCGCGGTGCCGCGGGCCTGGAAGAGCGCCAGCCGCACCATCGTCACCGGCAACATGGTCAGCCTCATCGGAGCCGTCGTGCTCTACCTCCTGGCCAGCGGCGAGGTGCGAGGCTTCGCGTTCACCCTCGGCCTCACCACGATCATGGACGTGTTCGTCGCGTTCACCGTGACCTGGCCGCTCGTCTACCTCGCCTCCACCAAACCCACCTTCGCCAAGACCTGGGCGAACGGGATGGGACGGATGGAGAACCTCCAGGCAGCCGCGGCGGAACAGCGCCGCATCGACCGGAAGACCGAGAGCGATCTCGAGCAGGGCCAGGGCCGCGGGGTCACCGCGACCATCCGCGGCCCGGGCGGCGACACCATCACCGAACCGCGCACCGAGCGTCCCGCCACCGATGAGGAGGAGGGCCGATGAGCACTACCACCACCACCGCGGCCGAGAGTGGCGCCACCGCCCCCGCCGGCCGGTCCGACAGTCTGTTCACGCGGCTCTACACGGGGACCGGGGCGTTCGGCATCGTCCCGAACCGCCGGAGGTTCTACGTCCTCACCACCGTGATCGTCGCCATCTGCCTGGCGAGCATCATCTTCCGTGGCTTCAGCTTCGGCATCGACTTCACCGGCGGCACCAAGCTCACCATGCCCGCCGCCGACCACGACAAGAGCCGCGTGGCCGCGGTGGTCGAGGAGTCCGTGGGCGAGGAACCCCAGACGGTCCAGATCGTCGGAGCCGGGGACGCCCGCATCGTCGAGGTGGAGACGCGGTTCCTCACCAGTGATGAGATCCGCGCGGCCAAAAACGCGCTCTACGAGGAGTTCCAGCCGGTCACGGCCGACGGAGACGCCTCGGTGGAGGCTATCGGCGACTCCGCGCGCTCGGAGAGCTGGGGAGGTCAGGTCACCGAGAACGCACTGATCGCCCTCGGCGTCTTCCTCGTCATCGTCTTCGGCTACATCGCCTTCCGCTTCGAATGGCGGATGGCCACCGCAGCGATCGTCGCCCTGCTGTTCGACGTGCTGACCACCGCCGGCGTCTACTCGCTCGTCGGCTTCGAGGTCACCCCCGCCACCGTGATCGGACTCCTGACCATTCTCGGTTTCTCCCTGTACGACACGGTGATCGTGTTCGACAAGGTCGAGGAGAACACCCGGGGCATCAGACACACCGCGAGCCGCACCTACGCCGAAGAGGCGAACCTGGGTGTCAACCAGACCCTCATGCGCTCGATCCACACCACGATCATCGGCGTGCTGCCCTTGCTGGCGCTGGTCGTGATCGCCGTGTGGATTCTCGGTGTGGGCACCCTGATGGACCTGGCGCTCGTGCAGATGGTCGGCATCATCACCGGCACCTTCTCCTCCGTCTTCCTCGCGACACCCCTGCTGGTGTCCCTCAAGAACCGCGATCCAGAGATCCGCCGCCAGACCGCCAAGGTCCTGGCCCGACGCGAGAAGGCCGAGGCCGCCGCATGACCGAACCTGCCCTCACCCCCGTCTCACCGGCGATCAGCTCTGCCGTGGAGCGGCTGATGCGTCGCGTCGAGGACTTCCCGTCCGCGGGGGTCCAGTTCTGTGACCTCACCCCGGTCCTCGCTGACGCCGACGGCTTCGACGCCGTCGTGGCCGGGCTCATCGCCGGACACGAGATCGGCAGCGTGGACTACGTCGCCGGACTCGACGCCCGCGGGTTCCTGCTGGCCGGCGCAGCGGCCGTACGCCTGCACACCGGCATCCTCGCGATCCGCAAAGCCGGCAAGCTCCCGCCCCCGGTGCACTCGCGTTCCTACGAGCTCGAGTACGGCGCCGCCACGTTGGAACTCCCCGCGGACGGGCTCGACCTCAGCGGGAAGCGCGTCCTCGTCGTCGACGACGTCCTCGCCACAGGGGGGACGCTCACCGCAGCGGTCGGTCTACTCGAGGACTGCGGAGCGATCGTCGTGGGGCTGTCCGTGGTGCTCGAGGTCCCCGGCCTCGGGGGGCGGGATAGACTGGCCGCCACACCGCTGACCTGCCTCACGGTCGCGTGACCGCCGGCCGTTCCTGACGGCCCGGAACTGGAGGGAGGAGCCGGAGATGACGCAACGGCAGGACCCCGCCGGGCAGCCGGACGGGGGCGCGCGACCCGGACAGATGGATCAGCAGCAACCCTCGTCACCCCAACCCTCGTCACCCCAACTCTCGTCACCCCAGCCCTCGACCCAGCCGCTCCCGGTGATCCCGGGCAATCGACCGTCCGCCGGCCGACGGGTGCGCGCGCGGTGGGCTCGCCGCCTCACCTCCGGGCTGACCGTGACCTCCACGCCGGCGGTTCTCGAGCCGCTGGTACGCGTCCACCGCATCCACCACCCCAAGGCCGACGTGGGTCTGCTGGCCCGCGCGTACACCCTCGCCGAGAAGCAACACGAGGGCGTCTACCGCAAGTCCGGCGACCCCTACATCACCCACCCGCTCGCCGTGGCGACCATCTGCGCCGAGATGGGCATGGACACCACCACCCTCGTCGCGGCGCTGCTGCACGACACCGTGGAGGACACCGACTACTCGCTCGCCCGGCTGGAGGCCGATTTCGGCGGCGAGGTCGCCCACCTCGTGGACGGTGTCACCAAGCTGGACAAGGTCGAGTTCGGTGAGGCCGCCGAAGCGGAGACCATCCGCAAGATGATCATCGCCATGGCACACGATCCCCGCGTCCTGGTGATCAAGGTGGCCGACCGCCTGCACAACATGCGGACGATGCGGTTCCTGCCGCCCGAGAAGCAGGTCAAAAAGGCGCGGGAGACCCTCGAGGTGATCGCCCCACTCGCGCACCGGCTCGGGATGGCGACCATCAAGTGGGAACTCGAGGACCTCGCCTTCGCAATCCTCGAGCCGAAGAAGTACCAGGAGATCGTGCGGCTCGTGGCCGACCGGGCCCCCAGCCGCGACGTCTACCTGCAAACGGTGACCAACCGGGTCAGGGCGGACCTCGAGAAAGCGCACATCCAGGCGCGGGTCGAGGGCCGACCCAAGCACTACTGGTCGATCTACCAGAAGATGATCGTGCGCGGTCGGGAGTTCGACGAGATCCACGACCTCGTGGGCATCCGTGTCCTGTGCGAGGACGTGCGCGACTGCTACGCCGCGATCGGGGTGGTCCACTCGACGTGGAAGCCGATGCCGGGGAGGTTCAAGGACTACATCGCCCAGCCCCGATTCGGCGTGTACCGGTCGTTGCACACCACCGTGATCGGACCCGACGGCAAACCCCTCGAGATCCAGATCCGCACCCACGAGATGCACCGCAACGCGGAGTACGGCATCGCGGCGCACTGGCGCTACAAGGAGACCCGCGGCAAGCACAACGGCGACCCCGCCGAGGTCGACGAGATGGCGTGGATGCGGCAACTGCTCAGCTGGCAGCGCGAGGCCGCCGATCCCGGCGAGTTCCTGGATTCCCTGCGTTTCGAGATGACCAGCAAGGAGATCTTCGTCTTCACCCCCAAGGGAGACGTCATCAACCTTCCGGTCGGTGCCACACCCGTGGACTTCGCCTACGCGGTCCACACCGAGGTCGGCCACCGCTGCATCGGGGCGCGGGTCAACGGCAAACTCGTCGCCCTCGAGCGCCCGCTCGAGAACGGCGAGGTGGTGGAGGTCTTCACCTCCAAGGACCTCAATGCCGGCCCCAGCCTGGACTGGCAGAAGTTCGTGGTCTCCGGCCGTGCCAAGAGCTCGATCCGGCAGTGGTTCGCCAAGGAGCGCCGCGAGGAGGCCCTGGAGCGGGGCAAGGACCTCATCACCCGTGAGGTCCGCCGGGGCGGCGTCCCCGTACACCGCATCTTCTCCAACGAGTCGATCGCCGGGGTGTCCCGCGAGCTCGGATTCGCCGACGTCACCGCTCTCTACACGGCGATCGGGGAGAACCACGTCTCCGCCAAGACCGTGGTCGGCCGCCTCATCGCCGCCCACGGCGGCGTGGACGAGGTCACCGAGGAACTCGCCGACCGGTCCCGTGACAAGACCATGACCCCGCCCCGCCCCACCACCTCCGGGGCCGGCGTACTCGTGGGCGGTGTGGAGGACGTCCACGCCAAGCTCGCCCGCTGCTGCACCCCGGTGCCGGGGGACCAGGTCCTGGGTTTCATCACGCGCGGCGGCTCGGTCAGCGTGCACCGAACCGACTGCACCAACGCCTCCGACCTGCACCGGGAGCCGGAGCGACTGGTCAAGGTCGAATGGGCGCCCCAGCCGGGCGCGGTGTTTCTCGTGGCCATCCAGGTGGAGGCCCTCGATCGCCACCGTCTGCTGTCCGACATCACCAAGGTCCTGGCCGACGAGAAGGTCAACATCCTGTCCGCCTCGGTGCAGACCGCGGGCGACGACAGGGTGGCGATCTCCCGGTTCACCTTCGAGATGGCCGACCCCAAACACCTGGGTCACGTCCTCGGTGCGGTCCGCAAGGTCGAAGGCGTCTTCGACGTCTACCGGATGACCTCGAACTGACCGACGCCTCCGCGGCTGACCGACCCTCCGCGGCCAGCGGTCGCGGACCCGGTGGGACGACACCGGCCCCGGCCGGGAGGCCGGGGCCGGGAGGCCGGGGCCGGTGCTCACGGCCGGGTGCTACGGGTTCACGCCTCGGGCAGACCCTCCTGGGCGCCGACCGTGACCTTCTCGATGACCACCGGTCGGCGCGGTGCCTCGTAGTCCGGATCGCTCTGGTCGTCGCTCTTCGTCCCGGCCTCGGCGATCTCGTCGAGGACCTCCAGACCGGACTCGCCGATCGTGCCCATCACGGAGTACTCGGGGGGCAGCATGGAGTCCTCGTACACGAGGAAGAACTGACTCCCGGCGCTGTTCGGGGCCTGCGACTTGGCCATGGCGACCGTGCCGCGCGGGTAGACCGACATACCCGAACCGTCCTCGGCCACGGGAAGATCGGTGGGCGGCTCGTCCACGATCGAGTACCCGGGGCCCGAGAGCCCGGTCCCCGTCGGGTCACCACACTGCAGGACGGAGAGCTGCGAACCCTCACCGCCCTGCGTCAGTCGATGGCACTCGGTGTCGTCGAAGTACTCCTGCTCGGCGAGGTGGACGAAGCTCGCGACGTTGCAGGGGGCGCCCTCACGGTCGAGCGTCAGGGGGATCTCACCGCTACCGGTGGTCACGACGATCTCGGCCGTCCCTCTCCGGGGCTGGTCCCCGGTCGGGGGGTCCATCTCGCGCTTGGACTCCTCGATCTCGTCGACCTGCTCGTTGAAACGACGCGCCTCGGCGACGATCTCGGGCCCCTGGTCCTCGAACTCCGCCGGGTCGACCTTCTCCATGGGACTGGTGTCCTGCGGGTACTCGCAGGACACCCAGTCGGCGGCGTACTGCTCGGCGCGGGACTGTTCCGCCTTGTTCCAGACCACGACGCCCACGATGCCGAGGAGGACCACCACCACGACCGAGGCACCGGCGATCTTCAGCTGCTTCTCGCGGCGCGCCTGCGCCTCCATCTGCTCACGCAGACGTTGGCGCGCCTCGGCTCGGCGTTCCTGGTTTGTGGACACTGACCCTCCTGGGGACCTGGACTAGGCTGGGACTCCACGGGCGGACCCGTACGGTGGGGCTCCGTGAAGAGCCCCACGCGGCGGTCCAGCCCAGGGTCCTTGTCTACCAGGTCGGGTAGTGACGGCCGAACGCCACTCCGGTGTCGGGCGCCGTTGCCCGGCACCGGGCGCCGAACGGCGCCGACAGTGTCGAGAAAGGGAGTACGGGACGTGCAGATCGTCGGTTTCCCCGCCGGGATGTTCCAGACCAACTGCTACATCGTGGCGGACGACGCGGGCGACTGTGTGGTCGTCGACCCGGGGCAGGACGCGGAGGAACAGGTCCGCCGTCAGATCTCCGAGGCCGGGCTCCGGCCCCGCGCGGTGCTGCTCACGCACGGGCACCTCGACCACATCTGGAACGCGCGGCAGGTGGCGGATCACTACGGGGTTCCCGCCTACATCCACCCCGAGGACCGCGAGATGCTCTCCGATCCGGGCAAGGGTCTCTCACTCGACCTGTCGGCGATGCTCAAGGGCGTCACCTTCACGGAGCCGGCCGAGGTCATCGAGGTGTTCGACGGCGACACCCTCACCCTCGGGTCGATGACCTTCGACGTGGACCACGTCCCGGGTCACAGCCCCGGCTCGGTCTCGTTCCGGATCACCGTGCAGACCGAGGACGGACCCCGGCTGGTCGTGCTCGGTGGGGACGTACTGTTCCAGGACGGTGTGGGACGCACCGATCTGCCGGCGGGGGACGCCGAGGTGCTCATGCAGTCCATCGCCAAGAAGTTCCTCGTCCTGGACGACGACGCCGTCGTGTTGCCCGGGCACGGGCCGTCCACGACCATCGGTCGTGAGCGTCGGTCGAATCCGTTCCTACGCGACCTCTAGACCCACCACCCCACCCGCCCCTCGAGACCCAAGGACGCCTCACCAGTGACCGGCAACGTCAAGAAGACCGCACTCAAGGCACCGAAGGGTGTTCCCGACTACGTGCCTCCGGCGTCCGCCGGGTTCGTGACGGTCCGGGACGCCATCACCACCGCCGCCCGTCGCGCCGGGTACGGGCACGTCGAGTTGCCGATCTTCGAGGACACGGCGTTGTTCGCGCGCGGCGTGGGGGAGTCGACGGACGTGGTGTCCAAGGAGATGTACACGTTCTCCGACAGGGGCGGCCGGAGCGTCACCCTGCGCCCCGAGGGCACGGCCGGGGTCATGCGTGCGGTGATCGAACACGGGCTGGACCGGGGCCAGCTCCCGGTCAAGCTCTGCTACGCGGGCCCCTTCTTCCGGTACGAGCGCCCCCAGGCCGGGCGGTACCGCCAGCTCCAGCAGGTGGGCATCGAGGCGATCGGCGTCGACGACCCGGCCCTGGACGCCGAGGTGATCGCCGTGGCGAACGAGGCGTTCCGCTCCCTCGGACTCACCGGGTTCCGCCTCGAGCTCACATCACTCGGGGACGAGACGTGCCGCCCCGACTACCGGGAACGGCTCCAGGATTTCCTCACCGGGCTGGACCTCGACGAGGCGACGCGGGAACGCGCTCGGGTCAATCCGCTGCGCGTCCTGGACGACAAGCGCCCCGAGGTGCGTGCCCAGCTCGAGGGCGCTCCTCTGATGATCGATCACCTGTCGGACGCGAGCGCCGAGCACTTCGCGACCGTTCGGGCGCACCTGGACGCGCTGGGCGTCGCGTACGAGGTCAATCCCCGCATGGTGCGGGGCCTGGACTACTACACCAAGACGACCTTCGAGTTCGTGCACGACGGCCTCGGCGCCCAGTCCGGGATCGGTGGCGGTGGCCGCTACGACGGCCTGATGGAACAGCTCGGCGGCCAGGCGCTGTCCGGCATCGGGTTCGGTATCGGTGTGGACCGCACGGTGTTGGCACTGCAGGCCGAGGGGATCGACCCGGCGGCCGAGGGGCGCGTCGACGTGTACGCGGTGGCTCTCGGCGCGCAGGCCAAGGCGACTCTGGTTCCCGTCCTCGCCGAGTTCCGCCGCAGCGGGCTCCGCGCGGACATGGCGTACGGGGACCGCGGCATGAAAGGCGCTTTCAAGGCCGCGGACCGCTCCGGAGCGGCGGTCACCGTCGTCGTCGGGGAGAACGAACTGGCCACCTCGACGGCCGTCGTCAAGACGATGGCCACCGGCGAGCAGGAGCCGGTGCCGCTGGAGGGTCTCGTCGACCACGTCAGCAGGGCCGTCGCCCGGTGACCCCGGCGGTCCGGCCGCACTGACCGACCGGGGCCCCGCCCACGCGTCAGGGCTACGCGCGCCAGAGCCGGGCGCCTCAGAGCTGTGCGCGGAAGGTGTCGCAGGCCTGCATCGAGCCCTGCTCGTAGCCCGTCAGGAACCACTGTCGGCGCATCTCCGACGACCCGTGGGTCCACGAGCCCGGGTCGACGCGTGCGCCGCCGGAGCGCTGGATGTGGTCGTCGCCGATCGCCTCGGCGGTCTGGATGATCGCGTCGACGTCGCTCCCGGTGAGGCTCTCTAGCAGCGGCGGGCCGCCGTCGGGCGCCGGGGTCGAGGTGGCGTAATGGGCCCACAGCCCGGCGTAGCAGTCGGCCTGGAGTTCGACCCGGACCGCACCCGAGGAGGGGCCCTGCGGGTCCTGCTGCGACCGGCGGATGTCGCCGAGCATGGTCTGCAGGTGGTGGCCGAATTCGTGGGCGACGACGTACATCTGCGCCGCACCGGAGGGTGACCCCCCGAGTTGGCCCACGAGGACCCGGTCGAAGAACGCGGGGTCTATGTACACGTTCTCGTCGGCCGGGCAGTAGAACGGTCCGATGTCGGAGGAGGCGCCACCGCATCCGGTGTCGACGGCACCGGTGAAGATGGTGGTGTGGGGCTGGACCCAGCGCATCCCGATCTGGTCGGGCAACTGTGTGTTCCACACGTCCTCGAGGCTCTCGGTGGTGGCGACGACGCGGCAGATGGTGTCGGTGTTGGCCTGCTGCAGGTCGCACTGGTCGATGTGGGCCTGGAACTGCTGCGCCGAGTCGGAGGTCTGTGCCCGGCCGCCGGTGGCGCCCGGGTCCGTGCCACCGCCGTCGAGTCCGAGCTGGCCGGGGTCGACGCCGAGGAACAACGCGATGACGACGACGACGAGGCCGCCGACACCCCCACCGACCGCCATCCCCCGGCGACCCCCTCGGCCCCCGCCGGAGACCCCGCTGGTGTCCAGTCTCCCGCCCTGCCGGAACGTCATATCGTCACCTCTCGTCCACACCGGCCGCCGGTCCACCCGGGCACGCCGCACCACCACGGTGCTTGTCGGATCACTGTATGGGCCGGCGGTACGCCGTCACAGCCGACACGGGGAACGCCCGCGGGTGGACGTAGACTGTCCCTCGTCCGAACCCGGGGCCGACCGCTCATCCGGCGGTGGGTCCGTTCCGGAGTTCGCCGACCACACGACTTTTTCCCGACGAGAGGACAACCGCAGTGCTGCGCACCCATTCCGCCGGCCAGCTCCGAGCCGCCGACGCAGGGGAGACCATCACCCTGGCCGGCTGGGTCGCGCGCCGCCGGGATCACGGCGGGGTCATCTTCGTCGATCTCCGCGACTCGACCGGCGTCTGCCAGGTGGTGTTCCGCTCGGAGGACGTCGCCGAGCGCGCACACCGCCTCCGCAACGAGTACTGCGTGGCCGTCACCGGTGTGGTGGACCGCCGCCCGGAGGGATCGGAGAACCCGAACCTCGCCTCGGGCGAGGTCGAGATCGACGTGACCTCGTTCGAGGTGCTCGGCGAGGCCGCGGCCCTGCCGTTCCAGCTCGACGACGAGGTCGGCGAGGAGGCGCGCCTGCGTCACCGCTACCTCGACCTGCGGCGTGAAGGCCCGGGGGCGGCGCTGCGTCTGCGGTCCGAAGTGAACGCCGCGGCGCGGAGCGTCATGGCCCGTCACGACTTCGTGGAGATTGAGACGCCCACGTTGACCCGCTCGACGCCCGAGGGGGCCCGCGACTTCCTCGTGCCCGCCCGCCTGCAGCCGGGGACGTTCTACGCCCTCCCGCAGTCTCCGCAGCTGTTCAAGCAGCTGCTCATGGTGGCCGGGATGGAGAAGTACTACCAGCTCGCCCGCTGCTACCGGGACGAGGACTTCCGCGCCGACCGCCAGCCGGAGTTCACGCAGCTGGACGTGGAGATGAGCTTCGTCGACCAGGACGACGTGATCGCCGTGGCCGAGGAGATCCTCACCGAGGTGTGGGCCACCGCCGGGCATCAGATCTCGACCCCCATCCCGCGGATGACCTACGACGAGGCGATGCGTCGCTACGGTTCGGACAAGCCCGACCTGCGGTTCGACATCGAACTGGTCGAGTGCACGGAGTTCTTCGCCGACACCCCGTTCCGGGTGTTCAAGGCGCCGTACGTCGGCGCGGTCGTCATGAAGGGCGGGGCGTCGCAGCCGCGTCGCCAGCTCGACGCCTGGCAGGAGTGGGCCAAGCAGCGCGGCGCCAAGGGGCTGGCCTACATCCTCGTCGGTGAGGACGGCGAGCTGGGCGGCCCCGTCGCCAAGAACCTGTCGGATTCCGAGCGCGCCGGGATCGCCGCGCACGTCGGCGCGGAGCCGGGGGACTGCATCTTCTTCGGCGCGGGAGCGGTCAAGTCCACCCGCGCTCTCCTCGGTGCGGCACGCGGTGAGATCGCCGAGAAGCTCGGACTGATCGACCCCACCAAGTGGGCGTTCACCTGGGTCGTCGATGCCCCGATGTTCGAGCCCGCGGACGACGCCACCGCCGCCGGCGATGTGGCCGTCGGTTCGGGTGCGTGGACCGCCGTGCACCACGCGTTCACCTCGCCCAAGCCCGAGCACCTCGACACGTTCGACACCGATCCGGGATCGGCCCTGGCCTACGCCTACGACATCGTGTGCAACGGCAACGAGATCGGTGGCGGGTCGATCCGTATCCACCGGAAGGACGTCCAGGAGCGGGTCTTCGGCGTCATGGGTATCTCGCAGGAGGAGGCGCAGGAGAAGTTCGGGTTCCTGCTCGACGCCTTCTCCTACGGCGCCCCCCCGCACGGTGGCATCGCCTTCGGCTGGGACCGCATCTGTGCGCTGCTGGCCGGAACCGAGTCCATCCGCGACGTCATCGCCTTCCCCAAGTCCGGCGGCGGGGTCGACCCGCTCACCGACGCTCCCGCGCCGATCACCACCCAGCAGCGCAAGGAGTCCGGCATCGACGCCAAGCCGGTCCAGCGCGGGCAGGCCGCCCAGGACGGGGCCGCAGCCGGGTAGTACCCGGGGCGGACGGCCCCGGGCGTCTCAGAGGTGGAACGCCTCGAGCGCCGGGCGCCCGTCCATCCCGGAATGGTCGAGTCCGAACAGCCGGGCCACCGTCGGCGCCACGTCGAGGGTGCGCACGGGACGGTCGACGACCTGCCCCCGGCGGACGATCCGGTGCCCGCCGGCGATGAAGAACGGGATGCCGAGCGTGACCTCGTGTCCGTGGTTGCCGGGGATGGGGTTGGAGAACGGGGTGGGGTCGGAGAACCGCCATCCCGGATGACAGGTGGCCACGAGGTCGCCACCGCGCTCGCCCAGGTCGAGTTCGGCCGGATCGTAGAGGCGGTTGACGCCCGGGAGCGCGCCGACCACCTCACGCAGGCGCGCCAGGGTCGCCTCGCGTTCTCCGGCGGGGCCGAGGTGGGCGAAGGTGTCGGCGCCCCCGTTCTGGGCGATCCCGACGCGCCCGCGCAGCGCGGGGTCGGCGTCGATCGCGCCGGCGGCACTGATGAGGCGCAGCGGCTCCGACCAGTCCATGCCGTGATCGGCCAGCACGATGAGCACCGACCGTTCCCACCGGCCGGTGGACTGCAGGAACTGCTCGAGGTCCCAGAGTTTGTGGTCCGAGTTGTACACCGCCTGGTTGCGGGCCAGTCGCAGTGAGGTGCCGGACAGGTCCATGTGGCCGAAGCGGTCCATGTCGCCGAGGTTGACGAACGTCATCCGCGGGGCGTGGTCGGTGATGGTCTGCTTGAGGGCCTCGACGGTGAACCAGTCGAGCGAGTGGTCGGTGACCGGCACCAGCGGGAAGGGTGCCCACTGCACGCTCGCGCGGCCACCGAACAGGCCGTGTAGGTAGTCCTTGCTGAGCACGCTCGCGGTGGTCAGACCCGCCTCGGTGCGGATGCGGTCCAGCACGGTGGCCGCCCGCAGGTCGTCGGGCCGGTCGAGGGTCCTCTCGTCCCCGATCGCGTGGTCCCAGATGGCGTTCGCGGGCACCCCGTTGCGCGCGGGCAGCACCCCGGTGACCATGGCGGCGTGGTTGGGCAGGGTCTCGGCGATCATCACGGAGGAGGCGTCGGTGAACCGCGTCCCCTCGGTGGCCCATCGGTGCAAAGTGGGCGCCTGGGCCGGGTTGAGTTCGTCGGGCCGCATGCCGTCGGTGACGATCACGTAGACGTCGAGGTCGTCGGCCACCGGGTGCACCGGGTTCGCCCACACGGGGGCGGGTTCGGCGAGCAGGGTCACCCCGATGGCGCCGGCGGCGGCGACCATGCCGGCGCCGGCGAGCGCCTCACGACGGGTGAGTGTGGGTCCGTGGGTGGGATTGTCGTCGCGGCACATGGGGCGGGGGTCCTGACGGTCGGGTGGTGGCTGGCGGGGCGGTGTGCCCGCCGGGGACGTGGCATACCTGCCCACCAGGGAACCCGACGACGACGAGGGCTGCCCACACTTTCGGTGATCGGACGCCGAATGTTCACCCGGGGGTCGGAGTCCGGGCCCGCCGGTAGCCTGGTCGGCGTGACAGAAGATGCCGGGTTGTTCGCCGCCGGGGACGCGGCCGGACACGCGCCCCCCTCGCCCGCGGCGGGGGACGTGGACCCGTCCGCACCGCTGGCCGTGCGTATGCGGCCACGGACTCTCGACGAGGTGATCGGCCAGGAGCACCTGCTGCGGCCCAACTCCCCGCTGCGGCGGCTGGTGGAGGGGCGCGGCGGCTCCTCGCTGATCCTCTACGGTCCGCCGGGTACCGGGAAGACGACGCTCGCGAACCTCGTCGCGAGTACCTCGGGTCGGCACTTCGTGGCGCTGTCCGCGTTGAGTGCGGGGGTCAAGGACGTCCGCGCGGTCATCGACGACGCCCGCACCCGCCAGGTGCACGGTCAGCGCACGGTCCTGTTCATCGACGAGGTGCACCGGTTCTCGAAGAGTCAGCAGGACGCCCTGCTCGCCGCGGTGGAGAACGGCATCGTCCTCCTGGTCGCCGCGACCACGGAGAACCCCCACTTCTCCGTGATCGCCCCGTTGCTGAGCCGATCCCTCATCGCGGAGCTCCGGGGGCTGGACGACAGTGGTGTGGCCGGCGTGCTGAGGCGCGCGGTGGCCGAGGAGCGGGGCCTGGCCGGCGAGGTCGAGCTGACGGACGAGGCGGTCGAGGACATCGTCAGACTGTCGGGGGGCGACGCGAGGCGCAGCCTCACTATCCTCGAGGCGGCGGCGGGGGCAGCGGAGGACGGGGTGGTGACCCCGGAGATCGTGGAGCTGAGCCTGGACGCCGCGCCGGTGCGCTATGACCGCGACGGGGACCAGCACTACGACGTCACGAGCGCGTTCATCAAGTCCATCCGTGGGTCCGACGTGGACGCCGCGCTGCACTACCTCGCCCGGATGCTGGTCGCGGGGGAGGACCCGCGGTTCATCGCCCGGCGCCTCATGGTCCACGCCAGTGAGGACATCGGGATGGCCGACCCCACCGCGCTGTTGGCCGCCGGCGCCGCCGCCGAGATCGTGCAGAAGGTCGGACTGCCGGAGTGCAGGTTGGCGCTGGCGCAGGCCACCATCCACCTCGCCACGGCCCCCAAGTCCAAGGCGGTCATCGCCGCGATCGACGCCGCGATGGCCGATGTCCGCGCGGGCGGGGTGGGCGAGGTACCCAAGCATCTGCGGGACGGCCACTACGCCGGGGCGAAGGGCCTCGGCAACGGGGTGGGCTACCGCTACGCCCACAACGCGCCCGCCGGGGTCGTGGCGCAGCAGTACCCGCCCGACGAACTGGTGGGGCGTGACTACTACGAGCCGAGCCCCCACGGGCACGAGCGGGACCTGGGTGCGCGGGTGGACAAGCTCCGGAAGATCATACGAACAGAGACGTAGCCAGTTCTTGAGAAATATGTGAGTATCGTTAATAAGTGCTCGACCAGGCACTCTAATCACGCCGCTCACCCTGGAGGAAACCATGGCCTATCTCCTGTCCACGCTCGTCAGTGTCGCGACCTCGATCGGGGTCTGGGGCACGGGGGCACACAGCATGGGGCTCCTGCCCCGGGAGGCGTTCATCACCGCCGCCAACTTCGGCATCGTCCTGCCCCCGATGCCGCGCTGACCTCCCATCAGGCAGGGCCCGCCCTGCACCGGGCGCCCATCCGCCGGTTCGGCCGGGTGGGCGCCCGCAGGCGTTCACGCGGCCGCCCACCTCGTCGTCGTCGTCAGGTCCTCCCGGCCCACCTCGTTCCCGGTCCCACGCGGGCGCGACGGTAGGCTGAGACCTCGCCCGAGACCACCAGTAGACGACCAGTGAGGCCCCCAGTGCAGACCCATGAGATCCGGCGCCGCTTCCTCGAGCACTTCGTCAGGGCCGGCCACGCCGAGGTCCCCAGTGCGTCTCTGGTGTTGGACGATCCCAACCTGCTGTTCGTCAACGCCGGGATGGTGCCCTTCAAGCCGTACTTCCTCGGCCAGGAGACCCCGCCGTACGCCACCGCGACCTCCATCCAGAAGTGTGTGCGCACCCTCGACATCGAGGAGGTGGGCATCACCACCCGCCACAACACCTTCTTCCAGATGGCCGGGAACTTCTCCTTCGGCGACTACTTCAAGGAAGGCGCCATCCGGCACGCGTGGTCCCTGCTGACCACGTCGGTCGACGACGACGGGTTCGGGATCGACCCCGCGCTGCTGTGGGTCACCGTGTACCTCGACGACGACGAGGCCTACGGCATCTGGCGGGACGTGATCGGGGTGCCCGAGGAGCGCATCCAACGCCGCGGTATGGCGGACAACTACTGGTCCATGGGCGTGCCCGGCCCGTGCGGACCGTGCTCGGAGATCTTCTACGACCGCGGGCCCGCCTACGGCGTCGACGGCGGGCCCGAGGCCGACGAGGACCGCTACATCGAGATCTGGAACCTCGTGTTCATGCAGAACGAGCGAGGGGAGGGCACCGGCAAGGACGCCTTCGAGATCCTCGGCCCGCTGCCCAAGCAGAACATCGACACCGGCATGGGCGTCGAGCGCGTCGCGTTCCTGCTCCAGGGCGTGGAGAACGTGTACGAGACGGACCTGCTGCGCCCGGTCATCGAGACCGCCGAGCGACTGTCCGGCGCGAAGTACGGTGCGGACGGCGCCGCCGACGTGCGGTTCCGCGTGATCGCCGACCATGCCCGCACCGCCTACATGCTCATCTCCGACGGCGTGACCCCCGGCAACGAGGGCCGCGGGTACATCCTGCGCCGTCTACTGCGTCGCATCGTCCGCTCCGTGCGCCTGCTCGGGGCGACCGGCGAGACGATGGCCGAGTTCATGGCCACCGTCCGCGACGCGATCGGTCCGTCGTTCCCCGAGACCGTCTCGGGGTACGACCGGATCGAGCGGATCGCGGTGGCCGAGGAGGTCGCGTTCCTCAAGACCCTCGAGTCCGGGACGCAGCTGTTCGAGCGCGCCGCCTCCGACGCCCGGTCGTCGGGCGCCGCGGTGCTCACCGGCCGCCAGGCGTTCGCCCTGCACGACACGCACGGTTTCCCGATCGACCTCACCCTCGAGATGGCGTCCGAGGCAGGGCTGCAGGTGGACGAGGAGGGCTTCCGCTCGCTCATGTCCGAGCAGCGCGCCCGCGCCAAGGCCGACTCCCGGGCCAAGAAGCACGCCCACGCCGACCTGTCCGTCTACCGTGACTTCCTCGACGCCGGCGAGACCGTCTTCACCGGCTTCACCGACCTGACCGACGAGTCGCGGCTGCTGGGCATCGTCTCCGGAGGCGAGGCCGTCCACGTCGCCCGCGAGGGGGACGCGGTGGAGTTCCTGCTCGACCGCACCCCGTTCTACGCCGAGTCCGGCGGCCAGCTGGGCGACCGCGGCATGATCTCCACCGCCGGCTTCCAGATGCGGGTCGACGACGTCCAGAAGATCGGCAAGAAGCTCTGGGTGCACAAGGGCGTCCTCACCGGCGGCGAGGCCGAGGCCGGTCAGCTCGTCACCTCCGCCGTCGACCCCGAGTGGCGCAAGGGCGCCACCCAGGGGCACTCCGCCACCCACCTCGTCCACGCCGCACTGCGGCAGATCCTCGGCCCGGAGGCCGTCCAGGCCGGCTCGCTCAACAAGCCCGGCTACATGCGGTTCGACTTCAACTGGTCCGGCTCGATCCCCTCGGACGTCCTGGCGCAGGTCGAGGAGGTCACCAACACCGCCGTCGACGCCGACTACGGGGTCAACACCGTGGAGACCACCCTCGAGGAGGCCAAGCGCATGGGCGCCATGGCCCTGTTCGGCGAGAACTACGGCTCCCGGGTCCGCGTGGTGGAGATCGGTGGCCCCTTCTCCATGGAACTGTGCGGCGGGACCCACGTGTCCAGCTCCGCGCAGATCGGGCCCGTCAGCCTGCTGGGGGAGGCGTCCGTCGGCTCCGGGATCCGGCGTGTCGAGGCCTATGTGGGCATGGACGCCTACCGCCACCAGGCCCGCGAGCGGGCGCTCGTGTCCGGGCTGGCCGCCTCGCTAAAGGCGCCCACCGACGAGCTGCCCGACCGCGTGGCCGCCCTCACCGCGAAACTGCGCGAGGCCGAGAAGGCGCTCGAATCCCTGCGGGCCTCCCAGCTCGCGGCCCAGGCCGGCGACCTGCTGAACTCGGCCGAGGACCTCGGCGGCATCCGGTTCCTCGCACACAGCACCCCCGGCGGCGCCGCGGGAGACCTGCGCACCCTCGCCTCCGATCTCAAGGGACGGCTCGGCTCGGACGCCGGGGTCGTGTTCCTCACCGCCCCGGCGCAGGACAAGGTCCCGTTCGTCATCGCCGTCAGCCCCGCCGCGCAGGATCGCGGACTCAGGGCCGGCGACCTCGTCAAGGCCATCGCGCCCGCGCTCGGTGCCCGCGGCGGCGGCAAGCCGGACATGGCGCAGGGTGCCGGGTCCGACCCGGCCGGGATCGACACCGCGGTGTCCGCGCTGCGCGACGCCGTCCGGGACGCCGGATGACCGACGCCCCGGGCGCCCCGGGCGCCGCGGCCGGGCCAGCCGGGCCAGCCGGGCCAGCCGGGCCCGCCACGTCCGGCGGCGGATGGACCCGCGGTCGCCGACTCGGACTGGACGTGGGCACCGCCCGTATCGGTGTGGCCTCCTGTGACCCCGACGGGATCCTCGCCACCCCCGTCGAGACCATCAAGGTCACCGACGGCGACCCCGGGTGGGCGAGCGAGCTCCGACGTCTCGCCGAGCTCGTCGAGGAGTACGACACCGTGGGGGTGGTGATCGGCCTGCCCACCTCGCTCAAGGGCCGGGAGACCGCGTCCACCGCGATGGCCCGCTCGTTCGCCACCGCCCTGACGGCCGGGGCGCCGGACCTGCCCGTGGACCTCGTCGACGAGAGGCTGACGACGGTGACCGCGAGTTCGGCACTGCACGGCGCCGGCCGCAACACGCGGAAACAGCGCGACGTGATCGACCAGGCGGCCGCCGTGGTCCTGCTCCAGGCCTGGATCGACTCGCGGCACGCCCGCCGATGAGCGACCCCTCGGCCTGCCCGCCTGGATAAACTGGCCGACGAGCACGATGCTGTCCGCGGGACAGCTCCCCTGACACCATGACCGAGGAGCACGATGTCTGCGGCACGAGGACGCTCACGTACGGGAGCCACCACGAGGTTCATCCTCCTGGCGGCCGTGATCGGGGTGGTCCTCGCCTTCGGCGTGATGGTCTACCGCAACCAGAACACCGAGGTCGCGGCGGCGCCGGACTTCGACGGGCAGGGCAACGGGAACGCGCTGCTGCACGTGGAGCCGGGGGACACCCTGGGGGTCGTCGGGGACCGCCTCTACGACATCGGCACCGTGGCCAGTACCCGCGCCTTCACCGGAGCGGCGGCGGGGACGCCCGTCGAGGGCATCCAGCCCGGCTACTACCAGGTGCGGCAGGAGATGAGCGCCGCCGCCGCGGTGGACGCGCTGGCGGACCCGCAGAACCGCGTCGGGTTCGTCGAGGTCAAGCCGGGCGGCCGGCTGCTCGACACGGTCGTGGTCGGCGGTGGCAGGGAGAAGGGCATCTACACCCTGATCGCCGACGCCACGTGCCTCCGCGATCTGGACGAGCCCGAGGCCGCCCCGATGTGCCGGCAGCCCCAGGAGATCGTCGACGCGGCCGTGCAGGCCGACCCGGCGGAGCTCGCGGTCCCCGACTGGGCCATCAACGAGGTCCGGGGCGCCCCGGACCCGGTCCGTCGCCTCGAGGGGTTGATCGCCCCGGGGGTCCACAACATCAACCCGCAGTCCGAGCCCGTCGAGATCCTGCGTCAGCTCATCGACGCCTCGACCGCCTCCTACGACGAGACCGGACTCGTCCCGGCCGCCGACCGTATCGGTCTCACCCCCTACGAGGTGGTCACCGCCGCGTCGCTGGTGGAGAAGGAGGGCAAGCTCCAGGACTTCGACAAGGTCGCGCGGGTCATCCTCAACCGCCTCGCCGAGCCCATGCGTCTCCAGTTTGACTCCACGGTCAACTACGCTCTCGCCGACCAGGAGATCGCCACCACCGACGCCGACCGGGCCGAGGTGACCCCGTGGAACACCTACGCGATGGACGGACTGCCCTACGGGCCGATCGGTTCACCGGGTCTCGACGCACTGCGCGCGATGGAGAACCCTGCCGACGGGCAGTGGAAGTACTTCGTCACGGTCGACATGGAGGGCACCACCAGATTCGCGGACGAGTACCCGGAGCACGAGCGCTATCAGAGCGAGGCCATCGCCAACGGAGTCCTCGCCAGTGGTCGCTGATCCCACGGGCGCACCGCGCTCGGCGGCCGTCCTGGGGCACCCGGTGGACCACTCGCTGTCCCCGGTCCTGCACGGTGCCGCGTACCGGGCGCTCGGCCTCGACGACTGGACCTACGAACGCATCGACTGCGATGCCGATCGGCTGGCGTCGGTGGTCGACTCGTCGCCCGCCGACCGCATCGGTTACTCGGTCACGATGCCCGGCAAGTTCGCCGCCCTCGCCTACGCCGACGAGGTGAGTGACCGCGCCCGCATCGTCGGCAGCGCCAACACCCTCGTCCGGCGGGCGGGCGGCTGGTTCGCCGACTGCACCGATGTGGACGGGGTGGCCGGGGCGCTCGCCGCCTTCGGAGACCTCCCGGACCATCCGACGGCAGTCGTCCTGGGCGTGGGGGGAACCGCCAGACCGGTTCTCGCCGGGCTCGCCGAGGCCGGCGCCACGCAGGTGGTCCTGGCCTCGAGGCGCGACAACGCCGGGCCGGCGGCCGACTGCGGACGGGCCCTCGGGCTCGGGGTCCGCACCATGGGACTCACCGACCCGGAACTGATCGGGGAGATCACGCGGGCCGATGTTCTGGTCAACACCGTTCCCGAACCCGGCGTGCGGGAGCTCACGGACCTGGTCGCCGGCGCCCGACGGGTGTTCGACGTCCTCTACGACCCCTGGCCCACCGCGGCCGGGGCAGCAGCCCTGGCCGCGGGCATCCCCGTGGTCGGTGGCGACGTGATGTTGCTCCACCAGGCCTTCGGTCAGGTGGAGCTGTTCACCGGGCACCCGGCGCCGCGCGCGGAGATGGCCGCCGCGCTGTCGCAGGCACTAGGTCGCTGACCGCGCGGACACGGAGACGCGGGGACACGGGGACGGCCACCGTGCCGGAGCCGCACGGCCGGATGATCGGTCAGATGCTCGACGGCTCCGTTGCGCGACGGGGGGCGATCGTCTCGAAGTCGGCAGGGTCCGCGGTCCGGGTGCGGCGCTGGTACTCGTGCACCAGTCCCGGCCAGTTCGTCGTGATCCGGCCTGAGTCCGCCTTGTACCAGGAGTCGCAGCCGCTCCATACCGACGCACCGAGACGGCGCATGATCTCGTCGTCGTAGGACTCGTGCACCTCGTGACGGACGTCCACGGCCACCGTCCGATCCGCCCGAGCCAGTTCCTCGACCACCTGGCGGATGTACCTGGCCTGCTGTTCGATCATGAGGATGATCGAGCTGCTCCCGAGATTGGTGTTGGGTCCGTAGATCACGAACATGTTGGGGAAGCCCGGCACTGCCATCCCGAGATACGCGCGCGCACCCTCTCGCCACTGCTCGTGCAGGTCCCGACCGCTGCGGCCACGCACGGTCATCGGCGCCAGGAAGTCGGTGGCCTGGAAACCCGTGCCGTACACCACGACATCGACGGGGCGCACCCGTCCGTCCGCGGTGACGATCCCCTCGGGGACGACCTCGGAGACGGAGTCGGTCACCACGTCGACGTTCGGCTGCGCGAGTGCGGGGTACCACTGGTTGCTGAACAGCATCCGCTTGCACCCGATCGGTTCCGTCGGGGTGAGGGCCTCGCGCAGCCGGGGGTCGCGGACGGTGAGCCGCAGGTTGGCGCGGGCGAGCCCGCTGAGGATCCTGGCGAGCGGCCGCGCGGAGGTCAGTGCCAGGCCGATGAGCTCCGTCGTCTCCCAGATCGTGCCGCGCATCGCGGTCATGAGGCCGGGGACACGGGCGAACGCCGCCCGGTGGGCGTCCGTGTAGGCGCGGTCCGGTTTGGGCACCACCCACGGCGCGGAGCGTTGGTAGACGGTCACGTGCGCGGCCACCTCGCGGATGCGGGGGACGAACTGGATGGCCGAGGCCCCGGTGCCGAGGACCGCGACCCGCTTACCGGTCAGATCGACGTCGTGCCGCCACTCGGCCGAGTGGAACGACGGGCCGGCGAACGTCTCCGACCCGGGGATGTCCGGATAGGCCGGACGGGACAGCTGACCCACCGCGGGCACGAGCACCTCGGCCTCGAACGACTCGCCGGAGGCGGTGTGTACCGTCCACGTGGCGCTGTCGTCGTCGAACTCCGCGGAGGTCACCTCGATGCCGGTGCGCACGAGTTCGCGCAGGCCGTACCTGTCGGCGGTCTCCCGGATGTAGGACAGGATGTCGGGTTGCTCGGCGTAGCGACGGCCCCAGTCCGTCCTGCGGTGGAAGGAGTACGAGTAGAGGTTCGACGGGACGTCGCAGGCCGCTCCGGGGTAGGTGTTGTCCCGCCACACCCCTCCGACGTCGTCGGCCTTCTCCAGGATCGTCACCTCGGCCAGGCCGTCACGGGTGAGCTCGTAGGCGGCGCCGAGGCCACCGAATCCGGCTCCGATGATGATCACGCGCGGTCGTCGACGCCGGGTCCCGGGGGAGGAGGAGGTCATGTCGTGACGGTAGTGCCCCGGCCCCGCGTGGCCGCAGACATTCACGGACGAATAATCCATAATTCCGGACATGACCACCTGGGACGACCCCGCGGTCCCACACTGGGACTTCCCCCGCTCGGCCATCGGGATCGGCGTGCTCGTCGAGGCCGGGGAACGGCTCGGCGTGGAAGCCGGCCGGGTCCTGCAGGGGATCGCGCTCTCCCCGGCCGACCTCGCCACCCCCGATCTACTCGTGACGCCGGGCCAGGAACTGACCGCGATCCGCAACCTCCGCTCCGCCGCGGGCGCCCGGCCCGCCCTCGCCGCCGAGGTGGGCGCCACCTACCGGTTGACCACCTTCGGGATCTTCGGATACGCCCTGCTGTCGAGCCCGACGCTCCGCGACGTGATCGCCGTGACGCTCCGCTTCATCGACTTGAGTTACATCTTCAGCACGATCGGTGTGGAGTCGACGGGGGACAGGATCGTCGTGCGTCTGGAGGACACCGCGCTGCCGGACGACGTCCGCGAGTTCCTCGTGGACCGCGACCTGTTCGCGATCCACTCCGTCCTCGGCGAGCTCGTCCCCGGAGGTGTCCCGTTCACCGGGATCACCTTCGGTGGGGGGCGGTCATCCGGCACCCTGACCGCATACGGGGCACGGCTCGGCCTGGCGCCGTCGGAGTCCGACGACGGCACCGGCGTCACGATGGTCTTCGACGCTGCCCGCCTCGACGAACCGCTCCCGCAGGGGAGCCCCGCGGCGGTGACGGTGGCCGAGGCCATGTGCCGCGACCTGGCCGCCACCCGTCGGACCCGGGGGCCGGTGAGCAGCCGGGTCCGCGTCGAGATCACCGGTCGTCTCACGCAGGGGGCCTCCATGTCCTCGGTGGCCGCCGGCCTGGGGGTCAGTCCCCGGACCCTGCGCAGGCATCTGTCGGACGAGGGCACATCGTTCCAGCGCCTTCTCGACGATGTCCGGCTGGAACTGGCCAGGCGGATGCTGGCGACCGGTCTGCTGTCGGTGGAGGACGTCGCGTTGCGTCTGGGGTATGCCGAGGCCTCGAGCTTCATTCACGCGTTCCGGCGTCTCACCGGTGACACCCCGCACCGGGCCGTCGTCGCCTCGCGGGCACGGCGGTCCGCGACGACCCGGGCCTGATGTGCCGGGCCGTACCCCGACGTGGGATGATCGGCGACGTGCTGAAGTGGACCACTGCCGGAGAATCGCACGGCCAGGCCCTGGTGACGATCGTCGAGGGCGTGATCGCCGGGGTCGAAGTGACGAGCGACGAGATCGCCTCGCAACTCGCCCGCCGTCGCCTGGGCTACGGGCGCGGGGCGCGGATGAAGTTCGAGGCGGACGCCGTCCGGGTCCTCGGCGGCGTCCGCCACGGCCGGACCATGGGATCGCCGGTGGCGATCGAGGTCGGCAACACCGAGTGGCCCAAGTGGGAACAGATCATGTCGGCGGATCCCGTCGACCCGGAGGCGATCGACGACAAGGCCCGCGCCGCCCGCCTGACCCGCCCGCGGCCCGGTCACGCCGACTTCTCCGGGATGCTCAAGTACGACTTCGACGACGCCCGGATGGTCCTCGAGCGCGCGAGCGCCCGTGAGACCGCCGCACGGGTCGCGGCCGGGACTGTCGCCCGTGCGGTGCTGCGGGACGTCCTCGGCGTCGAGGTCCTCTCGCACGTCATCTCCATCGGCGCGTCCGAGCCGTACGTCGGACCCGAGCCCGGGTTCGCGGACCTCGAGGACATCGACGCCAGCCCTGTGCGGGCCTTCGATGCCGCCGCCGCGGAGTCGATGATCGCCGAGATCGAGGCCGCGAAGAAGGCCGGGGACACCCTCGGTGGCGTGGTCGAGGTGGTCGTCCACGGCCTCCCGATCGGTCTCGGCTCCCACGTGTCCGGCGACGATCGTCTCGACGCACAGCTCGCCGGCGCCCTCATGGGCATCCAGGCCATCAAGGGCGTCGAGGTCGGGGACGGCTTCGAGACCGCGCGCCGCCGTGGCAGCGTCGCCCACGACGAGATGGTCCGCGGGGACGACGGCGTCGAGCGCCGCAGCAACCGCGCCGGGGGCCTCGAGGGCGGCATGACCAACGGTCAGCCCCTCCGGGTCCGGGCCGCGATGAAGCCCATCTCCACGGTGCCCCGTGCGCTGAGCACGGTGGACATGGAGGACGGATCCGCGGCCACCGCCATCCACCAGCGCTCGGACGTGTGTGCGGTTCCGGCGGCGGGCGTCGTCGCGGAGTCGATGGTCGCCCTCGTCCTGGCCCGCGCGGTCCTGCAGAAATTCGGTGGCGACTCGCTGGCGGAGACCCGCCGGAACGTCGGGGGATACCTCGACGCGGTCGCCGAGCGGCTGGACTGGGCGACGGACGAGGCATGAGCGAGCCGGCACGGCCGGTCGCCGTGCTCGTGGGACCACCCGGTGCCGGCAAGACGACCATCGGCCGCAAGCTCGCCCGGCGGCTCGACGTGCCGTTCCGCGACGCCGACCACCTCATCGAAGAGGCCGAGGGCCGGTCCATCCCCGAGATCTTCGCCTCCGACGGCGAGCCGCACTTCCGCGAGATCGAGGAGCGGATCATCGGTGACGCGCTCACATCGTTCGACGGGGTCCTGTCCCTGGGGGGCGGGGCGGTCCTGTCGGCGGTGACCCGGCGACGCCTGCGAGGCCACCGGGTCGTCCACCTCACGATCGGGGTGGCCGAGGGGGTGCGCCGGTCCCAGGGTCCGGGTCGCCCGCTCCTGGCCGGGGGCGACGTCACAGCCCGGTACCAGGCACTGCTGACCGAACGCTCGCCGCTGTACCGGGAGGTCGCCTGGACCACCGTGAGCACCGAGCGGCGCAGTTCGGGCAAGGTGGTGACGGACATCGTCGACAGGCTCGACTCCGGCGACCCGCACCTGCGGGGCGGCGTTCGGAGATGAGTGACGACCAGACGCGTAGCGACACGAGTGCGACACGAGCGATGAGCGGGAGCAGCAGATGAACCAGGACGAGAACACCACCGAGCCCGTCGTCGTGGAGGTGCGCGCCGCGGACCCGTACCCCGTGGTCATCGGCCGGGGCCTGCTCCCGGAGATCCTCGAGGCGTGTTCGTCCTCGCGAACCGTGGCGATCTTCTACCAACCGCCGCTGGCCCAGACCGCCGAGGCGCTCCGCGAGAAGCTCGCCGACGCCGGCATCGACGCCCACCGGATCGAGATCCCGGACGCGGAGGCCGGCAAGGACCTCGCCGTCGCCGGGTACTGCTGGGACGTCCTGGGCCAGATCGGGTTGAACCGCAAGGACACCGTCGTGAGCCTCGGCGGGGGCGCGGCCACCGACCTCGCGGGCTTCGTCGCCGCCACCTGGATGCGTGGCGTCCGGGTCGTACACATCCCCACCACCCTGCTGGCGATGGTCGACGCCGCGGTCGGTGGCAAGACCGGAATCAACACCGATGCCGGGAAGAACCTGGTGGGCTGCTTCCACGAGCCCGCCGCCGTGTTCATCGACACCGCGACGCTCGAGACCGTCCCGCACAACGAGTTGGTCTCCGGAATGGCCGAGGTGGTCAAGTGCGGCTTCATCGCCGACCCGGAGATCCTCGACCTCATCGAGGCGGATCCCGCTGCGGCGCTCGATCCGGGCGGCGAGACGATCGTCGAGCTCATCCGCCGCAGCGTGCAGGTCAAGGCCGACGTGGTCGGCCAGGACCTCAAGGAGTCCGGCCTGCGGGAGATCCTCAACTACGGCCACACCCTCGGCCACGCCGTGGAGCGTCGCGAGCAGTACCGGTGGCGTCACGGCGCGGCGATCAGCGTCGGGATGTGCTTCGCCGCCGAGCTCGCCAGGCTGGCGGGCCGACTGGACGACGCGACGGCGGACCGTCACGCCTCCGTCCTCGCGTCCCTCGGACTTCCCACCGGGTACGACGAGGACGCCTTCCCGCGGTTGCTCGAGCTGATGGCCGGCGACAAGAAGAACCACTCGGGCTTCCTGCGGCTGGTCGTGCTGGACGGACTGGCCCGCCCGTCGCGCATGGAGGCCCCGGACCCGTCGCTCATGACGGCGGCGTACGCCACCATCTCGGAGGGCCGCAAGCCCAGCGGTGGAGGGATCCTGCTGTGATCGAGCGTCTCGCCCCACGTCGCCGCGCCGTCGCCGCCGCCCTCGCCGACGTCGGTGCCGACGCCCTGTTGGTGACCGATCCACGGAACATCGCCTACCTGACCGGGTTCTCCGGGTCGGGTGGGGCCGTCCTGGTGGAGGACGACGGCGAGGCGGTCCTCTGCACGGATTCCCGCTACGAACTCCAGGTCGTCGAGCAGGCCCCGGACGTGGGCCACGTGATCTCGCGCGAGTATGTCGCCGGCGTCCTCGGTCGTCGTCGCGGACCCGCCGACGCCCCGCTCGCCGTCGAGGCCGATCAGCTGACCCTGTCCGCGGCCGCCGGCCTGCGCCGTGCGCTCGCGGCGACCGGGGGAGCGGACGCCCGGATAGTGGAGACCAGCGGGCTGGTGGAGACGGTGCGCCGCGCCAAGGATCCCGACGAGCTCGCCCTCATCGCCAGGGCGTGCACGGTGGTCGACGAGGCGTGGACCCACGTGCTGGGCAGCGACCTGGTGGCGGCCGGTCGGACCGAACGAGAGGTCGCGGCGGACCTGGAGCACGCGATGCGGCGGGCCGGTTCGGACGGCGTGGCGTTCGAGACGATCGTGGCCTCCGGACCCAACGGAGCGCACCCGCACCACGTTCCCGGGGACCGGGTCCTGGCGGAGGGCGACCTGGTGGTGGTGGACTTCGGAGCCACGGTCTCGGGGTACGCGTCCGACTGCACCCGCACGGTCGCGTTGGGGACCGCCCCGGACCGTCTGGTGGAGGCCTACGACGTCGTCCGCCGAGCTCAGATCGCGGGGGGCGAGGCCGTCCGCGCCGGCGTCCCGTGCGCCGAGCTCGACGCCGTCAGCCGCGACATCATCACCGACGCCGGGTTCGGCGACCACTTCGGCCACTCGCTGGGGCACGGGGTGGGGTTGGACGTGCACGAAGCGCCCGCGGTGTCGACCCGGTCCACGAGTACACTGTCCGACGGCGATGTGATCACCATCGAGCCGGGGATCTACCTCCCGGGCCTCGGCGGGATCCGAATCGAGGACACCGTGGCCGTCACCGGCGGTGGCGGACGGTCCCTGACCACCACGTCGAAGGACCTCAGGGTGCTCTGAGGATCCGACCCACGATCATGCGCGCGACGCCGCCCCCGGCTGCGGCGCGGACGACTTCCCGAAGGAGTACCGACTATGGCGTCCACCGCCGATTTCAAGAACGGCCTCGTCCTCAAGGAGGAGGGCCAACTCTGGCAGATCACCGAGTTCCAGCACGTCAAGCCCGGCAAGGGCCCCGCGTTCGTGCGGACCAAGATGAAGAACGTGGTCAGCGGCAAGACCATCGACAAGACGTTCAGTGCCGGCGTGAAGGTGGAGACCGCGACCGTCGACCGGCGCGACATGACCTTCCTCTACCGCGACGGCGAGGACTACGTCCTCATGGACGAGAAGGACTTCGAGCAGATCAACGTCACGCCGACCGTGATGGGTGACGGTGCCCGCTTCCTGCTCGAGAACACCTCGGTCCAGGTCTCCATCCACGAGGGTGTCCCGCTGTTCGCCGAGATGCCGGTCGCCGTCGACCTGCTGGTCCAGCACACCGACCCGGGCCTGCAGGGCGACCGTTCGACCGGTGGCACCAAGCCGGCGACCCTCGAGACGGGTGCCGAGGTCCAGGTGCCGCTGTTCATCAACACCGGCGACAAGCTGCGCATCGACACCCGTGACGGCCGCTACCTCAGCCGGGTGAACGACTGATCATGTCGGAAGACGTCGACCACCGCCGTCGCGGATCACGCTACCGGGCGCGCAGGCGCGCGGTCTCGCTGCTGTTCGAGGCGGAGCTACGTGACGCGGACGTGGTGGCGCTCGCCGAGGAGCGTCGGCAGATGGGCGAGGACTCCCAGGAGTTCCACGACGTCGCGCCCTACACGATGGAGATCGTCACCGGCGTCGCCGAGCGGCTCGACCGCCTCGACTCCACCATCACCGAGCACCTGAGGGAGTGGACGCTGGAGCGGCTGCCCGCCGTCGACCGCGCGGTCCTGCGCGCCGGTGCGTGGGAACTGCTCTTCAGCTCGGACGAGGTGGACGCCGCCGTCGTGATCGACCAGGCGGTCCTTCTGGTGTCCGACCTGTCCGCGGAGAAATCGGTTCCGTACGTCAACGCGGTCCTCGACCGCGTGGCCGGCCTGGCCCAGCACATCAGGGCCGCCGAGCGGGCCGTGGCGGGCCTGGACACCCCGCCCGCCGACGCTGCCTCCGAGGCCGCCGGCGACGCGCCCGGAGACGTGTCGGAGGCCACGTCCGCCGATCCCGGAACGGACACCGGGGACTGATAGAGTTCAGGACCGAAAGCTATCCCTTTAACGAGCCGTCCAGCGAGGCGGACAAGGAGGTGGTGATCGGTGAGCGCTGACGGTTCGCAAGAGAACTCGGTGTCACTCTTCACGTCCGACGACGTCGCCAGGACGGTGTCCCGCCTGGCACATCAGATCATCGAACGCACTGCTGCGGACGCGCCCGACTCGGGCCCCGTGGTGCTGCTGGGAATCCCCACCCGCGGGGTGCCGCTCGCGGCCCGACTCGCCGAGAGGATCCGTGAGTTCAGCGGCGCGGACGTCCACGCCGGGGCCCTCGACGTCACGCTCTACCGCGACGACCTCGCCGGAGGCCCGCACCGGCCGATGAACCCCACGCGGGTCCCGTCGGCCGGGATCGACGGCGCGACGGTGATCCTCGTGGATGACGTCCTGTTCTCGGGCCGGACCATCCGCGCGGCGTTCGATGCCCTGCGCGACCTCGGGCGACCGGCGCGGGTCCAGCTCGCCGTGCTGGTCGACCGCGGGCATCGTGAACTGCCGATCCGGGCCGACTACGTGGGCAAGAACGTCCCCACCTCCCGCGACGAGGGAGTGTCCGTCCGGCTCACCGAGGTCGACGGGGTCGACGCCGTGGTCCTGCGGCGTCCGGACGCGGAGAGGACGAGATGAAGCACCTGCTCTCGGCCGCCGACCTCGACCGCGACTCGGCCCTGTCCATCCTCGACGAGGCGGAGCGACTCAAGGAGACGCTCCTCGGTCGCGAGGTCCGCAAGTTGCCGACGCTGCGGGGCAAGACCGTCCTCACCGTGTTCTACGAGAACTCCACCCGCACGCGGGTGTCGTTCGAGACGGCCGGTAAGTGGATGAGCGCGGACGTCATCAACGTCTCCGCCAGCGCCTCCTCGGTCCAGAAGGGCGAGTCGTTGCGCGACACGGCGCTCACCCTGACCGCCATCGGCGCGGACGCCCTCATCGTGCGCCACCCGGCCTCGGGGTCGGCTCAGCAGATCGCCGGGTGGGTCACGCCGGGCGGCGTCGGCCCGTCGGTCATCAACGCCGGTGACGGGATGCACGAGCACCCCACCCAGGCACTGCTCGACGCCATGACCCTGCGTGAACGCCTCGGCGGGATAGACGGGCGCCGGGTGGTGATCGTCGGGGACATCCTGCACTCGCGCGTCGCCCGGTCCAACGCCCTGTTGCTGTCCACGTTGGGCGCGGAGGTGGTCCTCGTCGCCCCGCCGACCCTGCTCCCGGTGGGCGTCGACGGCTGGCCGGTCCGCGCGTCGACCGACCTCGACGCGGTGTTGGACGGTGCGGACGCCGTCATGATGCTGCGCGTCCAGGCCGAGCGGATGAACGGTGGGTTCTTCCCGTCCGCCCGCGAATACGCGGTGCGCTACGGGCTCGGGCCGACGCGCGCCGCCCGGCTCCGCGACGACGTCGTGGTCCTGCACCCGGGTCCGATGGTCCGTGGGATGGAGATCGGCTTCGACACCGCCGACGCGCCGTCCTCCGCGATCCTCCAGCAGGTCACCAACGGCGTGCACGTGCGCATGTCGGTACTGCTCCACACTCTCGTCACGGCGGAAGGAACCCCTGAGTGAGCGCCCCCCACACACCGACCCTGTTGCTACGGCGGGTGCGTCCCTACGGCGAAGGCGACCCGGTCGACGTCCTCGTCCGCGACGGCGTCATCGCCGCGATCGGTCCGGACGCGGGCGAGTCCGTGGACCTGTCCGCGACGGACATCGAGGTCCTCGATCCGGACGGCGCCGTGCTGCTGCCGGGGTTCGTCGACCTGCACACCCACCTCCGCGAACCCGGTCGCGAGGACACCGAGACCATCGCCTCGGGTTCGGCCGCCGCGGCCCGCGGGGGGTACACGGCGGTGTTCGCCATGGCCAACACCCAACCCCCGCAGGACAACCAGACGGTGACCGACTCGGTCTGGCGGATCGGCCTCGAGGTCGGACTGTGCGACGTGCACCCCGTCGGCGCCGTCACCGTGGGTCTCAAGGGTGAGCAGCTCACCGAGATGGGGCAGATGGCCGCGGGGGAGGCCCGCGTCAGGGTGTTCTCCGACGACGGGATGTGCGTCCACGACCCACTGGTGATGCGTCGAGCCCTGGAGTACTCGGCCGGATTGGGCGTCCTCGTCGCCCAGCACGCCGAGGAACCCCGGCTCACCGGCGGCGCCGTGGCCCACGAGGGGCCCCACGCCGCACGCCTGGGACTGACCGGGTGGCCGCGGTCGGCGGAGGAGTCGATCGTCGCCCGGGACGCGATCCTGGCCCGCGACGCCGGCGCCCGCGTGCACATCTGCCACGCCTCCACGACCGGCACCGTCGAACTGCTGCGGTGGGCCAAGGACCAGGGGATCTCGATCACCGCCGAGGTCACCCCGCACCACCTGCTCCTCGACGACTCCCGTCTCGAGACCTACGACGGCGTCTACCGGGTCAACCCGCCCCTGCGCGAGGCACACGACACCCTCGCGCTGCGCGAGGCGCTGAGGTCCGGCGTGATCGACTGCGTCGCCACCGACCACGCCCCACACGCCGCGCAGGAGAAGTGCTGCGAGTTCGCCGCCGCCCGGCCGGGCATGCTCGGACTCGAGACCGCCCTGCCGATCGTCGCCGCCCTGCTGGTCGAGACCGGGGACATGACCTGGCGGGACCTCGCCCGTGTCATGAGCACCCGGCCCGCCGAGATCGCCGGCCTGTCGGACCAGGGGCGACCGATCGCCGTAGGGGAGCCCGCGAACCTCGTCGTCGTCGACCCCGACTCCCCGTGGACCGTCGTCGGCGACGCGCTCGCAAGTCTGTCCGCCAACACCCCCTACGAGGGAATGACATTCGCGGCCAGGGTCGTCGGCACCGTGTACCGGGGCCGCCTGACCACCCGCGACGGAGAGGTACTCGCATGACCCAGGACTACTGGACCGTCATCATCGTCATCGCCGTGCTGCTCACGCTCATCGGCCTGATGACGCTGGGATGGCGGAACCGTAGCCGGTCCCAGGCCGGGCTCTTCGACGAGCTCCCCACCCCGCCCGCCGACCCGGGCGAGATCGTCCTGGGACCGCTGACCGGTGTCTACATCGGCAGCACCATCGCGGGGGACTGGCAGGCCCGGATCGCCCGGCCGCCCCTCGGCCACCGCTCGGCCGGCACCCTGACCGCCCACACCGGCGGCATACGCCTCGAGTTGGCCGACGCCGTCGTGTGGATCCCCCGCACCGACCTCCTCGACGTGCGCCGCGCCTCGGCGCTGGCCAACAAGACCGTGCCCGGCGGCGGCATCCTCGTCGCGCGATGGCAGGTGACGGGCACCGACGGCCGAACGCTCGTCGACTCCGGTTTCCGGGCCGACGACAAGGACACCTACCCCCGCTGGGAGGCGCTGCGCGGAGACGCCGACCCCTCCGACACGCCCACCGACTCCAGCTCCACCACCGAGGAGAACCAGTGACACCGCACAGCCACACGCCCGCGCCGCAGGCGGGCCCGCAACCCGCCGCGCTCGTCCTCGAGGACGGTCGGATCCACCGCGGCACCTCCTTCGGCGCGACCGGTACCACCCTCGGGGAGGCCGTGTTCACCACCGGCATGTCCGGCTACCAGGAGACCCTCACCGACCCCTCCTACTGCCGGCAGATCGTCGTGGCCACCGCCCCCCAGATCGGCAACACCGGCTGGAACGACGAGGACGGTGAGTCCCGCCTCGACGGCGAATCCCGCGGGGGGCGGATCTGGGTCTCCGGGTTCGTGATCCGCGACCTGTCGCGACAGCCCTCCAACTACCGGTCCACCCGCAGCCTCGAAGACGAGATGGTCGCCCAGGGCGTGGTCGGCATCGCCGGTATCGACACGCGCGCCGTGGTCCGCCACATCCGGGAGCTCGGGGCCATGAAGGCCGGGATCTTCTCGGGCGACGACCTGACCGACGACGAGACCATGCTCGCCGCGGTCCGGGCCCAGGAGTCCATGGCCGGTGCGTCGCTGTCCGACGAGGTCTCCACGCGCGAGGCGTACGTGGTGGAGCCGGAGGGCGAGGCGTCCCACACGATCGCCGCGCTGGACCTGGGTATCAAGTCCAACACCCCCCGGATGCTCGCCGCGCGCGGCATCCGGGTCCACGTCATCCCGGCGGGATCGACGCTGCAGGACATCCTCGACCTCGACGTCGACGGGGTGTTCCTGTCCAACGGTCCCGGCGACCCGGCGACGGCCGATCACGCGGTGCACCTCACCAAGGAGGTGCTGGGCCAGGGGATCCCCTTCTTCGGCATCTGCTTCGGGAACCAGATCCTCGGCCGGGCTCTGGGGCTGGAGACCTACAAGATGCAGTTCGGGCACCGCGGCATCAACATCCCGGTGATCGAGAAGGCCACCGGCGCCGTGTCCATCACCTCCCAGAACCACGGGTTCGCGCTGCGCGCCCCGGAGGGTGACACCTGGCAGACCCCGTGGGGCACGGCCGCCGTGACCCACGTGTGCGCCAACGACGGCACCGTCGAGGGCGTCGCCCTGGTCGACGGCAGCGCCTTCTCCGTCCAGTACCACCCCGAATCCGCGGCAGGTCCCCGGGACGCCGCCGACCTCTTCGACCGCTTCGTCTCCATGCTCGCCGCCAACGGGTCCGCCGACTCGGGAAAGGGCTCGAACTGATGCCCCGCCGCACAGATATCGACCACGTCCTCGTGATCGGCTCCGGTCCGATCGTCATCGGACAGGCCTGCGAGTTCGACTACTCGGGCACCCAGGCCTGCCGCGTGCTCAAGTCCGAAGGACTGCGCGTCACCCTCGTCAACTCCAACCCGGCCACGATCATGACCGACCCGGAGTTCGCCGACGCCACCTACGTCGAGCCCATCACGCCCGAGTTCATCGACAAGATCCTGACCAAGGAGGCCGCCGACGGCCACCCCGTGGACGCGGTCCTCGCGACCCTCGGTGGGCAGACCGCGCTGAACGCCGCCATGCAGCTGGACGCCCAGGGGCTCCTCGACAAGCACGGGGTCGAGCTCATCGGCGCGGACATCCCCGCCATCAACCGCGGCGAGGACCGGCAGACCTTCAAGGACATCGTCGCCAGCGTGGGCGGCGAGTCGGCCCGCAGCGCCGTCTGCCACACCATGGAGGAGGTCCACGCCACCGTCGCCGAGCTGGGGCTGCCGGTCGTGGTCCGGCCCTCCTTCACCATGGGCGGCCTGGGCTCGGGTCTGGCCTACACCACCGAGGACCTCGAGCGCATCGCCGGCGGCGGGCTTTCCGCCTCGCCGACCGCGAACGTCCTCATCGAGGAGTCCATCCTCGGGTGGAAGGAGTACGAACTCGAGCTGATGCGCGACAACAAGGACAACGTCGTGGTGATCTGCTCGATCGAGAACGTGGACGCCCTGGGCGTGCACACCGGCGACTCCGTCACCGTCGCGCCGTCCATGACGCTGACCGACCGCGAGTTCCAGAACATGCGCGACCTGGGCATCGCGATCATCCGCGCCGTGGGCGTGGACACCGGCGGCTGCAACATCCAGTTCGCCATCAACCCCGTCGACGGCCGCCTGGTCGTGATCGAGATGAACCCCCGGGTCTCGCGGTCCTCCGCGCTGGCCTCCAAGGCCACCGGCTTCCCGATCGCCAAGATCGCAGCACGGCTGGCCATCGGGTACTCGCTCGACGAGATCACCAACGACATCACCGGCGAGACCCCCGCGTGCTTCGAGCCGACCCTCGACTACGTGGTGGTCAAGGCGCCCCGGTTCGCCTTCGAGAAGTTCCCGGGTGCCGACGACACCCTCACCACCACCATGAAGTCGGTGGGTGAGGCCATGAGCCTGGGGCGCAACTACCGGGAGGCCCTCGGTAAGGTCATGCGGTCGCTGGAGACCAAGGCCTCGGGGTTCTGGACCCTGCCCGACGAGACCATCGCACCCGGGCGCTCCACGGACGTCGACGCGGTGCTCGCCGACCTGGTCCGTCCGACCGAGGGCCGGATGTACGACGTCGAGCTGGCGCTGCGCCTGGGGGCGACGGTCCAGCAGGTCCACGAGGCCTCCGGCATCGACCCGTGGTTCCTCGAGGAGGTGGCCGAGCTCGTGGACCTGCGCCGCGAGATCGTCGACGCCGCCGTGCTGGGCGCGGACCTGCTGCGTCGGGCCAAGCACAACGGTCTGTCGGACGCGCAGATCGCCGCCCTCCGACCCGAGTTCGCCGGTGCCGAGGGCGTGCAGCGCCTGCGCCACCGGCTGGGGATCCGGCCCGTCTACAAGACGGTCGACACGTGCGCCGCGGAGTTCGAGGCCAAGACCCCGTACCACTACTCGACCTACGAGCTCGACCCCGCCGCCGAGTCCGAGGTCGCCCCGCAGACCGAGCGCGAGAAGGTGATCATCCTCGGTTCCGGGCCCAACCGCATCGGCCAGGGCATCGAGTTCGACTACTCCTGCGTGCACGCCGCCCTGACGCTGTCCGAGGCCGGGTACGAGACGGTCATGGTCAACTGCAACCCGGAGACGGTCTCGACCGACTACGACACGGCCGACCGGCTGTACTTCGAGCCCCTGACGTTCGAGGACGTCATGGAGGTCTTCCACGCCGAGTCCGAGTCCGGCACGGTCGCCGGTGTGCTGGTGCAGCTCGGTGGCCAGACCCCGCTGGGGCTGGCCGCGCAGCTCGAGGCCGCCGGCGTGCCCATCGTGGGCACCAGCCCGTCCGCGATCGACCTGGCCGAGGACCGCCGCGAGTTCGGTGAGGTGCTGGTCCGGGCGGGGCTGCCGGCCCCGGCGTTCGGCACCGCGATCAACGCCGACGAGGCCACCGCCATCGCCGCCGACATCGGGTACCCGGTCCTGGTGCGCCCGTCCTACGTGCTGGGCGGCCGGGGCATGGAGATCGTCTACGACGAGGGCTCCCTGCGCTCGTACATCGACCGCGCCACCGAGATCAGCCCGGACCGACCGGTGCTGGTGGACCGCTTCCTCGACGACGCCGTGGAGATCGACGTCGACGTCCTGTGCGACGGCACCGAGGTGTACCTGGGCGGCGTCATGGAGCACATCGAGGAGGCCGGCATCCACTCCGGCGACTCCGCCTGCACGCTGCCGCCGATCACCCTCGGGCAGGACGACATCGACAGGGTCCGCCGCTCCAGCGAGGCGCTGGCCATGGGCATCGGCGTCAAGGGCCTGATGAACGTGCAGTACGCCCTCAAGGACGACGTGCTCTACGTCCTCGAGGCCAACCCCCGGGCCAGCCGGACGGTGCCCTTCGTGTCCAAGGCGACCGGTGTGCACCTTGCCAAGGCGTGTGCCCGCATCATGCTGGGCGAGTCGATCGCCGACCTGCGCGCGGAGGGGCTGCTCCCGTCCGACCGGGACGGCGGCTCCCTGCCCGCGGACGCCCCCGTCGCCGTCAAGGAGGCGGTGCTGCCGTTCAACCGGTTCCGCACCCCGGAGGGCGACACCGTGGAGTCCCTGCTCAGCCCGGAGATGAAGTCCACGGGTGAGGTCATGGGCATCGGCCCGGACTTCGCCGTGGCCTTCGCCAAGGGCCAGCTGTCCGCCGACGGCGTGCTACCGCTGTCGGGCACGGTGTTCGTCTCGGTGGCCAACCGGGACAAGCGGTCGATGGTGTTCCCGGCCCAGCGGCTGGCGGCGCTCGGGTTCACGGTGCTGGCCACCGAGGGCACCGCGCTCATGCTCCGCCGGTACGGCATCGCCTGCGAGACCGTGGCCAAGCTGACCGAGTCCGGCACCGGCCCGGTCGACGAGGACGGCCGGCCGATCCGCACGATCGTCGACCGAATCAACGCCGACGAGGTGGACCTCATCCTCAACATCGCCTCGTCGACCGGGGGCACCCGTGCCGACGGCCACGAGATCCGCTCCGCGGCGATCTCCCGCCGCGTGCCCTGCGTGACCACCGTCCAGGGCGCCACCGCGGCGGTCCACGGGATCGAGGCCATGCTGCGCGGCGACGTCAGCGTCAGCCCCCTGCAGGAGCTGCACGCCGGGTACGCGGCGCGGTGACGACTACCGCGGCCCCGTTCGGCGCCCGCCTGCGCAGGGCGGTCGCCGAGCGGGGCAACCTCTGCGTGGGCATCGACCCCCACCCGGCGCTGCTGGAGGCGTGGGGCCTGGGCGTCGACGCGGCCGGTGTGGCGGAGTTCTCGCGGCGGTCGCTCGAGGCATTCGGGGACCTGGTCCCCGCGGTCAAACCCCAGGTGGCGTTCTTCGAGGAGTACGGGTCCGCCGGGTTCCGGGTCCTGGAGGAGCTGCTGGGCGCGATCGGCGAGCGCGGGGCGCTGTCGGTGGCCGACGCCAAACGCGGCGACATCGGCTCCACCATGGCCGGGTACGCCCGCGCGTGGCTGCGGGACGGGTCCCCGCTGGCCTGCGACGCGCTCACGGTGTCCCCGTACCTCGGGGTGGGCGCACTGGACGCGGCGTTCGAGACGGCGGCCTCCTCCGGCCGGGGCCTGTTCGTCCTCGCCCGGACCTCCAACCCGGAGGCCTCCGCGCTGCAGGCGTCCGTGGGCGGCTCCGGGACCGTCGCGCAGACGGTCGTGGACGAGGTGTCCCGCCGGAACGCGGGCGCCGGAGCGGACGCGCCCGGGTCCTTCGGGGTGGTCGTGGGTGCCACGGTCGCCGACCCGCCGGACCTCGGCGGCCTCCGCGGGCCCGTCCTGATGCCGGGGGTGGGGGAGCAGGGGGGCACCCTCGACGACGTGGTGCGCATCGCCGGTCCCGCGCTTCCGGACACGCTCGTGAACGTCTCCCGGCACGTGCTGCGGGCGGGCCCCGACGTGGGGGCGATGCGCGCGACGGTCGTCGAACTGGCCGCACGGTACAGGTTCGCCGACGACTCGTGAGTGGCCAGGTCCCACTCGGGTGTACCGGCGTCCCACCGGACACGGCCACCGACCTCCGGACTCGCGGGAATCGGGCGGTTCACGTCGCGCCCCGGGACGGGCGGCGCTAGGGTGCGATACAACCTCGAACCGTCAATTCGCAGATCAGACGGGGTGCCACAGCGGGACCCCGTCTGGTACCCGGCCGGTCGGCCGCGTACTGTTGCTGAGGTCATCAGGCCCGGAGCCGTGGAAGTCCCCCTCGGGGGCGGCGGAACCGCCCGGGTACGGTGAGCACGAGGGAGCGCCCGCTCCCGGAGGTGTTCCGCAGCCCGCGGACGCGCCGGGGCCGGTCACCGCACACCAGGCGGGGGTGTCCTACGGTGGACATCCGCGTGAGTCATGAGACACACACGAACGAGACGGAGGAATTGTGGCCCTTCCCCAGTTGACCGATGAGCAGCGCGCTGCTGCTCTGGAGAAGGCGGCTGCCGCCCGTCGCGCCCGGGCTGAGCTCAAGGAGCGCCTGAAGCGTGGCGGCACCGACCTCAAGCAGGTGCTCAAGGATGCCGAGAGCGACGAGATCCTCGGCAAGATGAAGGTCTCGGCGCTGCTCGAGGCCCTGCCCAAGGTCGGCAAGGTCAAGGCTCAGGAGATCATGACCGAGCTCGAGATCGCGCCGACGCGTCGTCTGCGTGGTCTCGGTGACCGCCAGCGTCGCGCACTGCTCGAGCGGTTCGACTTCACGGTCGACTGATCGACGCATGAACACACCGTCATCCGGGGCCACCCCGGAGACGACGGCGAAGAGGGGCCGGCTGATCGTCTTGGCCGGCCCCTCCGCCGTCGGGAAATCAACCGTCGTCGCCCGTCTCCGCGAGTGCGTCCCCGACCTCTACTTCAGCGTGTCGATGACCACACGGGACCCGCGGCCCGGGGAGGTCGACGGCCGCGACTACTACTTCGTGTCCACCGAGGACTTCCGGAAAGCGGTATCCGAGGGTCGGATGTTGGAGTGGGCGGAGATCCACCGCGGACTGCAGCTCTCCGGGACCCCCGCCGATCCGGTGCACCGCGCGCTCGAGGCGGGACGACCGGTCCTCATCGAGGTGGACCTCGCCGGGGTGCGCCAGATCCGCGAGTCGATCCCGGAGGGCAGGACCGTGTTCCTCGCCCCGCCGTCGTGGGAGGAACTCGAGGTCCGGCTGCGTGGCCGGGGCACCGAACCGCAGGACGTGGTGGGCCGCCGACTCGAGACCGCGAAGGTCGAGATGGAGGCCCGCGGAGAGTTCGACGAGGTCGTCGTCAACGACGAACTCGAAAAGGCCGTGGACGAGTTGGTATCATTGCTGGTCGGCCGCGACTAGCGGCGAGCCAAGCGTCACCAGGGTGTCATCGACGACACCGACCCCAGGCAGTACCCCAGAGGAGAACCCATAGTGGCCACCACCGAAGCCGCAGCGGCCACCCCGCTGTACGACACCCCGATCGGCATCACGAATCCCCCGATCGATGAGCTGCTCGAGCGGGCGTCCTCGAAGTACGCACTCGTGATCTTCGCC
Source organism: Dietzia sp. Die43 (assembly GCF_024519835.1). NCBI lineage: Bacteria > Bacillati > Actinomycetota > Actinomycetes > Mycobacteriales > Dietziaceae > Dietzia > Dietzia sp. Die43. The sequence continues at coordinate 133,476 of NZ_JALJRF010000001.1, read as the reverse complement.
GCCAAGCGCGCGCGCCAGATCAACTCGTACTACAACCAGATCGAGGAGGGAATCCTCGAGTACGTCGGCCCGCTGGTCGACCCGGGGCTGCACGAGAAGCCCCTCACCATCGCGCTGCGTGAGCTGCACTCCGACCTGCTCGATTGCGCCGAGGGCGAGTGAGCCCCTCCGGGGACGACATGCGCAGCCCGCGCGTCGTCGTCGGAGTCGGCGGCGGGATCGCCGCCTACAAAGCATGTGGCCTCATCCGGTTGCTCACCGAGTCCGGATGCCACGTCGACGTCGTCCCCACAGAGGCGGCCCTGCGATTCGTCGGGTCCGCCACCTTCGAGGCGCTGTCCGGGAACCCGGTGTCCACCGGGGTGTTCTCGGACGTGCCCTCGGTCCGCCACGTCGCCCTCGGGCAACGGGCGGACCTCGTCGTCGTCGCTCCCGCTACCGCGGACCTGCTGGCCCGCGCGGCGAGCGGGCGCGCCGACGATCTCCTCACCTCCACACTCCTCACCGCGCGGTGTCCGGTGCTCCTCGCCCCGGCCATGCACACCGAGATGTGGGAGCACCCCGCGACGCGTCGCAACGTCGACACCCTCCGAGGCGACGGCATCCACGTCATGCCGCCGGCGTCCGGCCGGCTCACCGGCGCCGACACCGGCGCGGGGCGACTACCGGAGCCCCCCGACATCGCGCGGTTGGCCCGGCTCCTCCTCGACGGCGGATCACTGCCGTGGGACCTCGCCGACACGCGCATCGTCGTCACCTCCGGAGGTACCCGCGAAGAAATCGATCCCGTGCGCTTCCTCGGTAACCGCAGCTCGGGCAAGCAGGGCCACTCGATCGCGGCGGTCGCTGCCGCCCGGGGAGCCAGGGTGACCCTGGTGACATCCTCCGATCTGCCCACCCCGCCCGCGGTCGAGGTCGTCCACATCGAGTCCGCCCTCGAACTGCGGGAGCAGACGCTGCGCGCAGCCGCGCGGGCGGACGTGGTCGTCAAGGCCGCCGCCGTCGCCGACTTCCGGCCGTCCGACGTCTCCGATTCCAAGCTCAAGAAGGGCAGCGGATCGGAGCCCGCGGTAATCCGCCTCCGGCGGAACCCAGACATCCTCGCCGACCTGGTCTCCGCGCGTGCGGCGGGGGACGTCCCGGCCGACTGCGTGCTCGTGGGTTTCGCCGCCGAGACCGGGGACGCGTCGGGCACGGTCCTCGAGCACGGCCGCGCCAAGCTCGCCCGGAAGGGGTGCGACCTCCTCGTCGTCAACGAGGTGGGACGGGACACCACCTTCGGACAGGACGTCAACGGCGGCTGGATCCTCGACTCGGGCGGCGGCGAGACGGCCCTCGAGCGCGCCAGCAAGGACCTCCTGGCCGACCGTCTACTCGACGCGATCGTGGGGATCGCTCGCGGGCGGACCGGGCGGAGTGACGCAGACCGCACCGACTAGTCTGTCCCCACGCGATCGGCAACGATCACACGCGATCCCACCATGGAAGAGAGAACCACTGTGACGCAGGCACGTCGGCTGTTCACCAGCGAGTCCGTGACCGAGGGGCATCCGGACAAGATCTGTGACGCGATCTCAGATTCGATCCTGGACGCGATGCTGGAGCAGGACCCGGCGGCCCGGGTGGCCGTGGAGACGATGGTCACCACCGGCATGGTCCACGTGGCCGGCGAGGTCAAGACCACCGGTTACGTGGAGATCCCGCAGCTCATCCGCGACAAGATCGTCGAGATCGGATACGACTCCTCGGACAAGGGCTTCGACGGCGTCTCCTGTGGCGTCTCGATCTCCATCGGGCAGCAGTCGCCGGAGATCGCCCAGGGCGTGGACACCTCCCACGAGGCCCGCACCTCCACGGACTCGGTTGAGGACGCCATCGCCCGCCAGGGCGCCGGCGACCAGGGCCTGATGTTCGGCTACGCCTGCTCGGACACCCCCGAGCTCATGCCGCTGCCCATCGCGCTGGCCCACCGCCTCTCGCGGCGGCTGACCGAGGTCCGCAAGGACGGCACGCTGGCCTACCTGCGCCCGGACGGCAAGACCCAGGTCACCATCGAGTACGACGGCGACCGCGCGGTCCGGCTGGACACCATCGTCATCTCCACCCAGCACGCCGACGGCATCGACCTGGAGACCACCCTGCGCGACGACCTCACGCAGCACGTGATCGACCCGGTCCTGGCCGAGGCCGCCGGTGGGATCGACACCGCCGACTTCCGGCTGCTGGTCAACCCGACCGGCCGGTTCGTCCTCGGCGGCCCGATGGGCGACGCCGGCCTGACCGGACGCAAGATCATCGTCGACACCTACGGCGGCATGGCCCGCCACGGTGGCGGCGCCTTCTCCGGCAAGGACCCGTCCAAGGTGGACCGCTCCGCCGCCTACGCCATGCGCTGGGTCGCCAAGAACATCGTCGCCGCCGGCCTGGCCGAGCGCGTCGAGGTCCAGGTCGCCTACGCCATCGGCAAGGCCGCCCCGGTCGGACTGTTCGTCGAGGCGTTCGGCACCGAGAAGGTCGACATCGACCGACTCCAGCAGGCGGTGACCGAGGTGTTCGACCTGCGGCCCGGTGCGATCATCCGCGACCTGGACCTCAAGCGCCCGATCTACGCCCCCACGGCCGCCTACGGACACTTCGGCCGCACCGACATCGACCTGCCCTGGGAGCGCACCGACCGCGTCGACGAACTCAAGCAGGCCGCCGGACTCTGACGCTGCCGCCCCGTGTGTCGTAGCGGGGTGCGAGTATTTCGGACGTGACCACCACGCGCCCAGCGACCCGGGTCGCGGCGGCAGATTCCCCCGTGGCCCGGGTCCTGCCGTTGCTCGGGGTCTTCCATCTCGACCGGGAGTTCGACTACCTGGTCCCCGAGTCACTCTCCGCCGAGGCGGCCCCGGGCGTGCGGGTGCGGGTGAGGTTCGCCGGCCGGTTGGTCGACGGTTTCCTCGTCGAGCGGCGCGCGCAGACCGATCACCAGGGGGAACTCGCCTGGCTCGAGCGGGTCGTGTCACCCGAGCCCGTCCTCACCCCGGACCTGCTCCGGTTGGTCGACCTGGTCGCACGGCGGTGGGTGGGTATGCGCTCGGACGTGATCCGGTTGGCGATCCCGCCGCGCCATGCCGCCGCCGAGAAGTCCGTTCCCGAACCGGGGCCGCCTCTGGGGGTGTCGGTGGGGCCGGTAGAGATGCCGGAGGGGTGGGGCGACCACCCGATGGTCGCGAGGTTCCTCGAGGCAGCGACCGGCGCCGTCCCCGCCCGCGGGGTGTGGACGGTCCCACCGGGCCGGGACTGGGCCGGTGCCCTGGCGACCCTCGCCGACTCACTGCGTCGTCGTGGGCTCCAGGTCCTCCTGGTCGTCCCGGACCAGCGGGACGTCGACCGCCTCACCGCGGCCTGTCGGGAGGTCGTCGGCGGCGGCGCGGCCGGTCGGGACCTCGTCACGGATCTGTCCGCCGGGGTCGGGCCGTCCGCCCGGTACCGACGCTGGTTGCGGGCGATCCGCGGCCACGCCCGGATCGTCGTGGGCACCCGGAGCGCGGTCTTCGCCCCCCTGCCCGAACTCGGGCTCATCGTGCTGCACGACGACGGGGACGACTCGTTCGTCGAGCCGCGTGCCCCGTATCCCCACACGCGTGACGTCGCCGCACAGCGATCGGCCCTCGAGGGCGTACCCCTGCTGCTGTCGTCGGTGGACCGGACCCCCGAGGTCGCCGAGTACGTCCGCTCCGGGTGGGCGCACGAGATCCGCCCGCGCCCCGGACTGACCCGCGAGCTCGCGCCCCGCGTGGTCGCCGTGACCGACGCCGACCCTGTGCAGGCCCGCGACGTCGCGGGGGGCCGCACGCGGCTGCCCGCCGTGGCGTTGACGATGGCCCGGGAGGCGATCGACGTGGACGCCCCGGTCCTCGTACAGGTGCCCCGCAAGGGGTACATCCCCACGCTGCTCTGTGGGTCGTGCCGGACCCCGGCGCGGTGTCGCCGGTGCAACGGCCCGCTCCGCGCCGGGCGGATGGACGAGGTCCACGGGCCGGTGGAGCTGGCGTGCGGGTGGTGCGGGGCCCCCGAGCCGAGCTTCCGCTGCGTGGCCTGCGGATCGCGGGCGCTGCGGGCCGGCGTCGTGGGGGCCGGCCGTACGGCGGAGGAACTGGGGAGGATGTTCCCCGGTGTCCGGATCCGCACGAGCGGGGGAGGGGAGATCCTGGACACCGTGCCCGCGAGCCCGGCGATCATCGTGACCACCCCGGGAGCGGAACCGGTCGCCGAGGGCGGGTACGGGGCCGCACTGCTCCTGGACTCGTGGGCGCTCCTCGGCCGACCCGACCTGCGCGCCGTCCAGCACGCCCTGCGCCTGTGGATCGGGGCAGCCGGTCTCGTCCGTCCCGCCGACGAGGGGGGCAGGGTGTTCCTGTCCGCCGAGTCCGAGTCCGCGGTCGCCCAGGCGCTGGTCCGGTGGGATCCCCAGGGCTGGGCGGAGCGCGAACTCGCGGACCGCGCCGAGGTCGGGTTCCCGCCGGCGGTGCACATGATCGCGGTCGACGGGCCGGCCGCTGCGCTCGCCGAGGTCCTCGAGGACTTCCGCCTCACGGACAGTGTCGAGGTCCTGGGTCCGGTGGATCTGCCCGCCGGGGAGGAGCTCCCCGGTCATGACGAGGTGGAGGACCCGGAGCGGGTGCTGTTCCGGGTGCCCCCGCCCGTCCTCGCCGAGGTCGCGGCAGAGCTCCGGGCACTGGTCCTCCGACGCTCCGGACGCCGCCACACCCACCCCGTCCGGGTGCGGCTGGACCCGGTCCACATCGGTTGACCGGTCTGCCGAAGGTCCGGCCGACCGCCGACGACGGCGCACGCCGACGGAGCGCCTAGAATGGCCGTTCAGCACCGACGCCTGCCAGGAGACCCGATACGCATGCCCGTCCATCCCGTCCGGCTCTTCGGGGACCCGGTCCTCCGGACCCCCGCCGACCCCGTCACCTCCTTCGACGACAGGCTGGCACGCACCGTGGCGGACCTCATGGACACCGTCGCGCGCGAGGAGGGTGCCGGGCTCGCGGCGCCCCAGATCGGGTTGTCCACCCGTGTGTTCGTCTACAGCTGCGGCGGGCGGGAGGGTCACCTGGTCAATCCCGAGTGGGAGCCGATCGGCGAGGAGAAGACCCACGTCAACGAGGGCTGCCTGTCCATCCCCGGGGTCTCCCTGCCCACCGAGCGGTTCGCCCGCGTCCGGGCGCGCGGTGTCGACGTGCACGGCGCGCCCGTCAGCTTCGAGGCCGAGGGCATTCTCGCCCGCGCCGTCCAGCATGAGACCGACCACCTGGACGGGGTGCTGTTCCTGCAGCGCCTCACCCCGGAGCGCCGACGCGAGGCGATGGCCGAGGTCCGCTCGGCCAGCTGGTTCGGCAGCGCGGCGGTCAGCGGCGGCGTCATCTACGACACGCTCTCCGACGCGATGGCGGTGAGGTGAGAAGTGCGTCTCGTCTTCGCCGGCACCCCGGAGGTCGCCGTCCCGTCCCTGCAGGCGCTGCTCGACAGTGACCGTCACGAGGTCGTCGCCGTCGTCTCGCGTCCCGACGCCCGCACCGGCCGCGGTCGGGGACTGTCCCGCAGCCCCGTGGCTACCGCGGCCGACTCTGCGGGCATCGAGGTCCTCACCCCGCCGAACGCCCGCGACCCCGAGTTCGAGGAGCGACTGCGCGCGCTGGCACCCGACGCGGTGCCGGTGGTCGCCTACGGCCACCTCGTTCCGCGCCCCGTCCTCGACATCCCCACCCACGGGTGGATCAACCTGCACTTCTCCCTGCTCCCCGCATGGCGGGGGGCCGCCCCGGTCAACGCCGCCGTCGCCGCCGGTGACGAGGTCACCGGCGCGACCACCTTCCTGCTGGACGAGGGCATGGACACCGGCCCGGTCCTGGGGACGATGACCGAGACCGTCCGGCCCCGCGACACGGCCGGGGACCTCCTCGGCCGACTCGCGGTGTCCGGCGCCGGGCTGCTCGCGGCGACCCTGGACGGGATCGAAACGGGAGAGCTCCGCGCGGTTCCCCAACCGGCCGACGGCGCCTCCCATGCACCGAAGCTCACGGTCGACGACGCGCGGGTGCGGTGGAGCGATCCCGCCCTGGCCGTCGACCGGCACATCCGGTCGGTCACCCCGGCGCCGGGCGCCTGGACGACGCTCGGCGGCGAACGGGTGAAGATCGGCTCGGCCCGCCCCGCCGAGGACGCGCCCACGGACCTCGGGCCCGGCCGCATCTCGTGGGACAAGCGGTCGTTCCTCGTGGGCACCGCGACGGTACCGATGGCGATAGAGACCATCCAGCCCCCCGGCAAGAAGATGATGAACGCACTGGATTGGGTGCGCGGCGCCCGCCTCGACGAGGCCGCGGTGTTCGAGTGAGCGCCGACGACCGGAAGAGCCGCGGGCAGGGTCCCGATCCCCGCCGCGGTGGCGGCCGGGGACGCCCGAAGAGCGGAGGAGGCAACCGCCCGCAGTCGGACCGCCGGCGACGTCCGGACTCCCGGCCGCAGAAGCAGCAGGAACAACAGAAGCAGCCCCGTCCCGACGCCAGGACCGTCGCGCTGGCGGTCATGGCGGCCGTGCGAGAACGCGCCGCCTACGCCAACCTGGCCCTGCCGGCGGAACTGCGCCGCGCCAAGCTGGACACACGCGACGCGGCGCTGGCCACGGAGTTGACCTACGGCACGCTCCGTGCACAGGGACTGCTCGACCGGGTGATCGTGCTCGCGGCGTCCCGGCCCGTCGAGGAGATCGACCCGCCGGTCCTCGATCTCGTGCGGCTGGGCGCCTACCAACTGCTGTTAACCCGAATCGGTGCGCACGCCGCCGTCGACACCGCCGTCGAGGCCGCGCGCACCGCCGGCCTGGGCCGGGCGGGCGGGTTCGTCAACGCGGTCCTCCGCAAGGTCGCCGCCCGCGACCTCGACTCCTGGGTCGACGCGCTGCGCGACGGTGTGACCGACCCCGTGGCCCGGATCGCCATCGGCACCGCGCACCCGGAGTGGATCGCCCGCGCGTTCGCGGACTCGCTCGGCGCCGCCGCCGGGGAGCTTCCCGAGTTGCTCGCCGCCGACGACGCCCGGCCGAAGGTCCACCTGGCCGCCCGCCCCGGTGCCATCACGGGCGAGGAACTGGCACTGATCACCGGCGGTACGGAGGGTGAGCTGTCCCCGTACGCGGTGCACCTGGACTCCGGGGACCCCGGGACGCTCGACGCCGTACGGGAGGGGCTCGCGGCGGTCCAGGACGAGGGCAGCCAGCTCGTGGCGCTGGCCGCCGCCCGCGCCCCCCTGAGCGGTCCGGACTCCGGGAGGTGGCTCGATCTGGCCGCCGGGCCCGGCGGGAAGGCGGTCCTGCTGGGCGCGCTGGCGGAGATAGAGCAGGCGACGCTCACCGGGGTGGAGATCTCCGAGCACCGCGCCGACCTGGTCCGCGGCGCGACCAAAGACTTGCCGGTGACCGTGCACACGGCCGACGGACGCGACCCGGGTCTGGAGCCGGGGTTCGACCGGGTATTACTCGACGCCCCGTGTTCCGGCCTCGGCGCGCTCCGCCGTCGTCCCGAGGCGCGGTGGCGCAAGACCGCCGCCGACATCCCGGGCCTGGTCACGCTCCAGCGCGAACTCCTCGAGTCGGCCCTACGTCTGGTCCGACCGGGCGGGGTGGTGCTGTACGCGACCTGCTCGCCCCACCTCTCGGAGACAGTGTCGGTCATCCGCGAAGCCGCCCGGCGTGACGACGTCGAACTCCTCGACGTGCGTGACATCCTCGCGGAGGTGGTCGGCCGTCCGGTCGACGGACTGGGCGACGGCCCGTGGGTGCAACTGTGGCCGCACCGGCACAGCACAGACGCGATGTTCATGGCGGCACTTCGACGGGGTCACGATGCGTGAGGACGCGCAGTTCAGCTCGCACGGGGTACGGTGCTCGGCCTGGGTCTACCGCCCGGACGCGCCGTCGGGCGAACCTGCGGGCCCGGCACCAGCCACCCCCGCACCAGCCACCCCCGCGCCGGCCATCGTCATGGCACACGGCTTCGGGTGCATCCGGGACCTGCGCCTACCCGCGTACGCCGAGCGCTTCCGGGACGCCGGCTTCGTCGTGGTGGTCTTCGACTACCGGCATTTCGGCGCCAGCGACGGACAACCCCGGCAACTCCTCGACATCGGCCGCCAACTCGACGACTGGCGGTCAGCCCTGGCCTTCACCCGGTCGCTGCCCGGCGTCGATCCGGACCGCGTCATCGCGTGGGGCACGTCGTTCTCGGGAGGTCACGTCCTCACCCTCGCCGGCACGGGGGAGCGGCTGGCGGGAGTCATCGCCCAGGTCCCGCATGTGAGCGGTCCGGCCGCGGTCAGGGCGACGGGGCTCGCGGCGGCGCTCCGACTCGGCCCGGCCATCGTCGACGACCTGTGGCGCTCGCTCCGGCGTCGCGAGCCCCGGTACGTGCGTCTCGTCGGACGACCGGGGGACACGGCGGTCATGACGAGTCCGGACGCCGATCCCGCGGTGAATCGGCTCGCGGCCGACTCGGGACTGCGCCGCAGTGAATTCCGCGACGACGTCGCAGCACGGATCCTGGCACGGATCGGCTTCTACTCGCCGATGCGGCACACGCGGCGGATCACCTGCCCGACGCTGGTGCAGATCGCGACGGAGGACGCCATCACCCCCGCGGCGACCGCGCGTCGGGCGGCGCAGCGGATCCCGCGCGGCCGCTACCTGGAGTACCCGTGCGAGCACTTCGACCCCTACGTCGACCCGCACTTCGAGCGCATCATCGCCGACCAGCTCGAGTTCCTGACCTCGGTCACCGGCTCCGTCGACTGACCGGTCCGCGGGCCGCCGTCCCATGTCGGCGGAGCAGCCCGGACGGGCCCGCCTAGACTGGTCGTCATGTCGTACCAGCCGCTCATCGCGCCGTCGATCCTGTCCGCCGACTTCGCCCGTCTGGACCGCGAGATCGAGCGCATCCCGTCCGCCGACTGGATCCACGTGGACGTCATGGACGGTCACTTCGTGCCCAACCTGTCCTTCGGTGCGCCGGTCGCGAAGGCGGTCGGGAGGGTCACGGACAAGCCGATGGACTGCCATCTCATGATCACCGACCCGGCGCGCTGGGTCGGTGACTACGTGGACGCCGGCGCGTTCAACGTCACCTTCCACGTGGAGGCCACCGACGACCCGAAGGCCGTCGCCGACCTGCTGCACGCCAGGGGGTGCAAGGCGGGTATCTCCATCAAGCCCGGGACCGCCGTCGAGCCGTACCTCGACCTGCTCGACCACGTGGACCTGGTCCTGGTGATGAGCGTCGAGCCCGGCTTCGGCGGCCAGAAGTTCATGCCCGGGGTGTTGGACAAGGTCCGCACGCTGCGCGCCGAGATCGACCGCCGTGGCCTCGACGTGCACATCCAGATCGACGGTGGCATCGACGCGGGGACGATCGCCGAGTGCGCGGCGGCGGGGTGCGACGTGTTCGTGGCCGGTTCGGCCGTCTACGGTGCCCCGGATCCCGACGCGATGATCGGGACCCTGCGCTCCGGGGCCCTCGCCGCGCGGGCGTGACGGTGCCGGACGTGCCGGACGTGCCACAGGGCCCGAACGGGCCCGGGGTGCCGAGCGGGCCCGGGGTATCAGCGACGGGCGGGGCCGACCCCGCCGACCGTCGTCGCGAGCGGGACGCCCTGGCCCGGGCTATCGCCGTGTCCGCCTCCGCGTTGGGGGTGTGCACCCCCAACCCGCCGGTCGGTGCGGTGGTGCTCGACGCCGCCGGAGAGGTCGTGGGCATCGGCGCGACCGAGGCCCCGGGCGGACGGCACGCCGAGGTGGTGGCGCTGGACTCCGCCGGGGACCGCGCGCGCGGTGGGACGATCGTGGTCACCCTCGAGCCGTGTGACCACCACGGGCGCACCGGTCCGTGCACCTCCCGCATCGTCGCCGCCGGGCTCGCCCGCGTGGTCTACGCGGTGTCCGACCCCAATCCGGTGGCGTCCGGCGGAGCCGGGACCCTGCGGCGCGAGGGGGTCGAGGTGGCACGAGCCGACGACGACGAGGTGAGCGCCGCCCGCAGCGGCCCGCTGAGGGCGTGGCTCCACCGTCAGGACCACGGCCGCCCCCTCGTCACCTGGAAGTACGCGGCGAGTCTGGACGGCAGGGTAGCGGCTGCGGACGGGTCGAGCAAGTGGATCACCGGGCCGGTTTCGCGCCGCCACGCCCACGCCAGACGACAGGAGATCGACGCCCTCGTCGTCGGTACCGGAACGCTGCGCGCCGACGACCCCGCGCTGACCGCCCGCACCGACGACGGCCGGCCCGCCCCCCGCCAGCCCCTCCGGGCGGTGATGGGGCTGAGCCCCGTGCCCGCGGACGCGACGATGCGCGGCACCGACGGCCGGTTCCGACACCTGGCCACCCGCGATCCCGCCGAGGCGCTGGGACTTCTCGGCGAGGTCTCCCACGTCCTCGTCGAGGGCGGCCCCAGGCTGGCGGGGGCGTTCCTCGCCGCCGGACTCGTCGACGAGATCGACGCGTACCTCGCGCCCCTGGTGCTCGGCGCCGGGCGGTCGGCGGTCTCCGGAGCCGGGGTGGACACGCTCGCGGCCGCCCACGGTTTCCGGATCCGCGGGACCACCGTCCTGGGCGACGACGTCCACCTGCGCTTGACACGACCCGGCCTGACACGATCCGCCACCGCGACCACGCCGACCGCACCGACGAGAGGACCCCGCTGATGTTCACCGGAATCGTGGAGGAGCTCGGAACCCTCGACTCGGTCGAGACGACCGGCGACTCCGCGCGCCTGCGCATACGGGGGCCCCTGGTCACCTCGGACGCCCACCACGGTGACTCGATCGCCGTCAACGGGGTGTGCCTGACCGTCACCGGCTGGGAGCCGGGGGAGTACTTCGAGGTGGACGTGATGGCCGAGTCGCTCGACCGGACCGCGCTCGGTGCACTGTCACCGGGCGACCCCGTCAACCTGGAACGCGCCATGCGCGCGGACGCCCGGTTCGGCGGTCACATCGTCCAGGGCCACGTCGACGGCACAGGCCACGTGATCAGCCGCGACGAGCACGAGCACTGGCACGTCGTGCGCATCTCGCTGCCGGGTGACCTCGCGCGGTACGTGGTCGAAAAGGGGTCGATCACCGTCTCCGGAACCTCGCTGACGGTCTCGGCGGTCAGTGCCGCGGACGAGCCGGAGCCGTGGTTCGAGGTGTCCCTCATCCCCACGACGCTCGCCGACACGATCCTCGGGGGACTGAGCGCGGGCGACCCCGTCAACCTGGAGGTCGACGTGCTGGCCAAGTACGTCGAGCGGCTGCTGGGCGGACGCGGTGGGGGTCCCACTGACCCGATGCGCCATACTTGAACCCGCGCCCGCGGCCTCCGCCCGGGCCCGCCAGACCTAGGAGAACCCGCAGCAGTGACCACCTTTGACGGCATCGAGCGAGCCATCGCCGACATCGCGGCGGGACGGGCCGTCGTGGTGGTGGACAGTGAGGACCGCGAGAACGAGGGCGACCTGATCTTCGCCGCCGAACTCGCGACGCCCGAGCTGATGGGCTTCCTCGTGCGGTACTCCTCCGGTTACGTGTGCGTCGCGCTCGAGGCGGAGGACTGCCTTCGGCTGGACCTGCCGCCCATGCGCGCCATTAACGAGGACCGCCACGACACCGCGTACACCGTGACGGTCGACGCGCGCACGGGGGTCTACACCGGCATCTCGGCCGCCGACCGCGCCCGCACCGCGAGGCTGCTCGCCGCCGACGACACCGTGCCCGGCGACTTCACCCGGCCCGGCCACGTGGTGCCCCTGCGCGCCCGGCCCGGCGGCGTGCTCACCCGGCCCGGCCACACCGAGTCCGCCGTCGACCTCGCCCGGTTGGCCGGTCTGCGCCCGGCGGGCGTCATCTGCGAGATCGTGTCCGAGGACGACCCCACGACCATGGCGCGCACCCCCGAACTCCGGCGGTTCGCCGACGAGCACGGGCTGGCGATGATCACCATCGAGGCGCTCCAGGCGTGGCGCCGCGCGAACGAGGTCCAGGTGGTGCGCGAGGTCGCCGCCCGGATCCCCACGCCGGCCGGGACCATGACCGCCCACGGGTACCGCGACACCCTCCAGGGAGTCGAACACGTGGCCATGGTGGCCGGCGACATCTCGGGGGACGACCCGGTCTCCGTCCGCATCCACTCCGAGTGCCTGACCGGCGACGTGTTCCACTCGCTGCGCTGTGACTGCGGCCCGCAACTCGACGCTGCCGTCGCCGCGGTGTGCGAGGAGGGGCGCGGGGTCGTGCTGTACATGCGTGGGCACGAGGGCCGGGGGATCGGCCTGGTGCAGAAACTGCGCGCCTACCAACTGCAGGACTCCGGACGCGACACCGTCGACGCCAATCTCGACCTGGGCCTGCCCGCCGACGCCCGCGACTTCAGCCTGGCCGCACAGATGCTGCGCGACCTCGGAGTGACCCGCGTACGACTGATGACCAACAACCCAGCCAAGGCCGACGCCCTGCGCGCCGGTGGCGTGGAGGTGGTGGCCCGGGTGCCCATGCCGACGGCGGTCACGCCCGAGAACCTGCGGTACCTGCGCACCAAGCGCGACCGGATGGGCCACCTGCTCGAGGGGCTCGACGAGGGACCCGCCGGCCCGGCCGGCGCCGACGTGGACGTGGACGTGGACGGAGAGGATCAGCCATGAGCGGCAGCGGTAGACCGGAACTGGTGATCCCCGACGCCCGCGGGCTGCGGCTCGGAGTGGTGGCCTCCACCTGGCACCAGGAGATCTGCGCCCAACTGCTGGACCGGGCCCTGGCCGTCGCCGACGCCTCCGGCGCGGTGGCGACCCTGGCCCGCGTGACCGGAGCCGTGGAGCTACCGGTGGTGGCCCAGGAGCTCGCACGGACCCATGACGCCGTCGTGGCGCTCGGCGTGGTGATCCGGGGTGCGACCCCGCACTTCGACTACGTCTGTCGCTCGGTGACCGACGGGCTCACCCGGATCGCCCTCGACGAGGCCACCCCTGTCGCCCACGGGGTGCTCACCACCGAGAACGAGGGCCAGGCCCGAGACCGCGACGGCCACGAGGGTGCCTCCGAGGACAAGGGGGGAGAGGCCGTCGCCGCCGTGCTCGGCGCCGCCATCGCCCTGCGCGACCTGAGGACCGGTCGATGAACGAGAACTGGGAGTTCGAGCACCGGCCCCGTCGGATGCGCACCACCGCGATCGCCGTGGCGGTGCTCATCGTCATCGTCCACGTGGTGTGGGCGGTGATCCTCGTCCGCGGTGACACCGGGGTGACGATCGGGATCGCCGATCAGTTCGCCTTCGTGGTGATCGGGTTCATCTTCGCCGGGGTGCTGCTGACCCTCCTGCGGATCCGCGTCCGGGTCGGGCAGCAGGGCGTCGAGCTCCGCGGGCCGCTGCGCGTCCGGACCTGGGGCTGGGACGACGTCGTCGGGCTGACGTTCCCGCGCTCCAGCTACTGGCCCCGGCTCGAACTCCCGGCCTACGAGCACGCGGGGATCTGGGCTATCCAGTCCATCGACGGCCAGCACGGGATCGACGGCATGGCGCGCCTGCGCGAGGCCGTCCGCACCCACAAGCCCTCGGCCGCCGATCCCGAGACCGTCGCCGACCGCTGACCCGCCGTGGCCGATCCGCGAACCTACCGCCCGGCCCCCGGCTCGATCCCGACGGAGCCGGGGGTCTACCGCTTCCGTGACGAGCACGGGCGCGTCATCTACGTCGGCAAGGCGAAGAACCTGCGGAGCCGGCTGAGCTCGTACTTCGCGGACCTGTCCCTCCTCCACCCCCGTACCCGGCGGATGGTTCTCGCCGCGGCCGGCGTGCAGTGGACGGTCGTGTCCACCGAGGTCGAGGCGCTCCAGCTCGAGTACACGTGGATCAAGAAGTACGACCCCCGGTTCAACGTCCGGTACCGCGACGACAAGACGTATCCGATGCTGGCGGTCACCGTGGGGGAGGAGTTCCCCCGTGCCTTCGTCTACCGGGGACCCCGGCGCCCGGGGACCCGCTACTTCGGGCCCTACTCACACGCGTGGGCCATCCGCGACACCCTCGACACTCTGCAGCGGGTGTTCCCCGTCCGCTCGTGCTCCGCCGGGGTGTTCAAGCGGCAGGCGCAGCTCGGCAGGCCCTGTCTGCTGGGATACATCGACAAGTGCGCCGCCCCCTGCATCGGACGGGTGACCCCGGACGAGCACCGCGCGATTGTCAACGAGCTCATCGACTTCCTGGCCGGACGTACCGATGCGATCATGCGCCGCATCGAGAAGCGGATGCTCGAGGCCTCCGCGGACCTCGACTTCGAACGGGCCGCGCGGCTGCGTGACGACCTCGGCGCCATGCGGCGTGCGATGGAGAAGCAGGCCGTCGTGCTGGGTGACGGCACCGACGCCGACGTGGTGGGCGTCGAGGTCGACGAACTGCAGGTCTCCGTCCAGGTGTTCCACGTGCGCGGGGGCCGCATCCGCGGTCAGCGCGGCTGGGTGGTCGAACACGCCCACGGCGTCGACGCCGACGGCGAGTTCGACGCGGCCCGTGCCGTGCCCGGGGTCGTCTCCGACTATCTCGCGCAGTTCTACGGGGGAGAGGCCGACCTCGCCGAGGCGGCCGAATCCGGCGACATCTCGGCTGCCGTACCCCGCGAGGTGCTGGTGCCCGCCCTTCCCGAGGACGCGGACGAGCTCGCGGACTGGCTCTCGGCGCTGCGCGGCTCCCGTGTGTCGCTCCGGGTGCCCCAGCGGGGTGACAAGCGGGCCCTGGCGGAGACGGTCCACCGCAACGCCGTCGAGGCCCTGACGCAGCACAAACTCCGGCGCAGCGGTGACCTCACCGCCCGCTCCGCGGCGCTCCAGGAGATCCAGGAGACCCTCGAGCTGGACTCGGCGCCCCTGCGCATCGAGTGCGTGGACATCTCCCACACCCAGGGCACCGACGTCATGGCCTCCCTCGTCGTCTTCGAGGACGGCATCCCGCGCAAGAGCGACTACCGGCTCTACCGCATCCGCGACGCCGCGGGTGACGGCCACTCCGACGACGTCGGCAGCATCGCCGAGGTCACGCGTCGTCGCTTCCGGCGTCACCACGAGGACCCCTCCGTCACCCCGGACGAGGTCGACGGGCCGGTCGACGACGACGCGGGCACGGGGGGCACCGCCCCCGCGGCACGCCGGTTCGCCTACCCACCGCAGCTCTTCGTCGTCGACGGTGGTCGGCCCCAGGTCGAGGCGGCCGCCGAGGTCCTCTCCGAGCTGGGGGTCACCGACGTACCCGTGGTCGGGATCGCCAAGCGACTCGAGGAGATCTGGCTCCCGGGAGAGGAGTACCCCGTGATCTTCCCGCGCCACGGGGAGGGGCTGTTCCTGCTCCAGCGGCTCCGCGACGAGGCCCACCGGTTCGCCATCCGTGCCCACCGGAGCGCGCGGTCCAGGCGGATGACGGCCTCCGTGCTCGACGACGTCCCCGGCCTCGGGCCCACCCGTCGGGCGGCGTTGGTGGAGACGTTCCCGACCGTGTCCGCACTGCGCGCCGCGAGCGCGGACGAGCTGTGCGCCGTGCCGGGGATCGGTCCGGGGGTCGCCGCCGCGATCCGGGCGACTCTCGGTGGTGCCGAGCCCGCGGACGCGGCCGCCGCCGACGTGGGAGACTCGGGCGGGCAGCCCGACCGGGGACAGACCGACCCGGGACTGACCGATGACACGAGGTGAGACGATGGACGCAGGTGACGACGACGGCCACGCCGCGCGGGGGCGCGAGCTCCTCCTGATCAGCGGCATGTCCGGGGCGGGCAAGGGGACCGCGTCCAAGGTCCTCGAGGAATTCGGCTGGTATGTCGTCGACAACCTCCCGTTGACCTTCGTTGGCGACCTGCTCGCCCGGTTCGAGGAGTCCGACGACGAGCCCCTCCGCCTGGCGATCGTCGCCGACACCCGCAGCCTCGGGTTCGACGAACACCTCGGCGACCTCCTCGACCTGTTCGATCGGCGCCCGCAGGCTCGGATCCTGTTCCTCGAGGCCTCGGACGAGGCGCTGGTCAGCAGGTTCAACAACGTCCGTCGCTCCCATCCGCTGCAGTCGGGTGGCGGCCTGATCGACGGCATCACCCGGGAGCGCAGGATCCTCGAGGGGCTGCGGGGGCGTGCCGACGTCGTCGTGGACACCTCGGCGCTCAGTGTCCACGACCTCCGCCACCGGCTGGAGACCCCCTTCGGTGACCTCGGGTTCGACTTCCACCTCACCGTCGAGTCGTTCGGGTTCAAGTACGGCGTCCCCGTGGACGTCGACATGCTGATGGACATGCGGTTCCTGCCCAACCCGCACTGGATCCCCGAGCTCCAGCCGCACACGGGGCGCGACAAGCCCGTCCAGGACTACGTCCTCGCCGACGAATCCATCGAGGAGTACCTGCGCGCGGCGGTGTCCATGATCCGCCTGGCCATGACCGGCTACCGGCGCGAGGGCAAGCGCTACATGACGATCGCGGTCGGCTGCACCGGGGGCAAGCACCGGAGCGTGGCCATCTCCGAGTCGCTCGCCGGCAGACTGTCCGGCCTCGACTCGGTCGAGGTCCACGTACGCCACCGCGACCTCGGGCGGGAATGAGGCCGGCCATGACACACGACAGCGGTATCCCGTCCCTCGTCGCCCTCGGCGGCGGCCACGGCCTGTCGGCGACCCTCCGGGCCGCACGCCTCGTCGCCGACCACGTCACCGCGGTGGTGACGGTCGCCGACGACGGCGGCTCCTCGGGGCGACTGCGGCGCGAGCTGGGCATCCTCCCACCGGGCGACCTACGGATGGCCCTGTGCGCCCTCGCCGCCGAAGACGACGAGAAGGCGCTGCTCACCCGACTCTTCCAGCACCGCTACGGCGGCACCGGGGCGCTGGCCGGACACGCGGTGGGCAACCTCGTCTTCGCCGGCCTGTGGGAGCTGCTCGGAGACCCGGTCGACGCACTCGACGCGGTCGGGTCGATCCTCGGTGTCACCGGCCGTGTCCTGCCGATGTCCCCGGTCGCCCTCGACATCGCCGCAGAGGTCGTCGGTCTGGAAGCGGACCCCCGCGTCGTGCGGACCATCATCGGACAGGTCGCCGTCGCGACCACACCGGGCAGCGTTCGCCGGGTCACCCTCATCCCGGCCGCTCCGCCCGCCGCGGAGGGCGTGGTGGAGGCGATCACCGGAGCCGACCTCGTGGTCCTCGGACCCGGATCGTGGTTCACCAGCGTGATCCCCAACGTGCTCGTGCCCGAGATCGCGACGGCGCTCAAGAGGACGGCCGCGACCAAGGCCCTCGTGCTCAACCTCGCACCCCAGCCGGGGGAGACCGCCGGGTTCTCCGCCGAGCAACACCTCCACGTGTTGCGTCAACACGCTCCCGAGGTCGACATCGACGTCCTGCTCGTCGACCCGAGGATGCCGCTGAGCGCTACCGAACGCGAGCATCTCGAACGGGCCGCGGCGGGACTGGGGGCACGCGTGATGACCGCGGAGATAGCGAAGACCGCCGAAGATGGGACGATGAGGCCTGTCCACGACCCCGCACTGCTGGCCTCGGCGCTCGCCGACTCGGTGCGATGAGGGCCGGGTCGATGAGCCGAGAACGAAGGAGCAGGGCGTGTCGCTGACCGCACAGGTCAAGTCCGAACTGGTGAGGGTCCCCGTGGGGAACTCCGAGACCAGGAGGGCCGAGGTGTCCGCCCTGCTGAGGTTCGCCGGCACCCTCCAGGTCCTGTCCAACCGACTCGTGATCGAAGCGGAGGTGGACTCCGGCGAGATCGCGGACCGTCTCGCCGGCGAACTCGACGCCCTGTTCTCCGTCCCCTGTGAGATCCACCCGATCGGGGGTTCGGGCGGACGTCCCGCCCGCAAGTTCGTCCTGCGGGTCATCGACCGGGGTGCGGACCTGGCCCGTCAGCTCGGGCTGGTCGACAACGCCGGCCGGACGGTCCGAGGACTGCCGGCCGCGGTCGTCGGCGGCTCGGTCGCCGCCTCCGAGGCGGCGTGGCGGGGCGCGTTCCTCGCCCACGGTTCGCTCACCAAGCCCGGCCGCTCCTCGGCGTTGGAGGTCACCGCCCCGGGGGCGGAGGCGGCGATGGCGCTCGTGGGCGCGGCCCGCAGGTTGGGCGTGACGGCCAAGGCCCGCGAGGTCCGGGGAGGGGACCGCGTGGTGATCCGCGACGCCGAGGCGATCGGGGTCCTCCTCGCTCGACTGGGCGCGTCGTCCACCAGGGACATCTGGGAGGAACGCCGCTCCCGAGGCGAGGTCCGCGCCACTGCCAACCGGCTGGCCAACTTCGACGACGCGAACCTGCGGCGCTCGGCCCGGGCCGCCGTGGCCGCGGCCGCCCGTGTCCAGCGCGCCCTGGAGATCCTCGCCGAGGACGTGCCGGACCATCTGCTCGCCGCCGGTGAACTGCGTGTCCAGCACCGTCAGTCGTCGCTGGAGGAGCTCGGCCAGCTCGCCGACCCGCCCATGACCAAGGACGCGGTCGCGGGGCGCATCCGGAGACTGCTGTCCATGGCGGACCGCAAAGCCGCCGAGCTCGGGATCCCCGACACCGAATCCGTGGTGACCGAGGACATGCTCGACGAAGGCTGATCCACCCCGGCAGCACCCTGCGCGGGAGCGGTCCGCGCCGGGTAGTCTGGGTCACGTCCCGGGCTCCACCCGGCCCCGGTGACATCAAGCGTTCTCGCACCACCAATAAGGAGACAACACGTGACCGTGCGCGTAGGCATCAACGGATTCGGACGTATCGGCCGCAACTTCTACCGCGCGGTGGAGGCTCTCAAGGCCGAGGGCAAGACGGACATCGAGATCGTGGCCGTCAACGACCTGACCACGAACGACATGCTCGCTCACCTGCTCAAGTACGACTCCATCCTGGGTCGCCTGGGCAAGGAGGTCACGTTCGACGACTCGTCGATCACGGTCGGTGGGACCAAGATCGGCGCCCTCGCGGTCAAGGAGGGCCCCGCGTCCGTGCCGTGGGGTGACTACGGCGTCGACGTCGTCGTCGAGTCCACCGGCATCTTCACCGACGCCGAGAAGGCCAAGGGCCACCTCGAGGGTGGCGCCAAGAAGGTCATCATCTCGGCGCCGGCCAAGAACGAGGACATCACCATCGTCATGGGGGTCAACGACCACGAGTACGACGGCTCGCAGACGATCATCTCCAACGCCTCCTGCACCACCAACTGCCTCGCGCCGGTCGCCAAGGTCCTCTCCGACGAGTTCGGGATCGTCAAGGGCCTCATGACCACGATCCACGCCTACACGCAGGACCAGAACCTCCAGGACGCGCCCCACAGCGACATGCGCCGCGCCCGCGCCGCCGGCATCAACATGGTGCCCACCTCCACCGGTGCGGCCAAGGCCGTCGCACTGGTCCTGCCCGAGCTCAAGGGCAAGTTCGACGGCTACGCCGTGCGCGTCCCGCTGCCCACCGGCTCGCTCACCGACCTCACGGTCGAGCTCGAGAAGAAGGCCTCGGTCGACGAGGTCAACGCCGCGGTCAAGGCCGCCGCCGAGGGCGCGATGAAGGGCATCCTCAAGTACACCGAGGATCCCATCGTCTCCTCCGACATCGTCGGTGACCCGCACTCGTCCATCTTCGACGCGCCGCTGACCAAGGCGATCGACGGTCAGATCAAGATCGCCTCCTGGTACGACAACGAGTGGGGCTACTCCAACCGCCTCGCCGACATCATCGGCCTGGTCGGCAAGTCGCTCTAAGACCCCTCGGGACTGACATCCCCCGTACGACGATCCGGGCCCGGTCCGGGAACGCCCACAGCGTCCCGGCCGGGCCCGAAGCACATGGACCGGCAGCACCACCCACCATCACCACCGTTCTTCCGACAGGAGTCCCACCACATGGCCGTGAGCACGCTCAACGACCTGCTCGATGCCGGCGTAGAGGGTCGCAAGATCCTCGTCCGCTGCGACCTCAACGTCCCGCTCGACGGCTCGACCATCACCGATGCGGGCCGGATCACCGCCTCGCTGCCCACGCTCAACGCACTGCTCGACGCCGGTGCGGCGCTGGTGATCACCGCGCATCTCGGCCGCCCGAAGGGTGAGCCCGACCCCGAGTTCTCCCTCGCCCCCGTGGCGGAGAAGCTGGGCGACGAGCTCGGGCGCTACGTCCAGCTCGCCGGTGACGTGGTGGGATCGGACGCCCGCGAGCGAGCCAACGGCCTGACCGACGGGGACGTGCTCCTGGTGGAGAACGTGCGGTTCGACCCGCGCGAGACGAGCAAGGACGAGGCGCAGCGGGCCGAGTTCGCGGCCGAGCTCGCGAGCCTGGTGGGCGAGGACGGGGCGTTCGTCTCCAACGGTTTCGGGGTTGTCCACCGCGCGCAGGCGTCGGTGTACGACGTCGCCAAGGTCCTCCCGGCCTACGCCGGCGACCTCGTCCAGAGTGAGGTCGAGGTCCTCGCGAACCTCAGCGGCGACCCGGAGCACCCCTACGCGGTCGTGTTGGGCGGCTCCAAGGTGTCGGACAAGCTCGCCGTGATCGAGGCCCTGGCGCCCAAGGTCGACACCCTGGTCATCGGCGGCGGCATGTGCTTCACCTTCCTCGCCGCACAGGGCCATGAGGTCGGCTCCTCACTGCTGCAGGAGGAGATGATCGACACCTGCAAGGACCTGCTCGCCAAGTTCGGCGACGTGATCAGCCTGCCCGTGGACGTGGTCGCCGCCGACGGGTTCGCCGCCGACGCCGCGCACTCCACGGTCTCCGCCGAGGCCATCCCGGAGGGGAAGATGGGCCTGGACATCGGCCCCGAGTCGGTGAAGGCGTTCAGCGAGAAGCTCTCCGCCGCCAAGACCGTCTTCTGGAACGGCCCCATGGGCGTGTTCGAGTTCGCGGCGTTCTCCGCCGGGACGCGCGGTGTCGCCGAGGCCATCATCACCGCGACGCGCAGCGGCGCGTTCTCGGTGGTCGGCGGCGGCGACTCCGCCGCGGCCGTCCGCACCCTGGGTCTCGGGGAGGAGAACTTCTCCCACATCTCCACCGGCGGTGGCGCCTCGCTGGAGTACCTGGAGGGCAAGGAGCTGCCCGGCGTCACCGCCCTCGAGCGCAGCAACTGAAGACCGACGAGACCACAGGAGACAACATGGCACGCACCCCGCTCATCGCCGGCAACTGGAAGATGAACCTCAACCACCTCGAGGCCATCGCGCTCGTCCAGAAGGTCGCCTTCGCACTCCCGGACAAGTACCTGGAGAAGGTGGACGTGGCGTTCATCCCCCCGTTCACGGACATCCGTGGCGTCCAGATCGTCATCGAGGGCGACAAGCTGGGCTTCGCCTACGGCGCGCAGGACGTCTCGGTCCACGAGTCCGGTGCCTACACCGGCGAGATCTCGGCGGGGATGCTCGCCAAGCTCGGCTGCACCTATGTGGTCGTGGGCCATTCCGAGCGCCGTGACTACCACGCGGAGTCCGACGAACTCGTCGCGGCCAAGGCCGCCGCCTGCCACCGGCACGGGTTGACGCCGATCGTGTGTGTCGGCGAGAAGCTCGAGGTGCGGGAGGCAGGGGACCACGTCGACTTCGTCGTGAACCAGCTCTCCGAATCGCTCGCGGGACTGTCCACGGACCAGCTGGCCTCCACCGTGATCGCCTACGAGCCCGTGTGGGCGATCGGGACCGGCAAGACCGCGTCCGCCGCCGATGCCCAGGAGGTCTGCGCCGCCATCCGTTCCACGTTGGCCGATCTGGCCGATGACGCGACGGCCGAGCAGATGCGGGTCCTGTACGGCGGCAGCGTCAACGCCTCCACGATCGGCGAGCTGCTCGACCAGCCCGATGTCGACGGTGGTCTGGTCGGAGGCGCGTCGCTCAAGCCGGACGAGTTCGCCCAGCTGTCGGCGATCGCCGCCGGTGGCCCGTTGCCCTGACACCGCCCACTCCGGCGCGCCCGGCCCCGCGGGGTCGGGCGTGCCGGGATTCGCCGCGGACACCCGACCGGGTAGTCTGTAGCGGTCGCACCCGACCGCCCGACCCGACGTGAGGCACGATCCCTACATGAAGCTCGCCCTGGACATCTTCCTCATCACCACCAGCCTCCTGCTGATGCTGTTCATCCTGCTGCACCGCGGCAAGGGAGGCGGCCTGTCGTCGCTGTTCGGTGGCGGTGTCCAGTCCAGCCTCTCCGGGTCCAGCGTGGTCGAGCGGAACCTCGACCGGGTCACCGTGGTCGTCGCGATCCTCTGGGTCATCGCCATCGTGGCGGTCGGCCTCATGGTCAGGTTCGGCTGACCGACCGGTCCCCGGCGCGGCCCCACCGGCCGGGCCGACGACGGGGCGCGTCTCTTCCACCGGGTGGATGAGACGCGCCCCGTTCCTGTTCTCAGAGCACCATCGAGGCGGCCGGTCCGTCCAGGTGATACGTGGTCGACTCGGTGCCCACGGCACCGGCGACGGGCCAGTCGGAGGGGTCCGCCCCGCCCAGGCCCCTGGCCACCGCCTCCGCCTTCCCGTCCCCGGCGGCCACGACGAGCACGTGCCTCGACCTGCGCACCGCCGGGAGGGTGAAGGTCAGTCGCTCCGGTGGCGGCTTGGGGCAGTCATGCACGCCCACCGCGAGCCGCTCGGTCTCGGCGACCGCCGGGGTGTGCGGGAAGATCGAGTTCATGTGCCCCTCGGGTCCCATCCCCAGGAGGGTGACGTCGAACAGCGGCTCGTCGCCCCGGGGGAGGTCCACCGCGGCGAGGAACGCCTCGGCCGCGGCGTCGACGTCCTCGAACTCCGGTCCGCGGGCCGGCCAGCGGTGGACGGTGGCGCGGTCGCCCACGGTGCCGAGCAGGACGTCGTCGAGCTGTCCGTCGTTGCGTTCGGGGTCGTCTGCCGGGACGAAGCGCTCGTCGCCCAGGTAGATGGTCACGCGTGACCAGTCGACATCGGCCCCGGCGAGTGCGGCGGCGGTCTTCACCCCCACCGAGCCGCCCGTCAGGGACAGCGTCGCGGTCCCGGCGGTGGCGATCCGTTCGTTGAGGTGCCCGACGACGGCGAGGGCTGCCGCTTCGGCGAGGGTGTCCGCATCCGGGTGTACGAGATGGCGTGTGACTGACATCGGCGCTCCTGTGGTGGTGGTCCGGTGGGGAAGTGACGTCGACCTCGGGCCCCCGGCTCAGCGAACCGAGGCAGAGGTGTAGATGACACGGTCATGATTGGCCAACGCATCGGCGTACACGCCGTCGGTGTCCATCCGCCGTAGCTCCTCCGAGAGACAGTCGGCGACGCTGCGGCCGACGAGCGCCACCCGTGTGGGCGCCTGACCCGTGATGCGGAGCTCGGCGGAGGTCGCGCTGATCTGCTCGAGGACGATGGAGCCCGAGGCCCGCTCCAGGACGAC
Source organism: Dietzia sp. Die43 (assembly GCF_024519835.1). Taxonomy (NCBI): domain Bacteria; kingdom Bacillati; phylum Actinomycetota; class Actinomycetes; order Mycobacteriales; family Dietziaceae; genus Dietzia; species Dietzia sp. Die43. The sequence continues at coordinate 110,065 of NZ_JALJRF010000001.1, read as the reverse complement.
CATCCTCGGGCCGACGGCCCGCAGGACGTCGATCCCGAGCCGGGACGCCAGCCATCCACCGGCCAGGTCCACCGACGCCGCCCGCTCCGGGCCGCACACCGTCGCCCCGGTGATGCGCTCGAAGGGCGGGCGGTCCAGGGTCGCCGCGAGCAGGGAACGCCAGTGGGTGATGCGCGCCCACGCCAGATCGGTGTCGCCCGGGGAGTAGCCGGCCGCCCGTTTCGCCAGCGCATCGGTGGGATGCCCCTCGGCGTCGGAGTCGACGATCCGGCGCTTAGCGAGCCTGCCCACCCTGTCCTCGGACAACAACGTGGGGGAGTGGCGGGGCCACCACACGGCGAGCGGGGTGTCCGGCAGCAGCAACGGCGTGACGAGGGAGGCCGACTGGGAGGCCATCGCACCGGAGGTGCGCAGCACGACGACCTCCGCCGCCCCGGCGTCACCTCCGACGCGGATCTGACCGTCGAGCCTGTCGGCGTCCGCGCGAGGTCCGCGGATCACCACGATGACCCGGCACGGATGCTCCCGGCTGGCCTCGTTGGCCGCCTCGATCGCGGACTCGCTGCCCCGGACGTGATCGGTGATCACGATCAGCGTGAGCACCCGTCCGATCGTGCTCAGCCCGGCCTCCTCGCGGATCTGCACGAGCTTCTTGGCGATCCCGCGGGTGGAGGTGTCGGGTAGGTCGATGATCACGGTCGCCTCCATGCGCGGCCACTCCGGGCCAGAATCTCGTCGGCGCCCTTCGGCCCCCACGTCCCGGCCTGGTATTGCTCCGGTGTCCCGTCCGACTCCCATTCCTGCAGGACCGGGTCGAGGAGCTGCCAGCTCAGCTCGACCTCGCGGGAGACCGGGAAGAGCGAGGGCTCGCCCAGCAGGACGTCGAGGATGAGACGTTCGTAGGCCTCGGGGGAGGATTCCGTGAACGCCTCACCGTAGGCGAAGTCCATGTTGACGTCCCGGACCTCCATGGCGGTGCCGGGGACCTTGGAGCCGAAGCGCAACGTGACACCCTCGTCGGGCTGGACCCGGATGACCAGCGCGTTCTGCCCCAGCTCCTGGGTCATGGTCGCGTCGAACGGCAGGTGCGGAGCGCGCCGGAAGACCACCGCGATCTCGGTGACCCGTCGTCCCAACCGCTTGCCGGTGCGGAGATAGAAGGGGACCCCCGCCCATCGGCGGTTGTGGACCTCGAGGGTGATCGCAGCGTAGGTCTCGGTGGCCGAGGAGGGGTCGTACCCCTCCTCGTCCTTCAGTCCCACGACCTGCTCGGACCCCTGCCAGCCACCCGCGTACTGACCACGCGCGGCCGTCTCGGCAATCGGCAGTGCCAACGAGGTCGACTCGAGGACCTTGGTCTTCTCCGCCCGCAACGCGGCAGCGGAGAAATCGGTCGGTTCCTCCATCGCGACCAACGCCATCAACTGGATGAGGTGGTTCTGGATGACGTCGCGGGCCGCGCCGATGCCGTCGTAGTAGCCGGCCCGACCACCCAGTCCGATGTCCTCGGCCATGGTGATCTGGACGTGGTCCACGTGGTTGGCGTTCCACACCGGCTCGAAGAGCTGGTTGGCGAAACGCAGCGCGAGGATGTTCTGGACGGTCTCCTTGCCCAGGTAATGATCGATCCGGAATACCGAGTCCTCGGGGAAGACCGCACCCACCACCGCGTTGAGTTCGCGGGCGCTCGCCAGGTCGTGCCCGAAGGGCTTCTCGATGACCACCCGGCGCCAGGACCCCTCCGGGCCGCGGGTGCACCCCGTGCGATCGAGGTGCCGGCAGACGGTCGGGAAGTCATCCGGGGGGATGGACAGGTAGAACGCGTAGTTGCCGGCGGTCCCACGTTCGGCGTCGAGTGCCCCCAGCTGGTCCGCCAGATCGTCGAAGCCCTCGTCGTCGTCGAATGTCCCGGTGACGAACCGCAGTCCGGCGGCGAGCTGCTCCCACACGTCCTCGCGGAACGGGGTCCGGCACCGTTCGCGGGCCTGCTCGCGGGCGAACGCGGCGAACTCATCGTGGGTCCACCGTCGGCGGCCGAAGCCGATCAGGGAGAACCCCGGCGGGAGCAGGCCACGGTTGGCCAGGTCGTAGATCGCGGGGATGAGTTTTTTCTTGGACAGGTCGCCCGTCACACCGAAGATCACGAGACCGGACGGTCCCGCGATCCGGGGGAGCCGACGATCCCGGGGATCACGGAGCGGGTTGGCCCACCCCTCGGGGGCGCCACCCGCGACCTCGCTGACCGAAGTCGCCCCGTCGTCCGGGCCGATCACGACCCCGTCGGGATCTCGTCGATCCGCGCCCTCACCGTGTCCACCAGGTCGTCCCAGGCGGTCACGAACTTCTGCACGCCCTGCTGCTCGAGGAGGGTGAAGACCTCGTCCAGGTCGATCCCCTCGGCTCGCAGTGCGTCGAGGGTGGCCCGGGACTCCTCGGCGGTGCCCCGGACCGTGTCGCCCTCGACGACACCGTGGTCCGCGAACGCCTCGATGGTGCCGAACGGCATGGTGTTGACCGTCCCGTGGGTCACCAGACCGGTCACGTACAGCGTGTCGGGGTACGCCGGATCCTTGACCCCCGTCGAGGCCCACAGGAGACGCTGGGGACGGGCTCCGCGATCGGCGAGTGCCCCGAAGCGTCCCTCGGGGTCGAACAGTTCCTCGTAGACCTCCTGGCAGAGGCGCGCATTGGCCAGCCCGGCCTTGCCCCGCAGCTCTGACGACTCCGGAAGGCGCGAGTCGATCTCGGTGTCGAGCCGGGAGACGAACACCGACGCCACGGAGTGGATGGCGGACAGGTCGTGACCGGCGGCCGCGGCCTGCTCGAGTCCGGTCAGGTACGCCTCCGCCACCGCGCGGTACTGCTCCGCCGAGAAGATCAGCGTGACGTTGACGTCGATGCCCTTGCCGATGACATCGGTGATGGCCGGCAGCCCCGCCGACGTCGCGGGGATCTTGATCATGACGTTCGGGCGGTCGACCGCCTCGGAGAGCTCCACCGCCTGCGTCACGGTCGCCGCGGTGTCGTTGGCCAGGCCGGGGTCCACCTCGAGGGAGACGCGGCCGTCCACCCCGTCGGTCGCGCGGTGGACGTCGGCCAGGACGTCACAGGCGTCGCGGACGTCGGAGGTGGTCAGGGCCCGCACGACGGAATCCACGTCGCGGTCGGCGCGCACCGCCTCGGTGAGCGCGCTCTCGTACGCCGACGAGTCGGCCAGCGCCGATTGGAAGATGGCCGGGTTGGTCGTCACGCCGACGATCGAATAGGCGGACATCCGCTTCTCGAGTTCGCCGGAGGACAGGAGCTGTCGGGACAGGTCGTCGAGCCACACGGAGACGCCGGCGGCGCTCAGGGCAGCGAGATTGGCGTTGGTCATGATGCCTCCCCGGCAGCGGCCGCGAGGGATTCGCGGGCCGCGGAGACCACCGCGTCGGCGGTGATCCCGAACTCGGTGAACAGGGTCTGGTAGGGCGCCGAGGCGCCGAAATGCTCGAGTGAGACGGCGCGGCCGGCGTCGCCGAGGAACCGGTGCCACGGCATCGCGATGCCGGCCTCGACGCTGACCCGCGCGCGGACGGAGCGGGGGAGCACCGACTCGCGGTACCCGGCGTCCTGCTGATCGAAGAACTCGACACAGGGCATCGAGACCACACGGGTCGCCACGCCCTCGGCCTCGAGGACCTCGCGGGCCTGCACGGCCAGCTGCACCTCGGACCCGGTGCCCATGAGGATCACCTCGGGGGTCCCGGTCGAGGCCTCGGCGAGGACATAGCCCCCGCGCTCGACCCCCTCGCGGGCGAGCTCCTTGGTGCCCTCGAGCACCGGGACGTCCTGACGGGTCAGGCACAGACCCTTGGGCCCGTCGAGTGCCTCGAGCATGGCGCGCCACGACGCCGCGGTCTCGTTGGCGTCGGCCGGACGCAGGATCGCCAGACCCGGGATGGCGCGCAGCGCCGCCAACTGTTCGACCGGCTGATGGGTGGGGCCGTCCTCGCCGAGCCCGATCGAGTCGTGGGTCCACACGTAGTACGCGTTGCTCCCCTGGAGCGCGGCGAGCCGGACGGCCGGACGCATGTACTCGCTGAAGATCAGGAACGTCCCGCCGTAGGGCCGGGTGGGACCGTGGAGGGCGATGCCGTTGAGGATCGCGCCCATGGCGTGCTCACGGACGCCGAAGTGCAGGTTGCGTCCGTACGGGGACGCGGTCCACGTGTCGGTCGAGATGGAGGACGGGCCGAAGGAGTCCGCGCCCTTGATGGGCGTGTTGTTGGAGCCGGCCAGGTCCGCGGAGCCGCCCCACAACTCGGGGAGGGTGGCGCCCAGGGCCTGGATGGCCTCGGCGGACGCCTTACGCGTGGCGACTCCCTTGGAATCGGCGTCCCACGTGGGGAGCCCGGCATCCCAACCGTCGGGGAGCTCACCCGAGTACAGACGATCGAACAAGGTCTTGCGCTCCGGGTTCGCCTCCGCCCAGGCGTGGAACATGTCGCTCCACTGCGCGTGGACGCGGGCACCCCTGTCGCGGGCGGCCCGGGTGTAGGAGATCACCTCGTCCTCCACCGTGAACGGCTCGGTGCCGCCCATGCCGAGCGCCTCCTTCACGGCGTCGACCTCGTCCTGGCCGAGCGCCGCGCCGTGCGAGGCCCCGGTGTTCATCATGGTGGGCGCCGGGAAGGCGATGACGGTGCGCAGGACGATGAGCGACGGTTTGTCGGTGACCGCACGGGCGTCGGCGATGGCCTCCTCGATGGCGGCCACGTCCTCACCGCCGTTCACCGTCTGGACGTGCCAGCCGTACGCCTCGTAGCGCGCCGCGACGTCCTCGTTGAGGGCGATCCGGGTGTTGTCCTCGATCGAGATCTCGTTGTCGTCGTAGATCGCGATGAGGTTGCCGAGCTGCTGGGTGCCCGCGAGGGAGGAGGCCTCGGCGGTGACCCCCTCCTGCACGTCACCGTCGGAGGCGATCACGTAGATGAAGTGGTCGAACGGGCTCTTGCCCGACGGCGTCTCCGGATCGAACAGTCCGCGCTCGTAGCGTGCCGCCATCGCCATGCCGACTGCGGAGGCCAGCCCCTGACCCAGCGGGCCGGTGGTGATCTCAACGCCGTCGGTGTGCCGCCACTCCGGGTGTCCGGGGGTCTTGGATCCCCAGGTCCGGAGCGCCTTGAGGTCGTCCAGCTCGAGCCCGAAGCCGGCAAGGTACAGCTGGATGTACTGGGTGAGAGAGGTGTGTCCACAGGACAGCACGAAGCGGTCCCGGCCGACCCACGTGGGATCGGAGGGATCGTGCCGCATGATGCGCTGGTAAAGCGTGTAGGCGAGCGGCGCGAGGCTCATCGCGGTGCCCGGGTGGCCGCTACCGCAACGCTGCACGGCCTCGGCGGCGAGGACCCTCGCGGTGTCGACGGCGCGGGTGTCGAGTTCGGTCCAGTCGGACGGGTGGCGTGCAGTGGTGAGCTCGGTGATCTCCGACGCGCTGGTCACTTGTGGTTCTCCCGGGTCTGAGGGTGCGGCGCGGATCCGCGCGTATGTCGTGAACCACCTTAGTGGTCGCGGGCACGGCGGGCGTGCGGTCCCCGCCCCCGCTCTTTCGCGGACCGCGCAGGGGGGACGTAGTATCGGGTCAGTAGTGCGTTGACGTCTGCTGCGAGGAGTTCCGGTGCACGATTCCACCCCGACCCGGAGTGGGGGGCCATCAGTCTCCCCTCCAGAGTCCACGGGGCGGCCGGCTCCGGCGAGCGGGCGAGCCCGCGCGGTCGACGTGGTGATGGCGTACATCGCCCTCACCAAGCCGCGCGTCATCGAGTTGCTGCTCGTCGCCGCCATCCCCGCCCTCCTCCAGGCCGACCGCGGCAATGTCCACCTCTCGCTGGTGCTGCTCACCCTGGTGGGCGGTTGGCTGGGAGCGGCCAGCGCCAACTCGCTCAACATGGTCGTCGACGCCGACATCGACAAGGTCATGAAGCGAACCGAGCGTCGGCCGTTGGCGCGTCACGCGATCAGTACCCGGGCCGCACTGGTCTTCGGTCTGCTGCTCGGCGTCTCGAGCATGCTGTGGCTGGGTCTGCTGGCCGGGAGCTGGCTGGCCGCGTTCTTCATCCTGCTGACCATCTGTTTCTACGTGTTCGTCTACACGATGATCCTCAAGCGCCGCACGGCCCAGAACGTCGTGTGGGGCGGGGCCGCGGGATGCATGCCGGTCCTGGTGTCGTGGGCCGTGATCACCGATCATCTCCCCGAGGGGCAGGCGCACAACTGGTGGCAGGCGATCGTCCTGTTCCTCATCATCTTCTTCTGGACGCCACCGCACACCTGGGCGCTCGCGATGCGCTACAAGGAGGACTACGAGGCCGCCGGAGTGCCGATGCTCCCGGTCATCATGTCCGCCGAGGGGGTCACCCGGCGCATCACCATCTACACCTGGGTGACCGTCCTGTGCACGTTCGCCCTGATCCCCGCCGCCGGCTGGGTGTACGCGGCCGGCGCCCTCGGCTTCGGAGTGTGGTTCATCGTCATGGCACACCGCCTCGAGGCCGGTGTGCGGCGCGGGGTGGAGGTCAAGCCCCTCAAGTTGTTCATCCTGTCGAACAACTACCTGGCGGGGGTGTTCGTCGCTCTGTCCGTCGACGCGGTCCTCGGACTCCAGACGATCGCGGAGATCCTCCCGATCGCCTGATCACCCACCCCCGCCCTCCTCAGCGGGCGGGGTCGAGGGTGCTCAGCGGGCGGGGTCGAGGACGACCGAACCCGTGGTCTGCCGGGATTGCAACGCCCGGTGCGCTTCCGCCGCCTCCGACAATCCGAACGTCGCGCCCACCGACAACCGGAGCGAGCCGTCGACGATCCCCTCGAGGACCTCGCCGGCCCGCTCACGGAACTCCCCGGTCCCGGCGATGAAGTCACCCAGGCTCGGGCGGGTGAGGAACACCGAGCCCGCGGCGTTGAGTCGCTGCGGGTCCACCGGCGGGACCGGACCGCTCGCCGCGCCGAACAGAACCAGGGTCCCGCGGCGGGCCAGCGAGGCCAGGCTGTCGTCGAAGGTGTCCCGGCCCACGCCATCGAACACCACGGAGACACCGCCGTCGGAGAGCTCGCGGATCCTCTCCGGGGTCGCGTCGGGATAGAGCAGCACGTGGTGCGCCCCCAGCTCGCGACACAGGTCCGCCTTCTCCTCGGTCGAGGTCGTGGTGATCACCCGGTGGCCGTGGGCGACGGCCAGCTGGATGAGCAGCTGCCCGACCCCGCCCGCGCCCGCGGTGATCAGCACGGTGTCGCCGGGTAGGGCCCGGTGGGTGTCGGTGATCAGGTAGTGCGCCGTGAGCCCCTGCAACAGCATCGAGGCCGCCACCTCGTCGTCGATACCCTCCGGCACCGTCACCAGCGACTCGGCGGGCGCGACGACGTACTGGGCGTACGACCCCGGCACCTGACACCACGCCACCCGGTCGCCGACCATCAGGTCGGGCGTTCCCTCGCCGAGTTCCTCGACCACTCCCGTCCCCTCGCTGCCGGGGACGAACGGCAGATCCCGGGCGTAGGTGCCTTCGCGGAAATAGGTGTCGATGTAGTTGACCGCGATCGCGGTGGTGCGGACGAGCACGTCGCCCGGTCCTGGTGAGGGGACACCCACCTCGACCGGTGTGAGCACCTCGGGTCCGCCGTGCCTGGAGATCTCTATGGCTCTCATGGCGCCCAGTATCCGGAAGTGTGTCGTCCGGCGCAGCCGGTGCCGGACTCCGGTTCGCCGGTTCGAGGGAGTCCCGGCGGAAGCGGGGCGGGGGAGGCGATAGGCTACCCCCATGAGCCTGCAGATCCTTTCCCAGTACGCCGGGGGGCCGCGAGTCCGGGCGACCGGCTGGCCCGAGATCACCACCAGTGGGTCCGGGGCGGCGGCCGCACCCGTCCGAACCGATGCGGTCACCGAGGAGGCGCCGGCGCCGTCCGCGCCTGACACGCAGGCACAGGAGCCCGCGGGGGCTCCTGAGACGACCGGGTCGGCGCAGGATGCGCCTGCCGCGACGCAGGAGGCGCCCGCCGCGACGCAGGAGGCGCCTGCCGAGGCGCGGCAGACCCCGGCCCCGGCGGCCGCCGGCGGCGCGGGCGGGGGAATCACCCTGGGTCGGCGCGCCCCGCGCGCCCCGGGCGGAGGAGCCTCCACGCTGCACGGTTCCCGGATCACCGAGGTCGACGGTGGCGCTCCCGCGGCGCACGCATCGACGGCGCCGGCCGCGGAGGTTCCCGCTTCGCCCGAGGCCCCGTCCGAGCCCGCTGCGGAGCCGGCGCCCTCCGCCCAGGCCGATGCCACCGAGCAGAGCACGGCCGCGAAGTCGTCGGACGAGCCGGTGGCCGCTCAGGCACCGTCCGCCCCGACAGCGTCCGCCCCGGCGACCACGTCCGGCGGGGGACTGAAGCTCGGCGGTGGGTCCAAGGCCAAGGCTCCCGGCGGGGGACTGAAGCTCGGGGGAGGGTCCAGGGCCAAGGCCCCCGGCGGCAGGTCCGCGGGCAAGCTCGTCCTGGGTGGTGCGGCCGGTGCCGCGGCGGCCGCGGGTGCGGCTGCCGCCTCTGGTGGTGGCGAGAAGAACGAGGCTCCGGCCGCCGCGGCGACGCCCGCGCCGGGCCCGGCACCTGCTGCTCAGGCTGACGCCGCTCCCACCACCGGGGCGGCGTCCGAGCCCGGCACCGACTCCTCGTCCGGCGCCGACTCCGTGTCGACGGAGAAGAAGTCCGGCGGCCTCACGCTCGGCGGCGGGAGCAAGGCCAAGGCGCCCGGCGGCGGCAAGAGTGGAGGCCTGACGCTCGGAGGCGGGAGCAAGGCCAAGGCGCCGGGCGGCGGCAAGAGCGGAGGCCTGACGCTGGGCGGCGCCGCCGCCACCACGGACTCCGCGGCCGAGTCGAAGAGCGACGAGCCGACGACGGGTAAGGCCGCTCCGGCGCCGTCCGCGACCGATCGCCCGGCGGATGCGCCGGCCGCGTCCCAGCCGGCGGCGGTGCCCCCGGCCGACGAGCCCGCGGCGCAGGAGTCGGAGAAGCCGGCCGCCGCGGAGGTCCAGCCGACCGAGAAGGCACCCGCCGAGAAGGCACCCGCCGAGAAAATCGAGGCGGCCCCCGTGCAGACGGGCCCCACCCCGCCGGCCAAGACGGTGAAGTTCGTCGAGAAGTTCCTGTCCCGGCACGGCGGGACGGCGGACGTCGTGCTCCAACCGGTCGGCCGTTCCGGGGTCCGCATCACCCTGGTCGGCGCGGACGGCGTCCTGGGAGACACGATGGTCGACAGCCTGTCGCAGGCCGAGGCGGTCCGCGACGGGATCTCAGGCCTCACCGGATCGGACTGGACGCGCGAGCTGGTCTCGCGCACCGATGTCCCTGCCGGTCACTGGAAGCGCATGGCCGGATCGGGCTCCCTGGTCTGACCTTCGCACCCACGACAGCGGCCCAACGACAGCGGCCCCGCCGATCGGCGGGGCCGCTGTCGTCTCTGCGGTCGGCCGGGTGCGCGCCCCGAATGGACCGGAGAGGACGCGCACCGGGCCGTCACCCGTACAGAGGCGACGCGTACCCCGCGACCCTACCGGGGTCGGCGACCGTGTCAGGCCGGCACGCGGTCCCGGATGACCCCCGCCGCCCACAGGGCGCCGGTGACGGCGGTGATCGCACCCGCCAGGGTCACGTGCGCCACGACCAGCAGCTCGGGCACCCCGAGCTGGTACTGGGTGATCCCGATGACCGCCTGCGCCGCGATGAGCCCGATGAGGATCGCGCTCCGCCGGATCGCGGGGCCCTCCGTCCGCAGCGCGACGAGCCCGGCCAACAACCCGATGAGCAGGCAGACGTAGCCCACCATGAGTTCGGCGTGGAAGTGGACGAGCCACTGGATGGGCATCTGGAGGCGATCCGCCGCGGTGATGCGCGCGTCGCCGGCATGGGGTCCGGCGCCTGTCACCATCGTCCCGGTGGTGAGGACCCCGGTGAGCAGGACGGCCGACAGCACGGTCAGCCACGTCATCGGCTTGGGCATGACCCGCCGGGGCGGCGCGGTGTCGGCCTCGCCGATGCGGACGAAGAGGACGGCGGCGAGCCAGGCGAGGATCATCGAGGGCAGCAGGTGCAGCGCGACGGTCCACCACGCGAGGCCGGCCAGGACGGTGATCCCGCCGAGCACGGCCTGGGCGAGGATGCCGGCGGGCATGGCCCAGGCGAGGACCTTGAGGCCGCGGCGGCGCCCGGCGCGGTACACCGCGAGGAGCAGCGCCACGGCGACCGCCGCCAGGACGAAGGTGAGCAGGCGGTTGCCGAACTCGACCGCCTGGTGCAGCGCCGGTGCGGCGCCGGGGACGGGCACGAAACTGGCCTCGTTGCACTGCGGCCAGGTCTCGCAACCCAGACCGGAGGCGGTCACGCGCACGGTGACGCCGGTGGTCATGATGCCGATCTGGGCGATGACGTTGGCGAGCGCGACACCCTTCTGGACCCGGATCGACGGAACGGGAAGGCGGGACAACGGTCCGGTCGATCGCCCGGGGTCGCTCGCGGCCGGGGTTCCGGAGGTCGGGGCGTGCGATGTCGAGGTCACGGCCCCGATTCTAGGCCGCGGCGCGCCGGGGTCTGCTATCAGGTGAACGAGAAGTGACGCACGGCAAATCCGCCACACACGGCCGTCCAGAGGACCAGGGACAGCGCGGCCAGGGCGGGGACGCCGCCGGCGAGCGCCGTGCCCAGCGCGGAGGTCAGCGCGTAGGAGGGGACGACGACGAGGAGGTCGGCCACCGCGGAGGGGAGGTCGACCACCCCGATCGCGAGTCCGGCGCCCCCGATGAGGACGAACCAGATGAGGTTGGCCAGGGCCAGGACGATCTCCGCACGCAGGGTGCCCCCGAGTAGGAGCCCCATGGCGGAGAACGCCACCGATCCCAGGGCGATCACGAGCGCCCCCAGCGCCAGCCCCGGGAGCTCGGGCCGCCATCCCAGCAGCGCCGCGATGACGCCGAGGACGACCGCCTGGCCGGCCACCAGCACGAGCGTCGCGAGGATCTTGCCGAGGATGATGACCGCCGGCGGCAGGGGGGTGCCCCCGAGACGTTTGAGGGCGCCGTACCGGCGGTCGAAGCCCACGGCGATCGCCTGGCCGGTGAAGGCTGTCCCCATGACGGAGATGGTCAGTACCGCGGTGATCGCGTGATCGACCCGCGGATCCGATACCGCACCGAAGTCGATCGCGGTGAGGCCGAAGAGGATGGCGACGGGGATGACCAGGGCCACGAGGAGCTGTTCACCGTTGCGCAGGAACAGGGCCAGCTCCATACGGGTCTGGGCGGCGGTCATCCGGGCCGGGGACGCCGGCGCCGACGGGCGGGCGAAGGTGCCGGGGGCGAAGCGGTTGCCGCCGGTCTGGGTGTGGGTCATCGCAGTTCCCGTCCGGTCAGGTCGAGGAAGACCTCCTCGAGACTCCTGGTGCGGGTGGCCAGGGAGGTGAGTTGGACGCCGGCCCGCTCGAGGGCGGCACACATGGCGGTCATGAGTTCGGGGGAGACCGGGCCGTGGACCTCGAGGACGCCGGCGGCGGTCCCCGCCGCGACCGTGTGCTCCCCACCGAGGACGCCGGCGAGCAGCGACGGGGACACCTCGCCGTCGACGACGAGGGTGACGCCCTCCGCGGTCCCGGCGCGTTCGAGTTCGGCGGGCGTCCCGGAGGCGACGCGCCGGCCGTGGTCGACGATCACGACCTCGTCGGCGAGCGAGGCCGCCTCGTCCATGAGGTGGGTGGTGAGCAGCACCGCGGCGCCGTCGCGACGCAGCGCGTGTACGAGGTCCCACACGGCCCGGCGCGACTGGGCGTCGAGACCGGCGGTCGGCTCGTCGAGGAAGACCAGCTCCGGCCGGCCGATGACCGCGATCGCCAGGGACAGCCGCTGTTGTTGGCCGCCGGACAGGCGCCGGTACGGGGTCCGGACGTGCTCGGTGAGCCCGAGTGCGCCCAGCAACCAGCCCGGATCGAGAGGATCGGCGTAGTAGGACGCCACCAGCCGGAGCATCTCGCCCACCCTGGCGGCGGGGTAGGAGCCGCCACCCTGGAGCATCATCCCGATGCGGCTGCGGACCCGCTGGCGATCGATGACCGGGTCCAGGCCCAGCACTCGCACGGTGCCCGCGTCGGGACGGGCGAATCCCTCGCAGATCTCGACCGTGGTGGTCTTGCCCGCCCCGTTGGGTCCCAGCAGGGCCATGACCTGCCCGCGCTCGAGTCGCAGGTCCAGGCCGGCGACGGCGGTGGTCGCCCCGAACCTCTTGACGAGCCCCTCGACGTGCAGCGCGGGCGTATCCGTCGGAGAGGTCACGGGATCCGAGTGTAGGCCGGTCCGGCTAGCGGAAGCGCAACAGCCCCGGCCACCGGAACAGTGCGACGAGCAGGACGGCGACCACCGCCACGGTCGCCGCCCAGGCCTGGACGGTCACGAACGGGGGCAGTCCCGCACCCGGCGGGAGGGTGAAGCAGGCCAGCACCGCGCTGACGGCGACCACCGGGAGGCGGAATTCCACCCGTGAGGCCCACGCGGCCAACGGGACCAGCGCCCACAGGACGTACCAGGGCTGCACGACGGGGAAACACAGGACGATCGCGGCCATGGACACCCCCAGCCCACCGACCGGGTTGATCCGACCCGCCTGGACCGCGAACAGCATGCGGACGGTGAACGCGCCGGCCGCGACTAGGGCGGCGGTCTGCACCATGACGAGGATCTGTTCGGTGTGGTCCCCGAGCCCGAGATACTGCCCGATCCCGCCGACGATCACACCGAGCGCGGTGGGCGGGGAGAGCCAGCTGCGCAGCGAGGTGGCCGCCCCGAGTTTGGTGATCCAGCCGAGGCCGGACGAGGTGACGATCATCGCCACCCCGGTGGTCACACCGCTCACCGCCGCCATGACCGACGCCGCGCGCAGGGTGGCGGACCAGCTCGCACCCCACCGGCGCGCCAGGGCCATGCCGATGAACCCCAACGCCACCACCGTGGGGAGTTTGACCAGGGCCGATCCGGTGACCAGCACGGTCCCCAGGATGAACAGCGAGGTGGTGCGCCACCCGGATCCGGGGGCGTCCACTGCGCGCAGCGCCAGCACCAGCCCGACCGCCAGCAGGCCCATCATCAGCGCCTCGGAGTGGATGCCGGAGACGAGGTGGAACAGGACCAGGGGGTTGGCCACGGCCAGCCAGAGGGCGGCGACGTCGGACACGCCGCAGTACTCGGCGAGCCGTGGGACGGCCCAGCCCAGCATGAGGATCCCGATCACGGCCACGACCCGGTGCAGGATGGTCCCGGCCACCACGTCGTCGCCGGTGAGCCCGTGGATGACCTTCTGCACCCCCAGGAACAACGGTCCGTACTGGTTGGGCGTATCGCGCCAGATGTCCGGGACGTTGACGGTGAGCGCGTGGGAGGTCCCCAGTGCCGGGACCGGACCGAGTTCGTAGGGATCGTCGAGCTCGTTGCCGATCGCCCCCTGGGCCAGGTAGCTGTAGACGTCCCGGCTGAACATCGGCGGCGCCAGCGCGAGGGGGAGCGCCCATGACGCGATCACCCGGTCGAGCGTCGCGCGGTCGATCCGACCACTGATCCGACCCCGCCGATCCCGCCCGAGCACGTACGGGGCGAGCAGCAGCCAACACAGGGTCACCGTGACCATCCCCGCCATGACGACCGTCATCGAGGACTGCTGCAGGCGCAGCCACAGGCCGAACAGTCGCTCGCCGGCGATCGGGTTCTGCAGGACGGGCAACGCGCCGGCCCCGAGCGCCCCGATCGCCATCGCCACGGCGGCGGTGGTGCCGATCAGACGGATGCGGCGCAGGCGGGCCATCTCCGCGGACAACGGGGACCCGGTGGACAGTTCCTGCGCGTGGAGGCGGGAGGTGACCGACCCGGCACCACGCCTGGGGTAATCGCGTGCCACAGTCCCGACCCTTCCTCCACCGCCGCTGTCGTCGCACACCTCACCCCGGCGGCGCGCCCGGGGGTGGGGGGAATATTTCCGAAACAGAAGTGTTGCGTAATATCAGGAGGTGCGTCCCGACCGGGCGCACCGAGCATAACCGGAAGGGAGTGGCGTATGAGCGTGCAGCACGTGTTCGAGAGCAGCACGCGGCCCGACACCCGCTCGTCGATCCGGGAACTCCTGTTGGAGCGCGGAGCACTCACCGCCGTCGAGATCGGACACGAGCTGGGGCTCACCGCCGCCGGTGTCCGGCGACACCTGGACCATCTGGTCGAGGCCGGCGAGGTGGAGGCCGTCCGTTCGCGGCCGGCGGGAACCCGCGGTCGCCCGGCCAAGGCGTTCCAGATGACGGTCTCCGGCCGCAGCACCGCCCGCCACGGGTACGACCACCTGGCGGTCGAGGCCCTGACCGCCCTGCGTCGTATCGGTGGCACGGCCGCGGTCACGGAGTTCGCCCGCGAGCGGGTGCGCTCGGTGATCGGTCACGTCCGTCCGGCCGAGGGCCCGCACGACGTCGAGCGCGCCGCCACGGACATCGCCACCGCGCTGTCCGGTGCCGGCTACGCGTCCTCCGTGGAGGAGGCGGGCACCGGCCTGCAGATCTGCCAGCACCACTGCCCGGTGTGGAACGTCGCCTCCCGGTTCCCCGAACTGTGCGCTGCCGAGCAGGAGGTGGTGTCCGAGATAGTGGGCACCCACGTCCAGCGGCTCGCCACCATCGCGGGCGGAAACTGCGCCTGCACCACCAACATCCCGACCGGGACCGTGACCGTGAGTGACCTCGCGGCCACGATCCCTGCACCGGCCGACGCGTCCGCGTCGGCACCGACCGCCGAAAGGACAGTGCGATGACCATCACCCCCGATCAGGTGACGGCCGACGTCACGGAGCCGACCACCGATGAGGAACGAATCGCCTCCATCGGCCAGTACAACTACGGCTGGCACGACTCGGACGACGCCGGTGCCACCGCGCAGCGCGGCCTGTCCGAGGCGGTCGTGCGTGACATCTCCGCCAAGAAGAGCGAATCCGACTGGATGCTCGAGAAGCGGCTCAAGGCCCTGAAGATCTTCGACAAGAAGCCGATGCCCACCTGGGGTTCGGATCTGTCCGGTATCGACTTCGACAACATCAAGTACTTCGTCCGTTCCACGGAGAAGCAGGCCACCAGCTGGGAGGACCTGCCCGAGGACATCAAGAACACCTACGACAAGCTCGGCATCCCCGAGGCGGAGAAGCAGCGGCTCGTGGCCGGCGTCGCCGCGCAGTACGAGTCCGAGGTGGTCTACCACCAGATCCGTGAGGACCTGGAGAGCCAGGGTGTCATCTTCATGGACACCGACACGGCGCTCAAGGAGCATCCCGAGTACTTCGAGGAGTACTTCGGCTCGGTCATCCCCTCCGGTGACAACAAGTTCTCCGCCCTCAACACGGCCGTCTGGTCCGGTGGCTCGTTCATCTACGTCCCGCCGGGCGTGCAGGTGGACATCCCGCTGCAGGCGTACTTCCGGATCAACACCGAGAACATGGGCCAGTTCGAGCGGACGCTGATCATCGTCGACGAGGGCGCCTACGTCCACTACGTCGAGGGCTGCACCGCGCCGATCTACAAGTCGGACTCCCTGCACTCCGCGGTCGTCGAGATCGTCGTCAAGAAGGGCGGCCGGTGCCGCTACACGACCATCCAGAACTGGTCGAACAACGTCTACAACCTCGTCACCAAGCGTGCCCGTGCCGAAGAGGGCGCCACCATGGAGTGGATCGACGGCAACATCGGCTCCAAGGTGACGATGAAGTACCCGGCGGTCTGGCTGACCGGTGAGCACGCCAAGGGCGAGGTCCTCTCCGTGGCGTTCGCCGGTGAGGGCCAGCACCAGGACACCGGTTCCAAGATGCTGCACCTGGCGCCCAACACGTCCTCGAACATCGTCTCCAAGTCGGTGGCTCGGGGCGGCGGGCGCTCCGCGTACCGCGGTCTGGTCCAGATCAACGCCGGCGCGAAGGGCTCGAAGTCCAACGTCGAGTGCGACGCGTTGCTGGTCGACAACATCAGCCGGTCCGACACCTACCCCTACATCGACATCCGGGAGGATGACGTCACGCTGGGGCACGAGGCCACGGTCTCCAAGGTGAGCCAGGACCAGCTGTTCTACCTCATGAGCCGCGGCCTGGCCGAGGACGAGGCGATGGCCATGATCGTGCGTGGTTTCGTCGAGCCGATCGCCAAGGAACTCCCGATGGAGTACGCGCTCGAGCTCAACCGCCTGATCGAACTGCAGATGGAAGGATCGGTGGGCTGACCACCATGACCGACACCACCGCACCCGAGACCGGGTCCACCCCGGCACCCCTGACGGACCGCTACGGCGTCCCCGTCGACGCCACCAAGGGCGACCAGTTCTCGTCGTTCGACGTGGGCGCCTTCGAGGTACCCAGCCACAAGGACGAGATCTGGCGGTTCACCCCGCTGCGTCGTCTGCGCGGTATTCACGACGGCTCCAACATCACCGCGACCGGTCGCCTGCTGGCGTCCGTCGCCGAGCACGACGGTCTGACCGTCGAGACGGTCGCCATGGACGACAAGCGCGTCGGCGAGGCCGGGGCCCCCCGCGACCGCGTCGCCGCACAGGCGTTCAGCTCCGCCTCCGAGGCCACCGTCATCACGGTCGCCAAGGAGACCGTGATCGACGAGCCCGTCTACGTGACCGTCGACGGCCCGGGCGAGGGCGAACTGGCCTACGGCCACACCCAGGTCCGCCTCGAGGCGTTCGCCAACGCCACGTTCGTCGTGGACCAGCGTGGCGGCGGAACGATCGCCGAGAACGTCGAGTTCATCGTCGGCGACTCCGCCCACCTCGAGATCGTGCTCATCCAGGACTGGGACGACGACGCCCTGCACCTCGCGGGTCACCACCTACAGGTCGGCCGCGACGCGACACTGACCTACACGACGGTGACGTTCGGTGGCGAGCTCGTGCGCGTCTCCCCGTTCGCACGGTTCACCGCGCCCGGCGGCACGGTCACCCTCAACGGCCTGTACTACGCCGACGACGGGCAGCACCTCGAGCACCGTCTTCTCGTGGACCACTCGGAGCCCAACTGCACCTCGCGGATCCTCTACAAGGGTGCGCTGCAGGGCGACGCCAAGTCGAGCCTGCCGGACGCACACACCGTGTGGATCGGTGACGTGCTGATCCGCGCCCGGGCCGTGGGCACCGACACGTATGAGATGAACCGCAACCTTGTACTCACCGACGGTGCCCGCGCCGACTCGGTCCCGAACCTGGAGATCGAGACCGGCGAGATCGCCGGTGCGGGCCACGCCAGCGCCGTGGGACGGTTTGACGAGGAGCAGTTGTTCTACCTCATGTCCCGGGGCATTCCCGAGGACGTCGCACGACGACTCGTGATCCGCGGGTTCTTCGGCGAGGTGATCAATCGCATCGGCGTTCCGGAGGTGCGCGAGCGGATCACCGAGGCCGTCGAGTCGGAGCTGGAGTCCTCCGGCATCTGACGAGCCCCGCCAGTACATCCCCCACGACTTCTCACACAGATTGCGAGCACTACCCATGACCACTCTCGAGATCAAGGGCCTCACGGCCCGCGTCGCCGCGACCGAGGACTCTCCCGAGACCGTCGAGATCCTCAAGGGGGTCGACCTGACCATCGAGTCGGGCCAGACCCACGCCATCATGGGGCCGAACGGCTCCGGCAAGTCCACCCTCGCCTACGTCATCGCCGGCCACCCCAAGTACGAGGTCACCGGCGGCACCGTGACGCTCGACGGCGAGGACGTCCTGTCGATGGAGGTCGACGAGCGGGCCCGCGCCGGCCTGTTCCTGGCAATGCAGTACCCGACCGAGATCCCCGGGGTCTCCACCGCGAACTTCCTGCGCTCCGCGGCCACCGCCGTCCGCGGTGAGGCCCCCAAGCTCCGCCACTGGGTGAAGGAGGTCAAGGAGGCCATGTCCGACCTCGACTTCGACCCGGCGTTCTCCGAGCGCAGCGTCAACGAGGGATTCTCCGGCGGCGAGAAGAAGCGTCACGAGATCCTGCAGCTGGACCTGCTCAAGCCGAAGATCGCCGTGCTCGACGAGACCGACTCCGGCCTCGACGTGGACGCGCTTCGCGTGGTCTCCGAGGGTGTCAACCGCTACAAGGCGGAGGAGAACGGCGGCATCCTGCTCATCACGCACTACACCCGCATCCTGAAGTACATCACCCCCGACAAGGTCCACGTGTTCGTCGACGGCCGCGTCGCCGCCTCCGGTGGCGCAGAACTGGCCGACGAGCTCGAGGCGAACGGGTACGAGAAGTACCTGACGCCGGCGAACGCCTGACCGGACAGCTGGGAGAACATGACCTCGACCCTCGATCTCACCGCCGTGCGCTCGGATTTCCCGATCCTGCAGCGCACGGTCCGTGACGGAAAGCCCCTGGTCTACCTCGACTCCGGGGCGACCTCGCAGCGCCCGATGCAGGTGTTGGACGCCGAGCGGGACTTCCTGCTGCACTCCAACGCGGCCGTCCACCGCGGTGCGCACCAACTCGCCGAGGAGGCGACGGACGCCTACGAGGGCGCCCGTGCCGACATCGCGCGGTTCGTGGGTGCCGACGTCGACGAGCTGGTCTTCACCAAGAACGCCACCGAGGCGCTCAACCTCGTGGCCTTCGCCCTGGGTGACCAGCGCTTCGGCGAGTACGCGGTGGGCCCCGGGGACGAGGTCGTCATCAGCGAGCTCGAGCACCACGCGAACCTCGTGCCGTGGCAGGAGCTGTGCCGACGCACCGGCGCCACACTGCGTTGGTACGGCATGACCGACGACGGTCGGATCGACCTCGACTCGCTCGAGCTCACCGACGCCGTCAAGGTCGTCGCACTGACCCACCAGTCCAACGTCACCGGCGCGGTGACGGACGTCGCCCGCGTGGTGGAGTCCGCCCGGGCCGTCGGCGCGCTCGTCGTGCTGGACGCCTGCCAGTCGGTGCCGCACATGGCGGTGGACTTCCACGCCCTCGGCGTCGACTTCGCGGCGTTCTCCGGCCACAAGATGCTCGGGCCCACCGGCATCGGCGTCCTCTACGGCCGGCGCGAGTTGCTGCGGGCCATGCCCCCGGTCCTCACCGGCGGGTCGATGATCTCCACCGTCACCATGGAGGAGACGACCTACGCCGACCCGCCCCAGCGATTCGAGGCCGGGGTGCCCATGGTGTCCCAGGCGGTCGGGCTCGCGGCGGCGGTGCGCTACCTCGAGCAGGTCGGGATGGAGACCATCGCCCGCCACGAGGAGTCCCTCACCGTGGCCGCGCTCGACGCCCTCGGCCAGATCCCGGGGATCCGGATCGTCGGCCCGACGGACATGGTCTCGCGCGGCGGCGCCGTCTCCTTCGTCGTGGACGGCATCCACGCCCACGACGTGAGCCAGGTGCTCGACGACGACGGCGTGGCCGTCAGAGTGGGGCACCATTGCGCGTGGCCGCTGCACCGGCGTCTCGGCGTGCAGTCCACCGTGCGGGCGTCGTTCGCGCTGTACAACACCCTCGACGAGGTCGAGGCTCTCGCGAGGTCCCTGCGCCGGGCCCAGCAGTTCTTCGGAGTGGAAGGGGCGCTCACGTGAAGCTCGAGCAGATGTACCAGGAGGTCATCCTCGACCACTACCGTCGTCCGCAGCACAGCGGACTGCGGGAGCCCTTCGGCGCCGAGGTCCACCACGTCAATCCCACCTGTGGTGACGAGCTGACACTGCGGTTGCGGTTGTCCGACGATCTCACCACCGTGGAGGACGTGTCCTACGACGCCCAGGGTTGCTCGATCAGCCAGGCCTCCACCTCGATGATGGCCGACCTCCTGGTCGGCCGTCCCGTGGCGGAGTCGCTGGAGGTGGTCGACGCCTTCCAGGCGATGATCTCCTCCCGCGGGCAGGACGCCGGGGACGAGGAGCTCCTCGACGATGCCGTGGCGCTGGCCGGCGTGTCGAGGTACCCCGCGCGCGTCAAGTGCGCGCTGCTGGGCTGGATGGCGTTCAAGGACGCCCTCGGCCGACAGACCGAACACCATCAGGAGTGAGTGACATGACCGAGCAGATGACCCCTGCCAACGATCCGTCGGTCGACGAGTCCGCGTCGACCGAGGAGAACGCCACCCCGGCCGGAACCGTCTACAACGGCGAGTTCCGCCCCGACCCCAACCGGCCGGAGCAGTCCGAGGAGGACCTGGCCCTCGTCGCCGACCTCGAGGAGGCCATGCGTGACGTGGTCGACCCCGAGCTCGGGATCAACGTGGTGGACCTCGGGCTGGTCTACGACATCTGGGTTCGCCCGGGTGAGACCGAGGGCTCGACGATCGCCCGCGTCGACATGACGCTGACCTCCGCGGCCTGCCCCCTGACGGACGTCATCGAGGATCAGGCCCGCAGTGCGACGATCGGCGCCGATCTCGTCAACGACCTCGAACTCAACTGGGTCTGGATGCCGCCGTGGGGACCGCAGATGATCACCGACGACGGCCGCGAGCAGCTCCGCGCCATCGGCTTCACGGTGTAGCCGCGCCCCGGTCACGCGACAGAGCGCCCGCCCCCTCGAGAGGGGGCGGGCGCTCTTCGTGTCCGGGTCGACCTTCCGGCCGGGGGCGAGACGACCTGATTGGCTGTTCCGTTCACCGGCCGTTTACGCTGAATACATGTCCCGCCCCGCTGACCGACCGTCAGACCGTCCGGCCGGCGAGCCCTCCGACGGCCCGATCGACACCCCGTCGGATGAAGACCGCAGCGCGGCGGACGCCGTGGCCGGTTCCCAGGACCGGGCCCGGACGATGAGTCTCACCAAGGCGACCGCGTGGGTGGTGCTGCCCCCGTCGATCCTGCTCGCGCCGCTGTCCGGCTTCCTGCTCCTCATGGTCCACCGCACCGGCAGCGACCAGCCCTGGCACACCTGGAATCTCCTGTGGACGGCCTTCGACATCGGCGCCGAGGGCAACATCGCGGTGTGGTTCGCTTCGACGATCTGGCTCCTCGTCGGAATGTTCGCGGCCTTGGCCGCTCTCACCGCCGACCGGTTCCGGAAGTCGTGGTGGCTCTTCGCCGCGGTCGGCGTCACCGCCTCGGTGGACGAGGCCTCCGCCCTGCACGAGCGACTGTTCGTGGTGGGGGACAGGATGGCCCCGTACCTGCCGTTCGACACCTTCTACAACTGGGTGATCCCGGGAGCGATCATCGCGCTGGTGGTCGGAGCGCTGCTGATCCGCCTCGTGTTGGCGCTGAAGCGTCGGGTGGTTCTCGCACTGATCCTCTCGGCCGTGGTCTTCCTGACGGGCGCGATCGTCATCGAGAGCCTGACCGGTCTCGTCCACCGCGCGGACGCCGGCATGTCGACGCCCTATCTCGTCCTGATGTACATCGAGGAGACCTTCGAACTCGTGGCCGTGGCCGTCGCGGCCGTGGCGCTGTCGACCATGTTCCGCCTCTCGCGGCGTCCGGGCGGCCTGTTACTCACCTTCGACGGGTACCGTCCGCGTTCCGGCTGAGGTGATCGGTACACCCCCGCCCGACGTACGAGCCGACGGGCGCAGCACCGCCGCGACCATCCCGGCCTTGTTCCGGGCGGGCATGGAGAACCACATGCCCCACATGGCGGCGGCCACCTGGTAGGAGGGGCTGGCGGCGTCGAGGAACCAGCGCTGACGGCGACCGTCGAGTCGACCGAAGGCGTTGAACAGCGCCCGCAGGGTGCGCTCATCAGCCCGCAGGAGTACGCGCAGTCCGACACCGTGGAGGGCCGTGCTCAGCGGCGACCGCGGTGCCGGCAACGGGTATCCCGCCTCGATCGCGTGCACCGCCGCCGGCACCGCCGCCAACATCGCCGCCACCGAGTACCCCGTCGCCGCGTGCCCGTGGCCACCGGCGGTGCCGAACGCCTCGACCCGCGGGTCCTCCGTTAGCTCGGCGCGGGGCAGGAGCGGGATCCGTACGCGCTCGACGGACAGCGGCGACGCGATCGCCGCGGGGGAGACCCCCCGGCCCGTCAGTCTCGAGCGGAGCCGGCTCGCCAGGACGGCGGGATCCAGAGCGGGCAGGCCCGCCAGACACGTCTCCTCCAGCAGTACCCGGTCCGGTCCCACGGGGATCGCGTACAGGAAGCTGGGCCCGACCTCGTCGTCGTCGCTGTCGTCGTCGTTCCGGCCGCGGAGATAGTCGGTCCGCCAGTCCATGAACAGGGCGTTCTCCCCGCCCAGCGCCGGCGCCGCGTCGGCCGCGTCCACGACGATCCCGTAGGCGGTCTGGAGGGGCCCCCGGTTGAGCCGGCCGCCGGCGCCGCGGCAGTCCACCACGCGGTACGCGCGGGCGGTGAGGGCCCGGACCCCGGTGTCGTCGACCTCCGCGAGTTCGACGGTGACGCCGGGGCCGAGCGGCAGTGCGCGGCGCAGGGCCTCGTTGTCCAGCACGGCGTACTCACGGTGCAGCACGGCTCTGTCGGGCGCGTACAGGGCGGCGGCCGGCACGGTGTGGGCGAGCACGTCCACGCCGCACGCCTCGGGCCGGAGCCACATCGGGACCTGGTCGGCCCACACCGAGAGCGTCTGGCGCCACGGTGCGTCCGGGCGCGGGTCCAGCGCCAACACGGTGAGACCGGATGCGGCACAGCGGGAGGCGAGCGCGCGGCCGGCGGGACCGAGCCCGACGACAGCGACGTCGTACAGACCGCCACCCGTAGCATTCATCAGGATCGACACTACCGCCCGCACGAGAGGGGACCCATGTCCGACGCGTTCTACCAGCAGGTCGACGAGGCCCGCTTCGAGTCCACGGCGCTCACCGCCGGGCCGTGGTCCGCCGAGGCCCAGCACGCCGGCCCGCCGAGTGCGCTGCTGGTGCGGGCCATGGAGCGGGCCGGCTCCGGCTCCGGCTCCGACATGAGACTGGCGAGGGTGTCCGTCGACGTCCTGGGCCCCGTGCCGGTGGCGCCCCTGGACATCGAGGTGCGCACGATCCGCCCCGGGCGCAGCGTGGAGCTGCTCGAGGCGACCGCGTCCGTGGGCGGCCGGTCTACGTTGGTCGCGCGCGGCTGGCTGATGCGGCGCACGCCCGAGGACTATCCCGTGGTGGGCGATCACGCGGCGCCGCCGGTGCCCGAGAGGCGCGAGCGCGATCCCATGATGAGTTTCGCCCACGCCGGCGGGTACCTCTCGGTGGTCGACTTCTCCTACGCCTCCGGCGGCGGGGACGAACTGGGTCCGGCCCGGGCGTGGGGGCGGGCGCGGGTCGACCTGGTCGCCGGGGAGCGGATGACCGGGTGGCAGCACACCGTGGTGGTGGCCGACTCCGCGAGCGGAGTCTCCCTGGCCACCGACCCGGTCGACCACCCGACGATCAACTGCGACCTGGTGGTCTCCCTGCACCGCGAGCCCGCGCCCGGCTGGGTGCGCTTGGATTCGGAGACGATCGGCGGGCCCGGCCACGGGGTGCTCACCGACACGCTGCTCTCGGACGACCACGGTCCGATCGGCCGCAGCGTGCAGAACCTGTACGGGCGCAGCGGGGGTTGAAGGCGGGCCGGGCGGGGTGGCCAGGCTCTTGCAGCCGCCCCTCACGATGGCGTCTGGCCTGCCCCGATGCGCACGCGAGACGCCATCGTGAGGGGCGAGGAGGGCTGTCGTGGCCATCTGCAGAAGCGAGGCGTCAGGGCCAGGAAGCGGATGCACACAGCGGTCGGCCCGCGGCCAGCAGGACGCGACGCCGCCAAGGCGCCGACCTCATCCGACGTACGCCAGTCAGGCCGCCCACAGGTCGCAGCGACCGACGCGCGGCAAGAGAATCCGCCGGAAGGCGAACCCGGCGCACGCTCTCTGGTCGCGGAGACCCACGTCACCGGACTCGTCGGCACACTCGCGCCGCAGGTAGAGTGGCAGGTCGGCCCTACGCCCGCCAGGGCGGGGCCGAAAGACCTTCCCCGAACGCTACAGCGAGGTACCCGCGCACGTGATCACCATCGACGACCTTGAGGTGCGCGCCGGCGTGCGCACCCTGCTCCACATGGACGGGTCCTCGCTGCGGGTCCAGCCCGGCGACCGGATCGGCCTGGTGGGACGGAACGGCGCGGGTAAGACGACGACGATGAGGATCCTCGCCGGCGAAGGTGAACCCTACGCCGGGAAGGTCGTCCGGACCGGTGACCTGGGATATCTTCCGCAGGACCCGCGTGAGGGCAACATGGACCAGCTCGCGCGCAGCCGGGTCCTCTCCGCCCGCGGGCTGGACGTGATCATGACCGACATGACCGCCGCGCAGGAGCAGATGGTCTCCGCACCGGACGACAAGGCCATGGACAAGGCCGTGCGTAAGTACGGGCGCCTCGAGGACGAGTTCTCCGCCCGCGGCGGTTACGAGGCCGAGAGCGAGGCCGCCCGCATCTGCAACAGCCTGGGGCTGGAGGACCGGATCCTCACCCAGAATCTGGGCACCCTGTCCGGCGGTCAGCGCCGGCGCGTGGAGCTGGCGCGGATCCTGTTCGCCGCCTCCGACGGTGCCGGCAAGTCGCAGACCATGCTGCTGCTCGACGAGCCCACCAACCACCTCGACGCCGACTCCATCACCTGGCTGCGCCAGTTCCTCGAGAAGCACGAGGGTGGGCTGATCATCATCTCCCACGATGTCGAGCTGCTCGAGGCCGTGGTGAACAAGGTGTGGTTCCTCGACGCCGTGCGCGGGGAGATCGACGCCTACAACATGGGGTGGAAGAAGTATCTCGACGCCCGCGCCACCGACGAGGCCCGGCGCCGACGTGAGAAGGCGAATGCGGAGAAGAAGGCCTCGCAGCTCAAGATGCAGGCCGCCAAGCTGGGCGCCAAGGCCACCAAGGCGGCCGCCGCCAAGCAGATGATCCGGCGTGCTGACGCCATGATCGACAATCTCGACGAGGTCCGCGTGGCCGACAAGGCAGCGCGGATCAAGTTCCCCACTCCCGCGGCCTGTGGCAAGACGCCGCTGTTCGCCAAGGGCCTGACCAAGATGTACGGCTCGCTCGAGGTGTTCGCCGGGGTAGACCTGGCGATCGACAAGGGTAGCCGCGTGGTGGTGCTGGGCTACAACGGTGCCGGCAAGACGACGCTGCTCAAGCTGCTCGCCGGTGTGGAACGCACCGATGGCGAGGGCGGCGTCGTCTCCGGGCACGGGCTCAAGATCGGCTACTTCGCCCAGGAGCACGACACCCTGGACATGGACGCCAGCGTGTGGGAGAACATCCGCCACGCCGCGCCGGACGCGGGGGAGCAGGAGCTGCGCAGCCTGCTGGGGGCGTTCATGTTCACCGGCCCCCAACTCGAGCAGCCGACAGGCACGCTCTCCGGCGGTGAGCGCACGCGTCTGGCGCTGGCCGGACTGGTGTCCTCGGCGGCCAACGTGCTGCTGCTCGACGAGCCCACGAACAACCTGGACCCGATCTCGCGCGAGCAGGTCCTCGACGCTCTACGGACGTACGAGGGTGCGGTCGTCCTGGTCACCCACGACCCCGGCGCCGTGGAGGCGTTGGAGCCGGAGCGGGTCATCATCCTGCCGGACGGCACGGAGGACCTGTGGAGCCAGGAGTACATGGAGATCGTCGAACTCGCGTGAGCCTGTGAACGCGGACGTTCGCGTATATGACCGTCGAACTCGCGTAACCGAGCACAGCGAGGGCACCCGGACGTTCGCGTATATGACCGTCGAACTCGCGTAACCGAGCGCAGCGAGGGCACGCGGACGTTCGCGCATGTGACCGTCGAACTCGCGTAACCGAGCACAGCGAGGGCACGCGGACGTTCGCGTATGCGACCGTCGAACTCGCGTAACCTCACGGGACCTCTCCGGCAGGTCTACGGTGGAAGGTGTCGTCGGTGCACGACAGTCCGGGGCACCGTCGGCATCTCGCCGGAGGAGGACAGCTCATGGACACCAGGCCAGTAGTCGTCGGAGTCGACGGTGGGCCGGATTCGCTACGGGCCCTGAAGTGGGCAGCCGAGTACGCGGCCGCGCTCGACGCGCCGCTGATCGCCCTGACCGCGTATCAATTGCCAGCGGTCTACGGCCCGTATGCGATGGCCGGCTGGGAGGGCTCCTCCGAGTTGGAGAGCAGCGCGCGCGAAATGCTCGCGGACGCGGTGCGCAACACCCTGGGGGAGGACGCCTCGTACAAGCCGGCCGTCCTGCAGGGCCACGCGGCCGAAGCGTTGATCGCTGCATCCGGGGACGCCCGGCTCGTGGTGGTCGGTAGCCGCGGGCGAGGCGGGTTCACCGGGATGCTGCTCGGCTCGGTCAGTCAGCACGTCGTGGCGCACGCGCACTGCCCCGTGGTCGTCCTGCCGCATTCGAGCCACGAGGCCGACTAGCGGCGCCGCCCGTCGGGGTGCGTCACACGCAGCATCCAGGGCGACCGAGTCGAGCGTCACACAGGAGACCCTTACCTGCGGTGATTCCGCGTTGACCTGAGACAATTCATCTTATGGACACTGTCATCCAGATCATCCTCATCCTGCACTTCATCGGTCTCGCCGGGATCATCGGTGGCTGGCTCGCCACCATCAAGGCGCCTTACATGGCGAAGGGCATCCTGCACGGCGCGATCCTCCAGGTGGTGACCGGACTGCTGCTCGTGGGTCTGCGCGAGATGCAGGACGCTGACCTCAACCACATGAAGATCGGTATCAAACTGCTGGTGGCGATCGTCATCCTCGTCGTCGCGATCCTCGGCGTCCGCAAGGAGGCCAAGGCCCAGGGCAGCACCGCGACCCTGACCCACGTCGCCGGTGTCCTGGGCATCGTCAACGTCGCGGTCGCGGTCCTCGTCTGAGGCGTCGCCCCGTATGCGGACCGCGCCCCCCGATCTCGAGTCGGGGGGCGCTTGTCGTATGGGCCGCTCACACTGGGATTAAGACCGCAACCCGGAGTGGAGGGCGAGTAGATGGATGACGCGACCCGCGATGTCCCTGGTGCACGAGTGGCCGCGCCGGAGCTCGAGGACAAGGCGGATGTGCTGGCGGATGTCGCCGATGCGATCGAGACCGTTGGGCTTGACGAAGGCAGTCGGATACTCGGCCTCCGCTACCCGTTCGTGCCCGTGGAGAAGACGTCCCGGAGTTACACGGAACGGAGGTCATTGCGTCTCTTCTACCGCGACGGGTTCGTCGACCGCTACAGCGGGACGCGTCTGGTCAACCCCGGGGCCCTACGGCTGCTCTCCGTACTGCTTCCGGAGGACTTCCCCGCGGATCCGAACTGGGCGATGTCGCGATCGCACTTCGCGTTCTGGGAGCTGTTCCCGACCATCGACCACCTGCAGCCGGTGTCCCGTGGGGGAGAGGACACCGAGGCGAACTGGGTGACGACATCTATGCTGCGCAACTCCGCCAAAGCGCACTGGACGCTCACCGAACTGGGATGGGGACTCCATCCCCCGGGCGATCACGCCCAGTGGGACGGGTTGACCGACTGGTTCGTGCGGTACCTCCGGGCGAATCCCGCTCCTATCGCGGTGCCGTACATTGGTCGGTGGTTCCGGGCGTCTGCCGAGATTCAGGCGAAGTTCGCCTGAATCACTCCATCACCGTCACTCCATCACCGCCGCGAGGTAGGCGCGGACCAGGCGGCCGCCCACGCCGGCGGGCAGCCGTTCTATCGCCGCGAGCAGCGGCGCCATTCCGCCACCGCCTCCCTCGGTCCCGGCCTCGTCCGCGTCGAGGACACCACCCACGAGCGCATGCACCTCATCTTCTGGCAGGGCGAGCAGGTCGGCGGGGGAGAGGGTCCCTGTCTCCAGCGCGTCGAGCACGTCGGCGAACCCCGTCGGAGGGGCCGGATCAGGCTGCCCGCGGACCTCGTCTGCGGCCTCAAACGCCACGCGGAGGATCTCCTCGACGAGCCGTTCGGTCACCGGGGTGATGGTGAGGTGGGACGACGACGACAAGGTCCCCCGCTCCTGGCGGTAGGCGGGCTGCGCCTGGACGGCGATGCCCCTCCGGGCGCAGGCATCCGCCCAGAGGTGCGGGTGAACGCGCCGGCCGTCTCCGGCGGACTCGTCGGCGACGACCGCCAGCAGTGGGCCGGGATCGCGGTCGAGGACTCGTAGCCCCTCGATGCCGGACAACCCGTCGACCAACCGATCGGTCGCCCGGGCGGTCCGGGCGACCAGTTCACGCTGCCCGCCGTCGCCGAGTGCCTCGAGCACCGTCCACGCCGCCGCGGCGGGTTCGAGCGGTTTGGATCCGGCGAGCGTCGGGTTGACCACCGGGTAGCCGGGCCAGTCGACGGTGGCGAACCATGCCGCCCGGTGGCGTTCGCGGCCCCGGCTGAGCAGCACCGACGTGCCCTTGGGTGCGAAACCGTACTTGTGTACGTCCGCCGAGATGCTGGTGACCCGCGCGACACGGAGGTCCCAGAGCGGCATCGGGTTCGGCTCGGTGGCGTCCGGACCGGTGGCGTCCGGACCGGTGGCGTCCGGACCGGCGGGGTCCGGACCGGGCCAGAACGGCAGCACCAGGCCGCCGAGGCAGGCGTCGACGTGCAGCCCGATGCGCGGATCGTGCTCGGCCTCGAGAACGGCGGCCACCTCGGCCACGGGGTCGATCACGCCGTTCGGGTAGGCGGGCGCCGAACACACCACCAGCACCGTGTCCCCATCGACCGCCGCGAGGAGCTCGGCGGCGGTCACCCGCCCCGTCCCGGGATCGACCTCGACGCCGACGAACCTCAGGCCCAGCAGGTGCGCCGCCTTGCGGAACGCCGCGTGCACCGTCACCGGTGCGACGATCGTTCCACCGTCGCCCGGCTGTCGACCGGAGACCTCGCGCGCGGCGAGGCAGGCGAGCATGCAGCTCTCGGTGCCACCGGACGTGACGTTCCCGTAGATGTCGCCACCGAGCCCGTCGCCGCCCTCGCCACCCGCGCCCGCGGACCGTCCACGGAGAATGTCGCGCACACGGTCGACTATGCCGCCGTGGATCCGGGCGACCGAGGAGTACACCGTGGGGTCGAGGCCGTTGACGCCATGGGCGAGACGAGCCGCGCGGGTCGCCAGTTCGTCGAGTTCGGCGAGCCCGGAATCGTAGACGTACGAGAGGACCCGGCCCCCGGTGGTCGGCGGGTCCTGCGCCCGCATCGCGGCGAGGCGGGCCAGCGCGTGTTCCCCGCGATCGGTGATCTCCAGGGCGAGGGGATCGGGGGTCATGTTCGCTCCGTCCATCGGGGATAGGACCGGCCGAGAGTCCGGATCAGCAGCAGGCTCGCGCCGGCGAGGAGCGCGGGAACCAGGGAGAACGCGAGGACGATGGCCCAGTGCGCCGTCCCGGGCTGATCGGACACCCCGCCGGAGCGGAAACCACCGAATGCCAACAGGGCGAGCACGACGACCGGGCCCAGGGCCATCGCGCCGGTCTCCGACGCCGTCCACAGGCCGCTCATCGCCCCACTTCGTCGTCGTCCCCCCAACGAGCGATCCAGGTCGGTGCAGTCGGGCAGCATCGACATCGGTAGAGCCTGCATGCCCGCGTACGCGACACCAGCCAGCGCCACCGGGAGGTGCACCCACGCGCCGGGGGAGAAGCCAGCCGGGATGAGCAGCAGGGTCGCCACCGTGAACAGCGCCGTGGCCGCGGCCAGCGCCGGCACCTTCCCGCGGGCGTGCGCGAGACGGGTCCACAGCGGCATCACGAGTAGCGCAGGGCCCACCAGTGCGAGGAAGAGCCCGGTCAGAGCGGTCTCGTCACCCAGCACGTAGGTCGCCACGTACTGGCCGCCCGCGAGCATCACGGCCGTCGCGACAGCCTGCAGACAGAACACCGCGACGAGCAGCCGGAACGGCCGCGTGACCCGCAGCGCGTCGAGTCCGTCGCGATACTCGTGCGCGAGCCCACCGGCCGGCGCGTCGGCCCGCATGATCGTGCTGCGGCCCGCCACGAACGTCGACCACAGCATGCCCATGAGCATCAGCGCGGCGACCCCGACGGCCATCACCACGTATCCGGTGGGCCCGCCGCCGGCGGCGTCGCGCAGCGCCGGGCCACCGCCCCCCGTGAGCAGGATCGCCGCGGCGAGAACGGCCACCCGCCACGCCAGCAGCGTCACGCGGGCGGCGGCGTCATCGGTGAGTTCGGCCGGCAGTGCCAGATACGGCACCTGGAAGCACGAATACGCGATCGAGGCCAGGAGGAAGAAGCCCATCACCCACACCCCGGCCGCGCTCGTACTCCAGCCGGTCGGCGCCGAGAAGGTCGCCACGAACAGCAGCGGCAGGGCCAGCGCCCCGAACAGCATCAGGCCCGTGCGATAGCCGCTGCGGTGGGACGCCCTGTCCGAGATCGCGCCGATGAGCGGGTAGGCCAGGACGTCGATGACCTTGGGCACCAGCACGAGCACCGTCGCGACGGCCGCCGCCACCCCGATCGAGTCGGTGAGGTAGTACGCCAGCACCAAACCGGGCAGGGTGCCGAACGCACCCGTGCCGAGGCTGCCCGCCGCGTACGAGGCGAGGACCGGAGCCGTGGTGGACCGGTCGGTCACTGTCCGGCCCGGCGCGCCGCGGGGAGCCCCGCCCGCGCCGGGCTCCCCGCCCGTGTCCGCGGTGGTGGTCATGGACCGACTCTAGGGCGCTTGCGGCCCGTCGCGCCGTCGAAAAGAGCGTTCCGCACACCTGCCTCTCGGCAAACGTGTGCGGAACTGTCTTCTCGATGGGGTCTGGCGGTGGGGTCAGCCGCGCCAGTCGAAGGTGTCCGGATCCGGGCCCGAACGGGTGCCGTTGTGCAGCGCGGTGATGGAAGCCATCTGCTCGTCCGACAGCTCGAAGTCGAACACCTCGAGGTTCTCGCGCATGCGGGCCGGGCTCGAGGACTTGGGGAAGACGATGTCGCCCCGCTGCAGCACCCACCGAAGCACGACCTGGGACACCGTGCGCCCGACCTGCTGGGCGAGCGCCTGCAACTGGGGGTCACCGAAGACCGCGCCCTGGGCCAGCGGACTCCACGCCTCCACGGCGATGCCCCGCTCGACGCACGCCGCGCGCAGGTCGTCGTTGACGAAATAGGGATTGGACTCGATCTGGTCGACCGTCGGGGTGCTCAGGCCGGCCTCCGCCAGTCGCGCGAGGTTCGCCGCGGTGAAGTTGGAGACGCCGATCGAGTCGACGGCCAGGTCGGAGCGGATCTCCTCCATCGTCTCCCACACGGTGGCGACGTCGTTGTGCATCGCCAGTGGCCAGTGCACGAGGTAGAGGTCGATGCGCCCGCCCAGAGCCTCGAGCGAGCGCTCGGTGGCCTCACGGGCGGCGGTGCGCTCGTGGAAGGTGTTGTTGAGTTTGGTGGTGATCCAGAACTCGTCGCGCGGTATGCCGGACGCCGCGACGGCCCGGCCCACCCCCTCCTCGTTGCCGTACATCTGAGCGGTGTCGAGGTGGCGGTAACCGGCCTCGATCGCGTCGGTGACGACCTTCTCGGTGTCGGCGGGCGGGACCTGGAAGGTGCCGAATCCGACCTGGGGGATCGAGCGGCCGTCGTTCAGGGTGAGCTGGGGGATCTGCGCGTCAGGTGTGGACATGCGACCAACGTACGCCCGCCTCAGGGGATCGCGCAGGAGACGATTCTCACCCCTGCCCGGTCCGGAGCGACGCCTCGACGAGGTCGAGCATCTCGCTGACGTGCTCGGTGCCGCGACCCGTCGCCAGGTGAGTGATGAGGCCATCGAGCACGATGTCGAGGTACACGCGCAGCACGTCCGCGGGGATGTCGGTGCGCATCCTTCCGGACGCCTTCTGTTCGCGGAGGCGGGCCACGACCGCCGCGTCGACCTCCGCCTGTCGGTCTGTCCACCGTTCCCGGAAGTCCGGGTCGGTGCGGATCCGCCGGGCGATCTCCAGACGCGTCCCGAGCCAGGAGAACTCCTGGGGGTCGGCGAGGATCTCCCGCATCACCTGGACCAGACCCTGCGCGGCCACGGTGGCGGCCATCGCCGCCGCGTCGTCGTGCGCGAGTGCGAGGAAGAGCGCGTCCTTGTCGTCGAAGTGGTGGAAGATGGCACCCCGGCTCAGTCCGGTGGCCTCTTCCAGACGACGCACCGTGGCGCCCTCGAACCCGTACTCGGCGAAGCACTCACGTGCGCCTGACAGGATCTGGTGTCGCCGGGCGTCCATGTGGTCCTGACTGACCCTGGGCATCTCGCTACCTTCCTTCGGAAACACCGCGGCGGTGCGCAGTCACCTTGCCTGAGCAGGGGAAACCGCGCACCGCCGTTGATGTGGGAGGCCGATCAGCCCTTGATCATGTTCCGCAGGACGTACTGCAGGATGCCGCCGTTGCGGTAGTAGTCCGCCTCGCCGGGGGTGTCGATGCGCACCTTGGCGTCGAACTCGACGACCTGGCCGTCCTCCTTGGTGGCGGTGACCTTGACCGTCTTGGGCGTGGTGCCGTTGTTCAGCTCCTCGATGCCGGAGATGTCGAAGGTCTCCGTGCCGTCGAGCCCGAGGGTCTCGTGGGACTCGCCCTCGGGGAACTGCAGCGGGATGACGCCCATGCCGATGAGGTTGGAGCGGTGGATGCGCTCGAACGACTCGGTGATCACGGCGCGGACGCCGAGCAGGCGCGTGCCCTTGGCGGCCCAGTCACGCGAGGAGCCGGTGCCGTACTCCTTGCCGCCGAGCACGACGAGCGGGGTGTTCTGCTCGGCGTAGTTCTGCGCGGCGTCGTAGATGAACGCCTGCGGCGCGCCCTCCTGGGTGAAGTCGCGGGTGTAGCCGCCCGTCACGCCGTCCAGCAGCTGGTTCTGCAGCCGGATGTTGGCGAACGTGCCACGGATCATGACCTCATGGTTGCCGCGGCGGGAGCCGAAGGAGTTGTAGTCCTTGCGCTCCACGCCGTTGGCGTCGAGGTACTGCGCCGCCGGGGTACCCGGCTTGATGGTCGACGCCGGCGAGATGTGGTCGGTGGTGACCGAGTCGCCGAGCTTGGCCAGGACGCGGGCGCCCTTGATGTCGGTGACCGGCTCCGGCTCCATCTCCATGCCCTCGAAGTACGGGGCCTTGCGAACGTAGGTCGACTTCTGGTCCCACTCGAAGGTCTTGCCGTCCGGGGTGCTGAGACCGCGCCAGCGCTCGTCTCCGGCGAACACGTCGGCGTACTTGGACTTGTATTCGTTGGACGAGATGGAGGCCTTGATGGTCTCCTCGATCTCTTCGGAGGTGGGCCAGATGTCCTTCAGGAAGACGTCGTTGCCCTCCTTGTCCTTGCCCAGCGAGTCGTTCTCGAAGTCGAAGTCCATCGAGCCTGCGATCGCGTAGGCGATGACCAGCGGCGGGGACGCCAGGTAGTTCATCTTGACGTCCTGGTTGATCCGGCCCTCGAAGTTGCGGTTACCGGACAGGACGGCGGTCGCGGTGAGGTCGTTCTCCTGGATCGCGGCGGAGATCTCCTCCGGCAGCGGGCCGGAGTTGCCGATGCAGGTGGTGCAGCCGTAGCCGACGAGGTGGAAGCCGAGGGCCTCCAGGTCGGGCCAGAGACCGGCACGCTCGTAGTACTCGGTGACGACCTGCGAGCCCGGGGCCATGGAGGTCTTGACCCACGGCTTGGCCGTGAGGCCCTTCTCGTGCGCCTTGCGGGCGACGAGCCCGGCGCCGATCATCACCGACGGGTTGGAGGTGTTGGTGCACGAGGTGATCGACGCGATGGACACGATGCCGTGGTCCAGCACCATCTCCGTGTCGCCGACCTTGACCTCGACCGGCTTCGACGGGCGGCCCTCGGAACGCGTGGACGCGTCGGCGCGGACCGCACCTTCCTCGGCATGGGCGAGGGTCACCTTGCCGGCGTTGTCCGACGGGGCACCGCCCTCGGACTGCATCCGGCCCTTCTCGGTGTCACCGAGCGGCTTGGCCTCGCCGTCCACGTAGTTGTGGATGTCCTTGCGGAACGCGCTCTTGGAATCGGAGAGCTCGATGCGGTCCTGGGGACGCTTCGGGCCGGCGATCGACGGGACGACGTCCCCGAGGTCCAGCTCCAGGTACTCGGAGAAGACGGGCTCCTCGGAGTCCGGGTGGAGCCACATGCCCTGCTCCTTGGCGTAGGCCTCGACGAGGGCGAGCTGCTCCTCGTCGCGGCCGGTCAGGCGCAGGTAATCGATGGTCTCGCCGTCGATCGGGAACATGGCGCAGGTGGAGCCGAACTCCGGGCTCATGTTGCCGATAGTGGCGCGGTTGGCCAGCGGCACGGCCGCGACACCGGCGCCGTAGAACTCGACGAACTTGCCGACGACGCCGTGCTTGCGCAGCATCTCGGTGATCGTCAGCACCACGTCGGTGGCGGTGACGCCCGGCTTGATCGCACCGGTGAGCTTGAAGCCCACGACGCGGGGGATGAGCATGGAGATCGGCTGACCGAGCATCGCGGCCTCGGCCTCGATGCCGCCGACGCCCCAGCCGAGGACGCCGAGACCGTTCTCCATGGTGGTGTGCGAGTCGGTACCGACACAGGTGTCGGGGTAGGCCTGGCCGTTGCGGACCATCACCGTGCGCGCCAGGTACTCGATGTTGACCTGGTGGACGATGCCGGTGCCCGGGGGGACGACCTTGAAGTCGTCGAACGCGCCCTGACCCCAGCGCAGGAACTGGTACCGCTCCTCGTTGCGCTCGTACTCGATCTCCACGTTCTTCTCGAACGAGCTGGCCTGACCGAAGGACTCGATGATCACCGAGTGGTCGATGACCATCTCGGCGGGGGCGAGGGGGTTGACCTTGTCCGGGTCTCCACCGAGCTTCTCGACGGCCTCACGCATGGTGGCGAGGTCGACGATGCAAGGCACGCCTGTGAAGTCCTGCATGATCACGCGGGCCGGCGTGAACTGGATCTCGGTGTCGGGCTCGGCACTGGGGTCCCAGCTCGCCAGGGCCTCGATGTGCTCCTTGGTGACGTTCTTGCCGTCCTCGGTGCGCAGGAGGTTCTCGGTGAGGACCTTGAGCGAGTAAGGGAGCTTCTCGGCCCCCGGAACCGCCGACAGGCGGTAGATGTCGTAGGTCTCGTCGCCGACCTCAAGGGTCCCCTTGGCGCCGAAACTATCAATGCTTGCTGTCACGTCAGCTCCACTCGTGGTGCGAATGTCGGTTCGTCATCCCTCCCGGTGTCACCGCGTCTGTCTCGGGCGGCGGCGCCGGGGCGGACACAGCATCCATTGTGGACCCTGTGATCCGTCTTCGGCCGCCAATTTACCAGTACGCCCGTCCTGTATAGCCCCCGGCACGCCCGAACGTGGGCACGCGACTGCGGTTATCGCCGACGAGCGGCGCGTGGGTTCGTGGGCGACGACGGAGAGATGGCACCATGTCGCACGTGGACACTCCCTCCGATCCCGTGACGGTGCTCGCGTATGCGGCCGAGCCGATCATGTCGTTACGGGAGGACGAGGTCCCGCCCTGGCTGGACTACCAGGCCGTGGTCGCCGACCTCGCCGACGACGGGGTCTCCGCACCTGCACCGTTCGTCGAGGGCCTCCGGACCGTGGTGGACGAGGCCGGTGATCGAGGTCTGGACCTGAAAGTGGTCTACACCGAGGCGCCGGCGACCGTCTACACGGACGCCCGTGACCTCGCGGCGTTCCTGGGCGAGGAGTACGACGGCACGATCCTCGTGCGCACCCCGGTGTTCATCGGCAGCTCCAGCGACTCGATCCCGCGCCACCAACTCGAGGCCGGACAGGACGACGCCTGGGAGGAGTTCGACCCGGTGGCCTCCGCCGCGGTCTTCGCTCACAAGGTCACCGCCCCCGCTCCGCCATGGGGCGCCCTGACCGCGGCCGCGATCGTGGTCACCGTGCTCGCGCTCGTCGCCTTCGCGATCGTCCTGCGACGTCGCTCACGCTGAGAAGACGCCGAAACGTCGCTTTTCCGACAGCGGTGTCCAATTCGCGACACGCCGCCCGTCCTGCTGTTATGCAAGTTACAGCAGTGTATTTTGCCGACCGATGTTTCACATGTGTTCCCTGTGACCTACGGTGCTAAAGGAACACTAGGTTCTACCGAGTCGTGTTGAGGCTCCAGTGGCGCAGGGGAAGGCATCACCGGCCGCCGACACCGCCTCGGTCTCGCGTCCCGCCGTGCGGGTCGCGCGGTCAGCCGCACCCCGGTGCGGTCAGCGGAAGGTGAAACGTGGAGCCTGACCATTCGTCGAACCGTGCCCGAGGGGCGCGCACACGCAGGTATCCCGGAAGGGCACCCGGGCGGGCGGCATTGGCCGCGGTGCTGGTCCTGGGAACAGCCGCCGGTGCGGTGCAGGCGCCGGTGGCCGGAGCCCAGCAGGTCACCGCGGTCGCGCCCGGCGACATCTCCGGCCTTATCCGTGCCGTCGCCGATGCCAGCGCCCGACTGGACCAGACCCGCGAGGAGATCGCGGTCAGCCGGGAGAGCGTCAACAAGAGCCTGGTCGACCTCCAGATGGCCCGGATCGAACTCGACCGGGCCATCGCAGAGGCAGACCGTACCTCCGCCGAACGCGAGCAGGCGGAGTCCGGCGTCGAGTCCGCGCGCGGCACCCTCGACGATTATTCACGGCTGTTGCACCGGCAGGGAACCGCACCGGGCGCGGCGTCGGCGATCCTCGATCCCGGCGGGCCGGCGGATGCCGGGCTGCGCCAGGAGTATCTCCAGCGAGCCGCGGCCGACCAGCGCACCGTGGTGGGGGAGATGGTGGCGGCCGCCGATGAGGCCGCCCGGCGCGAGTCCGAGGCAGTGGCCGCCCGCGACTCCGCCGAGCAGCGTTACTCGGACGCCGCCGAGCGTCGGGCCTCCGCCGAGGCGGAGGTCTCCAGGGTCGCGGGCGACGTCACCGCTCTGGAGGACCGGGTCGTCGCGCTGACCCGTGAACTGGACGAGCACCGCGCCGCCCTCGCGGAGTCGGGTGCCACCCCGGCGGGGCCACGGGTCGACGCCGCGGACGCGGTCGACGCAGAGGCGATGCGCGCGGAGGCCCTCAGTGTCCTCGCGGGCCAGCCGGAGGCCGGGGAGCAGGCGGCCGACATCGCCTCCGCGCTCCCGTCGCATCTCGACCTGGGCGCGGTCCGGCAGTTCGCCGGGGGCTCCTCGGACGAGGCGACCCGAGCCATCGGGGGGACCATCGACGCCGGCAGCGTGGGCGCGGCCGTCGACGCCGGCATCAACGGTGACACCGAGGCGATCGTGCAGCAGGTCGCCGACGCGATCAGTCGGGCCGACTTCGGCTCGATCGCCCAGGGGCCGGCGGCGCCCGGGCCGGGCGCCGGCCAGGGCGGGAATGCCGGGACCCCCTCGAACAGTGCTCGCGTGGAGACCGTCGTCAACCGCGCCCTCTCCCAGCTCGGGATGCCGTACGCGTGGGGAGGCGGCGATGCCAACGGGCCCACCCGTGGCATCCGCGACGGCGGGGTCGCCGACTGGCACGGTGACTACAACAAGATCGGCTTCGACTGTTCGGGGTTGATGATCTACGCGTTCGCCGGGATCGGCAAGGCGCTCCCGCACTACACCGGCTACCAGTACACCGCCGGGCCGCAGTTCCCGGTGGCCACGCGACAGCGGGGCGACATGCTGTTCTGGCCCGGCCACGTGGCCCTGTACCTCGGCGACGGCCGCATGGTCGAGGCACCCCAGTCCGGTGACGTCGTGAAGATCTCGCGGGTGCGGATGGCCGGGATCTCGCCGATGGTGGTCCGGTTGGTCTGACCGCGGCACCGGTACTGTCGTCCCCAACCCGTTCGGACGGCCCCGGCAGGGCGCCCGGAACACCCGACCACGCGAAGGAGCCCTCCGCGGTGAGCGATCCCCATCCCGAACAGTCGAGCCGTCCCGGCGAGCCCC
This sequence comes from Dietzia sp. Die43, assembly GCF_024519835.1. Lineage (NCBI taxonomy): Bacteria > Bacillati > Actinomycetota > Actinomycetes > Mycobacteriales > Dietziaceae > Dietzia > Dietzia sp. Die43. The sequence continues at coordinate 72,253 of NZ_JALJRF010000001.1, read as the reverse complement.
CCGTGAGTGCGTCGACGGCCGCGGAGGACGCACGTCTCCTGGAGCGAGCGGTCTACGAGGTCAAGAAGGTCGTGGTGGGCCAGGACCGACTGATCGAGATGATCCTCGTCGGCCTCCTCTCGCGGGGTCACATCCTGCTCGAGGGCGTCCCGGGCGTGGCCAAGACCCTCACCGTGGAGACCTTCGCCACCGTGGTGGGAGGGAGTTTCCGGCGGCTCCAGTTCACCCCGGACCTCGTCCCCGCAGACATCGTCGGCACCCGCATCTACCGGCAGGGCCGCGAGGAGTTCGATGTCGAGCTCGGCCCCATCCTGGCGAACTTCGTGCTCGCGGACGAGATCAACCGTGCACCCGCCAAGGTCCAGTCCGCGCTGCTCGAGGTCATGGCCGAGGGGCACGTCTCGATCGGCGGGCAGACCTTCCCCATGCCCAGCCCGTTCCTCGTCATGGCCACGCAGAACCCCATCGAGAGCGAGGGTGTCTACCAGCTGCCGGAGGCACAACGGGACCGCTTCCTGTTCAAGCTCGTCATGGATTACCCCACCCCGGAGGAGGAACGCGAGATCGTCTACCGGATGGGCTCGACCCCGCCGGAACCCACGCGGGTCCTCGGCGTCGACGCCCTCATCCGGTTGCAGAAGGCCGTCCGCGAGGTGTTCGTCCATCACGCGTTGGTCGACTACGTCGTCCGCGTCACGGTGGCCACCCGCGAACCCGCACGGCACGGGCTGGAGGACGTCGCGCGGTGGCTCTCCTACGGCGCCTCTCCCCGTGCGACGCTCGGGGCCGTCACCGCAGCCCGTGCGCTCGCCCTGGTGCGGGGACGCGACTACGTGGTGCCGCAGGACGTGATCGACGTCCTGCCGGCCGTCCTCCGGCACCGTCTCGTGCTGACCTATGACGCGCTGGCCGACGAGGTCACCGCCGACACCGTGGTGCGACGCGTGCTCGAAGCCGTACCGCTCCCACAGATCAGCGCGGTTCCCGCCCAGGCCGGCCCGCCGCCGTCACGGTGACCGCCGCGGACGAGGGCAGACGCGACGACCCCGTCGACGCGTCGTCCCGTGCGGCCCTGGCCCAGCTGGAACTGCTCGTCACGCGCCGTCTCGACGGGGTACTCAACGGCGACCACCGCGGACTGCTGCCCGGGCCGGGCACCGAGCCCGGGGAGGCGCGGGCCTACGAACCCGGGGACGACGTCCGAACGATGGACTGGTCCGTCACCGCCAGGACCACCGTCCCGCACATCCGTCAGACCATCGCCGACCGCGAGCTCGAGACGTGGCTGGTCGTCGACCTCTCGCCGAGTCTCGACGTAGAGGGCCGGCACGGAGCCAAGCGGCGACTGGTCGAGGCCGCCGTCGCCACCGTCGGCTTCCTCTCGGCGGGCGGTGGTAGCCGGGTCGGCATGGTCCTCACCGGGGACGGACGCCCACGCGTCCTGCGGGCGACCGGCGGACGGGACCACGTCCGACGCCTACTGGAAGAGGTGGCGCGGTCGACACCACGCGTCACGCCGGGGGGCTCGCTCGACGACTGCCTCCACGCCGTCCGGAACGCCGCTCGCCGGCACGGCCTGGTGGTGGTGATCTCCGACTTCCTGTCCGAGGTGGACTGGGAACGGTCGCTGCGCGTCCTGGGCACCCGCCACGAGTTCCTCGCCGTCCACGTGGCGGACCCACTCGACATCGCACTCCCGGCCGTGGGCGCCGCCCTGCTGCAGGATCCCGCCACCGGGGAGGTCCTCGAACTCGACGTCGATGACGCGCTCGCCGCCGACTACCGCCGAACCGCCGGTGAGCAACGCGACCGCGTCCACTCCGCGCTCCGGCGGTGCGGCGCACCCGTCCTCGCCCTGCGGACCGACCGTGACTGGATCCGTGACGTCATCGACTTCGTCGGTGTGCGCCGCCAGGGCGGCCTGCCGACCGGCGACAATCTCGTCCGCGACCTCCCCGACGACCGGCCCGGCACGCAGGAGGTGGCGACGCGATGAGCCTGTCCGAGTTCCAGCATCCGCTCTGGCTGATCCTGCTGGTCGTTCCACTGGCGCTCGCCGTGGGATACGTCATCGCGCTGCGGTCCAAGAAGCGCCGGACCGTGCGGTTCGGCAACTTCGGGGTCCTCCGGACCGTCGATCGCCGAGGACGCCGCTGGTTCACGCACGTCCCGGCCGTGCTCCTGGTGCTGTCACTGCTCACCCTCGTGGTGGCCCTCGCCGGCCCACAGCGAGAACAGAAGGTTCCACGTAACCGGGCGACCGTCATGCTCGTCGTCGACGTGTCCCTGTCCATGGAGGCCACCGACGTCTCCCCGTCGCGACTCGAGGCCGCACAGCAGGCCGCCACGACCTTCGCGAACAACCTCACCCAGGGCGTCAACCTGGGCCTGGTCTCCTACGCGGGCACCGCCTCGATGCTCGTCGCCCCCACCACGGACCGGGGACCGGTGGTCCGCGCGGTCGAGCGACTCAGGCTCGACGAGCGCACCGCCACAGGGGAGGCCATCTACACCGCCACCCAGGCGATCACCACGTTCACCGAAAGCCTGGGCGGACCTGACCAGGCACCCCCGGCGAGGATCGTCCTGCTCTCCGACGGCAAGGAGACCGTCCCCGCCGACCCCACCGAGGAGCGGGGCGCGTTCACCGCCGCCGAACGGGCCTCGGAAGCCGGCATCCCCGTCTCCACCATCTCGTTCGGCACCCTGTACGGCACCGTCGACATCCAGGGCAGACCGCAGCCCGTGCCCGTCGACGACGCGTCCCTGCGACAGATCGCCGACATCTCCGGGGGCGACTTCTTCACCGCCTCCAGTCTCGAGGAGCTCGACTCCGTGTACCGCACCCTCGAGGAACAGATCGGCTACGAGTGGAAGAAGGCCGACGCCTCCCGCCCCTGGCTCGTCATCGGCACCCTGCTGGCCATGCTCGCGGCGGCCGGGTCACTGACCGCGCACCGGCGGATCCCGTGACACCGACCGGGACACGAGTGCGGACCAGCGCCGGACCGCCCGCCCCGGCTCGCTAGGGTGGGGGACATGGTTTCCGAGAGCACGCCCGGCACCACCCCCCGAACGGTCCTCGTGACCGGAGGTAACCGCGGGATCGGGCGGGCGGTGGCCGAGCGGCTCCATGCCGACGGCCACCGCGTCGCCGTCACCCACCGCGGGTCCGGGGCCCCCGAAGGGCTCTTCGGAGTGCAGTGCGATGTGACCGACCCCGACTCGGTCGACGCCGCCTTCACCGCCGTCGAGGCCGAGTACGGCCCGGTGGAGGTGGTGGTCTCCAACGCGGGGACCACCGATGACACCCTGCTCATGCGGATGAAGGACGAGCAGTTCACCAGCGTGGTGGACGCCAACCTCTCGGGCGCGTTCCGGGTAGCCAAGCGTGCCTCCCGCGGGATGTTGCGGGCCCGGTTCGGTCGCCTGATCTTCATCGGTTCGGTGGTCGGGCAGTCGGGCACCGCGGGGCAGGTGAACTACGCCTCGTCGAAGGCCGGGCTGGTCGGCATGGCGCGCTCGCTCACCCGCGAACTCGGGTCCCGCAGCATCACCGCGAACGTCGTGGCGCCGGGCTTCATCGACACCGACATGACCGCCGGGCTCGACGACAGGACGCAGGAGCAGGCGATCGCCGCCATCCCGCTCGGACGCAAGGGGTCGGCCGGAGACGTGGCCGGGATCGTGAGTTTTCTCGCCGGTGACGACGCCGGCTACATCTCCGGGGCCGTGATCCCGGTCGACGGCGGAATGGGAATGGGGCACTGACATGAGCCAGACCGACACGGGCGAGAAGGTGGAGACCGGCTCCGGGCTGCTCTCCGGTAAGACGATCCTCGTCACGGGCGTCATCACCGACGCCTCCATCGCGTTCCACATCGCCAAGCACTGCCAACTGCACGGTGCGCAGGTCATCCTCACCGCCTTCGGCCGCCCGTCGTTGGTCAAAGCCATCGCCAAACGCCTGCCCGAGCGTCCGCCTGTGATCGAGTTGGACGTTCAGAGTGAGGACGATCTGGCCGCGCTGGCCGACCGGGTGCGGGAGCACGCCGACTCGCTGGACGGCGTCGTGCACTCGATCGGGTTCGCGCCGCCCAGCTGTCTCGGGGATCCCTTCCTCGACGCGCCCTGGAAGGACGTGGCCGTGGCACTCGAGGTCTCCGCCTACTCCTACGCCTCGCTGGCCAAGGCGGTGCGACCCCTGCTGAACCACGGTGCGTCGATCATCGGCCTGGACTTCGATCCCCGGTTCTCCATGCCGTTCTACAACTGGATGTCGGTCGCCAAGAACGCACTCGAGGCGGTCAATCGCTATGTCGCCCGCGACCTGGGTCCAGAGGGGATCCGCTCGAACCTCATCGCCGCCGGGCCCGTCAAGACGCTCGCGGCGAAGTCGATCGCGGGGGAGGCACTCGGACCCGGTGGCGAGCTGGACCAGATGCAGGACGAGTGGGACCGGCGGGCCCCGTTGGGATGGGACGTCGACGACCCCACCGCGGTGGCCACGACGGCCGTCGCCCTGCTCTCGGACCTTATGACCGCCACGACCGGCACGGTGATCTACGCGGACGGCGGCGCGGGGACGGTCTCGTTCAGCGGACAGGAGAAGTGACATGACAGGAGCGACGGACGACACCGTGGGGCAGGACGACACCATGGGGCAGGTCGACGCCCTGCTCGTGCTCTCATTCGGCGGGCCGGAGGGGCAGGAGGACGTGATCCCGTTCCTGGAGAACGTCACCCGGGGCCGGGGGATCCCGCAGGAGCGCCTCGAGGAGGTGGCCACCCACTACCGCCACCTGGGCGGCCGCAGCCCGATCAACGACCTCAACCGCGAGATCATCGCGAATGTCGAGGCCGAACTGGCCCGCCGCGGCCGCGACCTGCCCGTCTATTTCGGCAACCGCAACTGGACCCCGTACCTCGAGGACACCCTCATGCGGATGAGAGACGATGGCGTCCGCACCGCGGCGGTGTTCGTCACCTCGGCATGGGGTGGATACTCCGGGTGCGGGCAGTACCACGAGGACATCGAGCGGGCACGGGGCGCGGTCGAGAACGCTCCCACGCTCGTGCGCCTGGGACAGTTCCACGACCACCCGAAGTTCGTCGATCGCTTCGCCGCCGACCTGTCACGTGCCCTCGAGGACGCCCGGCAACTCGCCCGCGACGCCGACTCCGACGGTGCCGGGGTCGGAACGGGGGGAGAACCCCGGCTGGTGTTCACCGCACACTCCGTCCCGACCACTGCCGACGCCGCGGCCGGCCCCAAGAGACTCGGCGGTCACCTCTACAGCCGTCAGGTCAACGATGCCGCGCGTCTCGTCGCCGCGGCGGCCGGGGTGGACGAGTACGACGTCGTGTGGCAGTCCCGGTCGGGGCCACCGAGCGTGCCGTGGCTCGAACCGGACGTCGTGGACCACGTCCGAGACCTCGCGACGCATCAGGGGATACGTGACGTCGTGGTGTGCCCGGTCGGCTTCATCTCCGACCACGTCGAGGTGATCTGGGACCTCGACACCGAACTCGTCGAGGACACCGACGACCTCGGGGTGCGCATCACCCGGTGCGCGACCCCGGGCCCGTCTCACGAGTTCACCGAGATGATCCTGCAGATGCTCGACGAGGTCGAGACGGGGGAGCGGATCGAGCGGCTCGGTGACGTGCCGTCCCTGGGCTGTACCCGGAACGGCGCCCGGTGCGCGGTCGACTGTTGCCCGGCCCCCTCGCGGAGAGCGTGACCTGACGCGCCGACGGTCCCGGTCCCCGGGCTTGGTCAGAAGGTTCTCAGCGCCGCCTCGCCGGCCGCGGCCACCGTGGACCGACGGGCGGCGTCCTTCACCGCGACGAGACGCCGGAGGACCGGCTCGCGCGCGGCGGGGTCCACCCCGACCTCCGGCTGCGCCAGCGCGACGGAGGTGATCGCCTCCACCCGGTCGATCCTGTCCACCAGTTCGAGGACGCGGGACGGGAGCCCGGCCGGCAGGCGGGTGACGTGGGAGCGGATGTCGATCCGGGCCACGTCGTTGGTGCGCACGGCCGTGCGTTCGATGAGGTCGGCGGCCTCCACGACGGCTCCACCCAGGTCGGCGAGCGCCTCCGAGGGGCCGGCCGGTTGGGGTGCGACGGGGCAGTCATGGACCCCGCGCGCCCGCCACCGCAGCACATCCGGATGCGGCTCGACGCAAGTCAGGCACACGGCGTCCCGTGAGTCGGGGTCGCGGACGAGGATTCCCCATCCGGCGTCGGCCACGTCCGAGCGGACCGCCGGAACCGGCGGGAGGCTCGAGGAGTCCCCGGGCGCCGTCGTCAGCAGGGACAGCGCCTCCGGCGCGGGGTACGAACGCCCCGCGCGCCGCAGCGTCGTGACGAGCCCGGGCAGAAGTCCTGCCGGGCCGGCGGCGGGGGAGACCTCGGCCAGCATCGGGACCGGCGCTCCGACGATCTCCAGCAGGTGCGACTCCGCCAGACCGGAGACGTATGAGGTCAACTCGTCGAACGGTTGATCCGCCCACGCGGTGCGCAGGAGGTACAGCGGCAGCGGCCACGCCGGGGACAGCGCGGTACTGCGGGTGAGGGGTCGGGACATGACGATCGATCCTACCGGCGGTGTGCCGCCGGCACCCCCGGCGCGGCGACGGCTACCGTGTCTGGCCATGGCAGACATGTACGGCTCCGACATCCTGTCCGGCACGGCGCGACGCCGCCGCCCGGAGGTCCCCGTCGTCGACGCCGAACGGGACCTGGTGGTGGAGGACGCCGAATCCGGGTTCTGCGGCGCCGTGGTGGGTTTCGACCGGTCCTACGACGGCGAGTTCGTCAAACTCGAGGATCGGCGCGGTCGGGTGCGCCTCTTCGCGATGACCCCCTCGGCGTTCCTCATCGACGGCTCCCCGGTCACCCTGCGGAAGCCGGCGCCGGCAGCGCGGCGGGGGCCCGCGGTCACCGCGTCGGGGTCGCGGAAGGTCGAGGGTCTGCGGGCCCGCACGGCCCGCACGGGGCGCATCTGGGTCGAGGGCATCCACGACGCCGCGCTCGTGGAGAAGATCTGGGGCCACGATCTGCGGGTCGAGGGCGTGGTGGTCGAACCGCTGCACGGGATCGACGACCTGCATGCACTGGTCACCGAGTTCGGCCCCACCCGTCAGGCGAGACTCGGCGTGTTGGTGGACCACCTCGTCGAGGGCAGCAAGGAGTCGCGGATCGTCGCCGGACTGGGGCAGGACGTCCTCGTGACCGGCCACCCGTACGTGGACATCTGGCAGGCGGTCAAACCTTCCGCCGTGGGGATCCGCGAATGGCCGGTGGTCCCCCGCGGCGAGGACTGGAAGACGGGGATCTGCCGGCGGCTGGGCTGGGGTGAACCCGCCGACGGGTTCCGCCACGTGCTGGCCTCCGTGAGCACCTACCGGGACATCGAACCCGCGTTGCTCGGAGCGGTGGAGAGGTTGGTCGACTTCGTCACCGAACCGACCTGACCGGCAGCTTGGCGTCGAGGACCATTCCCACCAGTCCGACCAGGGCAAACCCAGCGGTGGCCCACAGGGCGGCCGTGCCGTCACCCTCGGTCAGTGAATGCCCCAGGAGGACCGCGGCAACGGTCCCGGGCGCACTGCCGATGAGGGTGGCCAGCAGGAACTGCGGGTAGGAGATCGAGGTCAGCGCGGCGGCGTAGTTGACCACCGAGAACGGCACCGCGGGTACCAGCCGCAGACTGCCCACCGAGAGCCACCCGCGCCGACGCAGTCGTGCGTCGATCGAAGCCACCCGCGGATCCGCACGCAGTGCGGCTGTCCGGTCGTGACCGAGGCGACGCACTCCGGCGAACGCCAGTGTCGCCGCGATGCCCGTGGCCACGAGAGACCACGGGATGGCCACGGCCGGGGTGAACAGGACCGCGGCGGAGTAGGTGAAGGTCGACCGGGGGATGGGCGAGACCGTGACGAGCGCGTAGGCGGCGAAGAAGGCCACGGGGAACCACGGACCCAGTCGCGTGGCCCATTCACGGAACTGCTCCAACCCCGGGGTCGGCACGAGGGTCGCGACCAGGACCACCAGCGCGACGGCCGCCACCCACGCCAACACCCGGTTCCGCACCGGGACGACTGTAGTCGCCGTGGTTCGGGCGTCTTCCCCCGCAGGTCCCCCTCGCCGCGAGGGCGTGTTCCGGCTCCGGTGGGGCTGGACTAGAGTCCGGGGGTGACCCCCTTCACTCCACACGAGAACGAGGTACCGGTGACCAGTTCGACCACAGGTCCAGACCTTCACTCCTGGTACGCCTCCGTGGGAGCCGTCCTCGCGAAGGCCGCCCGCAAGGATCCCGCCGACATGCCCGAGGACGCCTGGCGCGCACTGGTCGCCACCACACGCGACGGCATCGAGGTCAACCCGCTGTACACGCGGGAGGACGAGATCGCCGAGCGCCCCGCTCCCGGGAAGTTCCCGTACGTCCGCGGCGGGGACCGGTCGGGGCTGCCCGAGAGCGGCTGGCACGTCAGCTCGCACATCGAGGTCACGGGGGAGGCCTCGGAGGTCAACACCGAGATCCTGGACCTGTTGAACCAGGGTGTCTCTGCACTGTGGCTGACCGCCGAGCCCGCCGAGCTGGCAGCGGTCCTCAAGGACGTCTACCTGGATCTGGCCCCGGTCACCTTCGATTCCGGTGCCGGCCTGGCCGAGGTCACCGAGTCGTTCCTCGCCCTGCTCGACGAGCGCCGCGAGGCGGGTGACGGGGTCGTCGACCGCGCCGCCGTCATCGCCGACCTGGGCGCCGCGCCCGTGACCGCCGCCTACGCGGGGACCGATTCGATCGAACTCGACGCCGCGGTACAGCTGGCCACGCGGGTCGCCGAGCGCGAGGAGACCATCCGGACCTTCGTCGCCGACGGCACGGTGTTCCACGCCGACGGTGCCGGAGACGCCCAGGAGTTGGCCTACGCCGTGGCCGCCGGACTGGAGTACGTGCGGGCGTTGATGACGGCGGGGTTGTCCGCCGCCGCCGCGCTGCGCCAGGTCTCGTTCCGGCTCGCCGCCACCGACGACCAGTTCGCCTCGATCGCCAAGTTCCGCGCGGGACGGCTCATGTGGGCCCGCGTCGCCGAACTCCTCGGCGCTCCCGAGGCCGGTGGCGCTCCGCAGCACGCGGTGACCTCCATGGCGATGATGTCGCGGCGGGACCCGTGGGTGAACATGCTCCGGACCACCCTCGCCGCGTTCGGTGCCGGGGTCGGCGGCGCCACCTCGGTGACGGTCCTCCCGTTCGATGCCTCGGTGCCGGGGGGCCTCGAGAGCACCTCCCGCGCCTTCGCCGCGCGTATCGCCCGCAACACCCAGCTCCTACTGCTCGAGGAGTCGCACCTCGGCCACGTCGTGGACCCGGCCGGTGGCTCCTGGTACGTCGAGTCGCTCACCGACGCGCTCGCCGACGCCGCGTGGTCGGCGTTGCAGACGATCGAGGCCGAGGGCGGCCTGACCGCCGCGATCTCCTCGGGCACCGTCGCCGACGCCATCGCCCGCGTACGGGAGGCCCGCGACGCTGACATCGCCCACCGCACGGCCCCGATCACCGGTGTGTCCGAATTCCCCAATCTCGACGAGCAGCCCCTCGACGCCTCCCGCCGTGGCGGCGACGACTACCGCTACGGCCGCGCGTTCGAGGACCTGCGGGACCGGTCCGACGCGCACCTGGACGCCACCGGTTCCCGCCCGACCGTCCTGATCGCGGGTCTCGGCCCCCAGGCCGAGACGACTCCCCGCGTGACGTTCGTGGCCAACCTGCTCGCCGCCGGCGGCATCGTGGCACGCAATCCGGTCGTCACCGAGGCCGGGCAGTATGCCGGGGCCCACGAGGGCGAGCGGATCGCCGTGCTCTGCGGCGCGGACAAGCGCTACGCGACCGAGGGCTCCGACGCCGTCCGCGCCCTCCGGGACGCCGGGGTGTCGACGGTGTACCTCGCCGGCGCCGAGAAGGGCTTCCCCGCCGACGCCACCGACCGCCCGGACGGGTACCTGGCCCTCGGCATCGATGCCGTCGCCGCCCTGACCACCCTCCTCGACCAGCTGGGAGTGCAGTGACATGACGACCTTCCCCGATTTCAGCACCACCCCGTTGCGGGAGACCACCGAGGGGGCGCCCCTGCCGGACGGCGTCGAGACCACGGCCGACCACGAGGCGGGTCCCGGCGTCGACGCGGACCCGACGTGGGAGACGCCGGAGGGTATCGACGTCAAGCGCGTCTACACCAAGGCCGACCGTGACGCCGTGGAGGCGGGCACCGCCCCGACCGACGACGGCGAGGAGGTCACCCCCTTCCCGTTGGACACGGTGCCGGGTGCGGCACCCTTCCTCCGCGGGCCCTACCCGTCGATGTACGTCAACCAGCCGTGGACCATCCGCCAGTACGCGGGGTTCTCCACGGCCGCCGAGTCCAACGCCTTCTACCGGCGCAACCTCGCAGCCGGCCAGAAGGGCCTGTCGGTCGCGTTCGACCTGGCCACGCACCGCGGGTACGACTCCGATCATCCGCGGGTCGCCGGCGACGTCGGCATGGCCGGGGTGGCGATCGACTCCATCCTGGACATGCGCGAGTTGTTCGACGGCATCGACCTGTCGTCGGTGTCGGTGTCGATGACGATGAACGGCGCCGTCCTGCCGATCCTCGCGTTCTACGTGGTGGCGGCCGAGGAGCAGGGGGTGACGCCGGACCAGCTCGCGGGGACCATCCAGAACGACATCCTCAAGGAGTTCATGGTCCGCAACACCTACATCTATCCGCCCAAGCCCTCCATGCGGATCATCTCGGACATCTTCGCCTACACGTCGAAGATGATGCCGCGCTTCAACTCGATCTCCATCTCCGGTTACCACATCCAGGAGGCCGGTGCGACGGCCGATCTCGAGCTGGCGTACACGCTGGCCGACGGCGTGGAGTACCTCCGCGCCGGTCTGGACGCCGGGTTGGACATCGACAAGTTCGCGCCCCGCCTGTCGTTCTTCTGGGCCATCGGCATGAACTTCTCCATGGAGATCGCCAAGCTGCGCGCGGGGCGTCTGCTGTGGAGCGAGCTGGTCGAGAAGTTCGGGCCGAAGAACGCCAAGTCCAAGTCGCTGCGGACCCACTCGCAGACGTCGGGGTGGTCCCTGACCGCGCAGGACGTCTTCAACAACGTCGCGCGGACCTGCATCGAGGCCATGGCGTCCACCCAGGGTCACACGCAGTCGCTGCACACCAACGCCCTCGACGAGGCGCTGGCTCTGCCCACCGACTTCTCCGCGCGGATCGCCCGGAACACACAGCTGCTCCTGCAGCAGGAGTCCGGGACCACGCGACCGATCGACCCGTGGGCCGGCTCGTACTACATCGAGTGGCTCACCGCCCAGCTCGCCGACAAGGCCCGTCTGCACCTCCTCGAGATCGAGGAGGCCGGCGGCATGGCCCAGGCGATCGGGGAGGGCATCCCCAAGCTCCGCATCGAGGAGGCCGCCGCCCGGACCCAGGCGCGCATCGACTCCGGTCGTCAGCCCGTGATCGGCGTGAACAAGTACGTTGTGACCGAGGACCAGGAGATCGACGTCCTCAAGGTCGACAACTCCCGGGTCCGCACCGAGCAGCTGGCGAAACTGGACAAGCTGCGGGCGGAACGGGACGAGGACGCCTGCCAGGCAGCCCTCACCCGCCTGACCGAGGCCGCCTCCGGCGGGGCGAGGAGCGATATGGACAACAACCTCCTCGCCCTCGCGATCGACGCGGCCCGCGCGTACGCCAGCATCGGGGAGATCTCCGACGCGCTGGAGAAGGTCTACGGTCGTCACAAAGCGGAGATCAAGACCCTGTCCGGTGTATACCGGCAGGAGGTCACCAAGGAGGGCGCCGTGGACAACGTCACCCGGGCCATGCGGATGGCCGATGCGTTCGCCGAGCAGGAGGGACGCCGTCCCCGCATCCTGCTGGCCAAGATGGGCCAGGACGGCCACGACCGCGGCCAGAAGGTCGTGGGTACGGCGTTCGCCGACCTCGGGTTCGACGTCGACATGGGCCCGTTGTTCCAGACGCCGGAGGAGGTGGCCCAACAGGCCGCCGACGCCGACGTGCACGTCGTGGGCGTGTCCTCCCTGGCCGCGGGTCACCTGACCCTGGTACCCGCACTGCGTTCGGCGCTCGCCGGGGTGGGTCGCGAGGACATCATGGTCACGGTCGGTGGCGTCATCCCGCCGGGTGATTTCCAGGAGCTCTACGATGCCGGGGCCGCCGCGATCTACCCGCCGGGCACCGTGATCGCCGAGGCCGCGATCGGGCTGCTCGACGCCCTCGCCGGCGAGCTCGGCTACGACCTCTCGTCGGCCGCCCCGGGTGAGGGGGCCGGCTCGGAGGTGACGTCCTGACCCGCCTCGGCTCCGGACCCGACCCGGCCGGTTCGGGCAATCTGTCGGGCAGTCTGTCGACCACGGCCGGTACCGGCTCGGTGCGCGGCCCGGTGCCCTCGGCCACCGGGCCGCGTCCGCGGCGCGAGATCGATGTCGACGCCCTGCTCGCCGGCGTGCTCGAGGACCGCCGCCCGGTCCTCGCCCGCGCGATCACACTGCTGGAGTCCACGAACCCGGCGCACCGGGAGAAGGCCCAACAGCTCCTGCTGGGCGCACTGCCGCACGCCGGTGGGGCGCTGCGGATCGGCATCACCGGGGTGCCGGGGGTCGGCAAGTCGACGTTCATCGAGTCCTTCGGCCTGTATCTGGTGGAGCAGGGTCACAAGGTCGCGGTCCTCGCCGTCGACCCGTCGTCCACCCGCACCGGGGGTTCGATCCTCGGTGACAAGACCCGCATGGCCACCCTGTCCACGGAACCGAGGGCCTACATCCGGCCCTCGCCCACGTCCGGCACGCTCGGGGGCGTGGCCAAGGCCACGCGGGAGACGATGGTCCTGCTCGAGGCCGCCGGGTTCGACGTGATCCTCGTGGAGACCGTCGGCGTCGGCCAGTCCGAGGTGACGGTGGCCGGGATGGTCGACTGCTTCACGTTCCTCACCCTCGCCCGCACCGGCGACCAGCTGCAGGGCATCAAGAAGGGTGTCCTCGAGTTGGCGGACATCGTCGCGGTGAACAAAGCGGACGGCCCGCACGTCAAAGACGCCTCGCGGGCCGCCCGCGAACTCGGGGCCGCCCTACGGTTGGTGCGTCCTGCCGACGCGGTGTGGAAGGTGCCCGTCCTGACCATGTCGGGACTCGAGGCCGAGGGACTGGACCGCTTCTGGAACGCCGTCCGCTCGCATCAGGACACGATGAACGGGATCGGCGAGGTGGAGGCGCGGAGGGCGCGTCAGCAGGTGGACTGGACGTGGTCCATGGTCCACGACACGCTGATGGCCCGGCTGGCCGCCGATCCGGAGGTGCGCAGGATCGCCCCGGAAGTGGAGCAGCAGGTGCGCGAGGGCACGCTCACCGCGGCCCTCGCTGCGCAGGCGATCATCGACGCCTTCGACTCCTGAGCCCCGCCGGGCACCGTCTTGCGCAGTGCGCAGGCTTCGCACCGCCCCCGACCGCCCACACCAAATCCGCTACTCGCACTGCCAATCTGCTACTCGGAATCGGGTAGCGGATCCGGACGGAGGGTAGCCGATTACGTGTGCCGCGGCGTGGTCAGCGTTTGCGCAGTACGAACCCGACCGCGCTCATGTGCTGGTCGTGCGCGACGAAGGTCCTGCGCATGGCGAGAACCCGTCGGCGGGCGTCCGCGTCGCGGAGGAGGTTTCGGACGATCCGGGCCACGCCGACGATGCCCTCGTCGGCGAGGACACGGCGGGGCTATCCTGCGGGGCCGGGTGGGGGAAGGAGGGATGTGCGGGCACGCCCGACGTCCTTCAGGCGTCCCACCAGCGCTGCAGGAGGTAGTCACGCTCGGCGTCGTTCCGGGCGAGTGCATGGGCGCGGACCCACGCCCGGCGCGCCTCCTCCGGACGCCCGAGCAACTCCAGGGTGACCGCCCTCGCCTCGTGGAACGGGTGGTGCTCGGCGAGCGCCGGGTCCGCGGACAACTCGTCCAGGTGGGCGATCCCCACCTCCGGCCCGTCTCGTCGCCCGATGGCCACCGCCCGCGCCATCCGGACCACCGGGCCGGGAGCGAGGATCACGAGCACATCGTAGAGAGCCACGATCTGCCGCCAGTCCGTCGACGCGAAGTCCGGGGCCTCGGCGTGCACGGCGGAGATGGCGGCCTGAACGGAGTACGGGCCCGGGCCGCCCGCGGCAGCCTGCTCTGCGAGCGACAGGCCTTCCTCGAGCAGAAGACGGTCCCACGTGCGGCGGTCCTGGTCCGGCAGGGGAACGGGCATCCCGTCGCGACCGGTCCGTGCGGACGCCCGTGCCTCGATCAGCACCATCAACGCCAGCAACCCGGTGACCTCCGACTGCGTGGGCATCAACCTGTGGACGATGCGGGCCAGCCGGATCGCCTCCTGCGTCAGATCCGTCCTCAGGTGACTCGCCCCCTCCGTCGCGGCATACCCCTCGGAGAAGACGAGGTAGATCACGGTGAGAACGGCCGAGAGCCGGTCGGGAAGCTCCGCGCTCCCGGGTACCCGCACCGGGATCCGGGTGACCCGCATCCGCCTCTTCGCCCTGACCAGCCGCTGCTGCATCGTGGGCACCGGCACCAGGAACGCCTGGGCGATCTCGGCGGTGGTCAGCCCCGCCAGGTACCGGAGCGTGAGCACGACCTGCTCCTCGACCCTCAGGGTGGGGTGGCAGCAGGCGAAGAACAGCTCGAGACGCTCATCCGGGATTTCGTCCGGATCCGCGGGCGAGACCTCCACCGCACGGGCCACCCGGTGTTCCTGCTCGACGTGCAGCCGGGCCAACCGCTCCGTCAGAGCCCGCTGTCGCCGGAGTCGGTCGATCGCCTTCCGCGCCGCGGTGGTCATGAGCCAGGCCAGGGGCTTGTCCGGCACACCGGTGACCGGCCACTTCTCCAGCGCGGCCGCGAAGGCGTCCTGCGTCGCGTCCTCCGCGAGGTCGAGGTCTCCGAACCGCGCCACGAGAGCCGCGAGCAGTCGCGAGCGGTCCTCCCGGCGCAGCGCGCCGAGCACGTCGCGAACCGCCAGACCCGGGGCCGCGCTCTCGCACTCCCCGGGTCGGCGGTCACCGGGCGCCCCGCGCTCGGTGCCCACGGCGTCTCCTGGTCCCTCGGTCACCGGTGCCGGGCGTCCGTCAGTACTCTGCGATGGCCCGGACCTCGACCCGGCCACCATGCACTCCCGGGCATCGCCGCGCCCACGCGAGCGCCGCGTCGATGTCGGGCACGTCGATCATGATCGTGCCCCCGACGAACTCGCGGCTCTCCGCGAACGGACCCGAAGTGATGACGGGGTCGCCGCCACCGGCGGGGGCCGCGAGACTGACCGCGGTCTCCGGGTCGTGCAGGACGAAACCGCCGGCGAGGACCCCCGCGGCCTCGAGTTCGGCATCGAACGCCATGAACGCCTCCGGTCCGGGCCCCTCGACGGCCCCCTCCGGCCCGGCCTCCCCGCACCGGACGTCGTCGATGTTGCCGAAGAGTAGAAGCACGTACTTCATGTCGATCTCCTGACTCTGACTGGTGGATGCCGGCCACGGTGAAGTGCGCCGACACCTTCATGACGAACGGGCGCCCGAAGATCGACAGCTCCGCGGAAGGAATCTCCGCGCTCGCGGATTCCGCTCCCGGGGCATCCGCGCAGGAGATGTCGCCCGCGGCTGTCTCAGAGGCCGCGCGACTACACTCTCGCGGGCACACGAGGCTCACAGCCGTCAGGGTCGGATGCACACGCCGGCATGCTCACCCACACGCGACAGCTCGTCTGTGAACGACGCGGACGCGAATGGAGTCAGACAGGAGGCGACGGGGGAGACGACAGATGCCGGCTCCGAGCCCGCCGACGCTCCGGTTCAGTACCGTTCGTCCGGCACCCGACGGCTCCGCGAGCGCATCGCGAACAGCAGACCGATCACGAAGAGCACCACACCGGCCACCATCAGGATCACCGCGAGGGTGTTCGAGTCGATACCCGGAATGCTGATCTCGACCGCGTACATGAGTACCGCGCCGAGCACCACGAGGACCACTCCGCCGCCGATGTAACCCATAGCTGTTCTCCTTCGTCGTGAGCGTGCGCGTGTCCGCGCTTGTGCGCTCACCCTACGAGAACACGGCGTCGAATTCAGGCGTGCGGGGAGAGCAGCTTTCGTGCCGGTTCCTCGATGAACCGGTGGCTCGCTGCGCCCGCGGCCAGCGAGCCGGCCACGGTGACGGGCCAGATGACCCCCATTCGCTGGTCCCATAGCCGCGTGCGGGTGAGGGGGAACGCGGCGTGCAGGACGAGCTGATGCCACAGGAAGATTCCGTACGACCACGTGCCGACCTTCTGCAACGGCGCGGACTCCAGGACCGGGAACCGCGTGCCCTCCGGGGCGAGGACCACCGGGGCCAGGACGAGGAACGCCATCGTGCCCGCCAGACCGGTCCGGGCCGCGAACTCGACGGGGCCCGGGTGGACGAATCCCTCGGAGAACCATCCGGGAACGGTGGTGGCGACCAGGGCAGCGCCGCCGGCGAGCCACCACCCCCACCTCGCGAGTCGATCGCGACACATCCGGGCGAGCGTGCCGGGGGGCGCGGTGACGACCTCGGCCAGCAGCATCCCCGCGGCGAACCAGGCGGCGAACGACGGCGGGAGGATCTGGACGTTGACGTCGGCCGGCAGGATGCCGAGGGCGTGCCACGGGAGCATCGGGAACACGAGACCCGAGGCACCGAACGCGGCGATCGCCGGGATACGCCACCGGGCGGAGTCGCCGCGCAGGTCCTTCATCGCGGTCCACAGCAGCGGGAAGGCGAGGTAGTACGCCATCTCCACGGCCAGCGACCACGCGTGCGTCAGCCCGGCGACGAGGAAGTTCGACGTGTAGATCTGCGTGAGGGTCAGGTTGGCGATCCAGGAATCCGGGCCGTTGACGTGGTTCTGCTCGAGCAGCAGCATCGCGGCGGCGACCAGCACCGCGTACGACGGCAGGATCCGCACGAGACGCGAGCGGAGGTACTCGCGGGTCGGCCGGGCGGTTCCCGGCTCGTCCCTGCGCGCGTGGGCGGCGTGGGCTCGCCACAGCAGGAACCCGGATTTGGCGAAGAAGACGGCGACCGCCAGGTCGAGTCGCCCGAACAGCCGTTTGACGGGTGACCCGGTGGACGCGCGGGTGACGAAGGCGACGTGGGTGGTCAGCACCCCGACGGCCGCGAGGCCACGGATCCCCTCGAGGGCGGGGACGAATCCCCGGGCCCCGGCGAGTCGGCGTGGCGCCGAGCCGGCCGAGGTCGAGTCCCTGCCCGCCGGGTATCCCGAACGGGTGGCCGTCGCGTGGCCCGCACCCTCGGAGGACGCCGCACCGGGGCCTGCCGCCGGTACGGTCACCTCGGCGCGTTGCCGGATCCGCCTACGCACGGTCTCCCGCGCGGTGGCCACGGCGTTCCGGACGGTGGCCACCGCAGGCTCGGCCTCGCCGGAGGCCACCGCTGCGCGACGTGCGGAGACCCCGGCGACGACCGCCCCGCCCGCGACGACGATCAGGGCGGTGGCGACAGACCTCATGGACTCTCCCGGGGCGGTGAGGTGGGATGACGGCGGTGTCCGGGAGGGCCCAGAGGCCGCCCGGAACATCCGGAGGAGCCTAACACCGGTTCTAGTTCCGTCCCTCGACCGCCCGCGCCTCCGGGTCCGATCACTCCGGGGGCGGGCCGGTGGTCGGTCGGCACCGGTTTTCGTAGGGTGGCATCACCCGTTTCCCGATCGGAGAGCCATGACCGACGCCCCCACCGACCCCGGGTCCGACGCCGTGGACGACCACCCGCCGGAGGCCGTGGACGTCCTGGTGATCGGCGGGGGCCCGGCGGGCCTGTCGGCCGCCACCTGGGTCGGCCGGTATCAGCGCTCCACCCTGCTCGTCGACGCCGGGTGCCAGCGCAATCTCGCGGCGCAGCGGATCCACGGCATGCTCGGCACCGGCCCCACCACACCCGCCGAGTTCTACGCCGACGTCGACGAGGGTCTTCGCGAGTACCCGACCGTTCGACGACTCGGTGGAGTCGTCACCGACCTGGTCAGGGAATCCGACGACCGGTTCGTCGCCCGAATCGCACCCGGCGCCACAACGGATGGTGGTGACGAGAACCCCGTCACGGTCACCGCCAGGCGGATCATCCTCGCCACCGGCGTGCGCGACCGGCTACCCGACCTCGCGGGGATCGACGACCACTACGGGGTCGACGTGCACCACTGTCCCGCCTGCGACGGCCTCACTGCCGCCGGCCGGCGGATCATCGTGCTCGGCGTGGGCGCGCATGTGCCCGCCTACGCGTCCGAATTGCTGGACTGGGCGTCGGAGGTGGTCATCGTCACCGAGAGCGACTCCGACCCGGCTTTCGACGACGACCAGCGGGCCGCCTGCGCCGAGCACGACATCGGGGTGGTCGACGGGGTCGCCCGGGAGCTCGTCGGCGACCCCGGTCAGCTGGAGGGGGTGCGGCTCGCGGACGGGAGGGTGATCGCGGGGTCGAAGGTGTTCTTCTCCTACGCGCACCACCCGACAAACGAGCTCGCGACGTCCCTGGGCTGCGAGCTGGACGACGACGGCGGTCTCACCGTCAACGCGATGCAGCTGACCAGCGTCGACGGGGTGTACGCCGCCGGCGACATCGTGACCGGCCTGCAGCTCGTGCCGATCGCCGTGGGCACCGGCGCCGCGGCCGGCGTGGCGTGCGCGACCTCGCTGCGCGGGCACGCCACCGCCGAGTGCGTTCCCGACCCGGCACCGCCGACCCGGAACTTCACGCGGCCGGACAACTAGTCGGGCAGGCCCGCCAGCGAGACGATCGCCGCGCAGATCTCGTCCAGGACCGCGTCCGGCCCACCCGGCACCAGCACGTCGGTCGCGATGCGGGCGTTGTCCACCCGGCGCCGGTGCCCGCGGACGTCCGCCACCGTCATGCCGCGAGTGTGCTCGCCCGAGCACTCGACCCGTACGTTCGCCGGCGCGGCCACCACCGCCTCCGGGTGCAGGGCCATCCACGCGACGAACGGGTCGTGGACCTGCGCCAGGTATCCCTCCCCGACGGAGTCGTGGAACTCGAAGTAGAACCGCAGGGCCTCGGTCAGCCGCCGCGCCAGCGGGGAATCCGTGGCCTCGAGCAGCCACTCCGACCGCTCTGGGGTCCATACCGCGCGTTCGGTGAGGTTCAACCCGCACCACAGCGGGGTCGGCACCGCGGGATCGGCGGTGCGCGCGTCCTCCCACGCCCGGCACACGCGGTCGGCGGCCTCGGGGTCCACGTCGACGTTCCATTCGCTGACCGGCGTGGTGTTGCCCGGATGCCCACGGAACGTCCCGCCCATCACCACCAGCCCGCCCAGCAACCGGGGGAGTGCGGGATCGAGTGCCAGGGCATGGGCCAGCGTGGACGAGGGACCGGTCACGATCCCCACCAGCTCACCGGGGTGGGCGCGCGCCGCGTCCACCCAGAGTCGCGCACCGTCGCGGGAATCGACCGGCCTCGTCGTCGCCCTCGTCGTCGTCAATTCCGCGTACCCGGCCCCGCGGGGGCCGTGCGTCTCGGGGGTGAGCACGTGGGGCACGGCGATCGGGCCGGGCGCGCCGGCGGCCACCGGGAGCCCCGGCGCGCCCGCGAGGTCGAGCCACGCACACGCGTTGGCGACCGTGTCCTCCAACCCGACGTTGCCGGCCGTGCACACCACGCCGGTCAGGTCGGTCCGCCCGGCGCGGTGCTCGGCCACCAGGTAGGCGATCGCCAGGGCGTCGTCGATGCCCGGGTCGCAGTCGAGCAGCACCGGGGTGCGGCTCACCGCGAGCGGCCCCGGGAGAGCAGGACGTCGCGGGTCACCTGCAGCTGGCCGGTGTGGGCGGCGACCTCGTGCAGGATGTGGCCCACAACCCACTCCGGGGTGAAGGTCCCCGCCCGGCGCGCGGCGTCGACATCGACCGTGGTCCCGGCGGGAGTGGCCAGATCGCCCCGTCCGACCGCCGCGGTGACCCACCCGGGAAGTCGGTCGATCAGGGCGCCAAGCCGGTCGAGCTCCGGCCCCACCGGTCCGGTGAAGGCGAACTCGGCGTCACGATCCCGGACGATGTCCTCACCACCCAGGCTGGCCGCACCCCAGGAGGCGAGCACCCCGCACAGGTGGTGGACGAGCGCGGCGGCGGAGTTGGTAGGCCACTCGGACCCCTCGTCGGTGGGCCGAAAGTGCACCAGCGTGTCGGGCCCGTCGCCGCCGAGATCGGCCACCGCGGCGCGGATCGTGGGCAGCAGCTCGTCGGCGAGGATCCGGCGGGCGGCGTCGACGTTCACGGCGGGGTCGACGTTCACGGCGGGGTCGACGTTCACCACGGGCTGGGCTCGAAGTCCTTGAGGAAGCAGCCGTAGAGGTCCTCGCCGGCCTCGCCGCGGACGATCGGGTCCACCACGCGGGCGGCGCCGTCGACGAGGTCGAGGGGCGCGTGGAAGCCCTCCTCGTGCAGCCGGACCTTGGTGGTGTGCGGGCGCTCGTCGGTGATCCAGCCGGTGTCCACGGCGGTCATGAGGATGCCGTGTTCGGTGAACATCTCCTCGGCGGAGGTGCGGGTGAGCATGTTGAGGCCCGCCTTGGCCATGTTGGTGTGCGGGTGGCCGGCGCCCTTGTAGCGGCGCGAGAACTGCCCCTCCATGGCGGAGACGTTGACGACGTACTTGCGCCGCGCCTTCGAGGCCGCCATGGCGGGGCGCAGGCGGGAGACGAGGATGAACGGCGCGACCGAGTTGGCGAGCTGCACCTCGAGCATTTCCATCGGCTCGACCTGCTCGACCGTGGCCACCCAGCTGTTGTGGTCCACCACGTCCGGCAGCAGCCCGCCGGCGTCGATGGCGGTCCCGGCGGCCATCCGCTCCAGCGAGGACGAGCCGGCCTGCAGCGCCAGGGTCGCGATGTGGTCGGCCTCGCGCTCGGCCTCCTCGGACCCGATCAGCGCGGATTCGCCGCCCATGAGCGCGGCCGGGTGCAGCTCGGAGGTGCGACCCATGGTGACCACGGGAATGTCGGCGGCGCGGCCGGTGAGGGCGGCGGACTCGCCCTCGACGAGCCCGGAGTACGACCCGGGGGAGCGGCGCACCGTCTGGGCGGCGTTGTTGATGAGGATATCCAGCGGGCCGCCGGCGGCGACCTCGTCGGCCAGCGCCACCACCTGGGCGGGGTCGCGCAGGTCCACGCCGATCACGTGCACGCGGTCGGCCCACTCGGAGTGGTCGTCCATCGAGGCGAACCGGCGGGCGGCATCGCGGGGGAAGCGGGTGGTGATGGTGACGTCGGCGCCGGCCCGCAGCAGCATCAGGGCGATGTACATGCCGATCTTCGCGCGGCCGCCGGTGAGCAGGGCCCGCCGGCCGGTCAGGTCCATCTCGGGATCCCGCCGGGCCCGGTTGAGCGCGGCGCACCTCGGGCACAGCTGGTGGTAGAAGGCGTCGACCTGGGTGAAGCGCTGCTTGCAGACGTAGCACGCCATCGCGCGCTGGAGGTGGCCGGCGACGGCGCCCGGGGTGGTGGAGACCAGTCGGATGCCGGCGGTCTCGTCGTCGATCCGGGTGGGTGAGCCGGTCGCGGTGGCCTCGATGACGGCCTTGTCCGCCTCCTGGCGGGCGCGACGCACCTCGGCGCGGCGCGTCTTCTTGAGGAGCTTGAACATGTGGCCGACCGACCGCTGCACCCGGATGGAGTCGGGGTGGTCCTCGCCGAGCGCGGCGGCCTGGTCGAGGACGCGCAGGCAGATCTCGAGGTCGCCCGGGTCGATACCGCTCGGGTCACTACCGCCTGGATCGAAACTGTCTGGGTCGATGCCGGTCACCCCGATACGGTACGACGACGAGGTGGTCAGCCCCTAAACCGTCCGCCCCCGCAGGGTGGACACGTCGCCGGCACGCAACCCGGTGAGCACGTGCTCCACCGCCCGCAGGTGATGGTCCCGCCCGGAGAGGACGGCGGTGGGGGCGAAGCCGTGGCCCGCGGCGTACGCCTCGGACACCAGCTGGGCGTGGGCCTCCACGGGCAGCACGCCCGGGCCCTGGCCGGCGGGGGCGTCGTGGACGACGCGGGCGAATGCCGCCCGCCAGTCGTAGGCGCGCCGGCCCAGGCGGATCTGCTCGCTCAACGCCCGCACCACGTAGCGCGGGCCGAGGTACCGGCCCTGCCAGATGTGGGTCAGTTCGTGCACCAGGGTCGGGGTGGCCCGTAGCCGCGTGGGGCCGGGGTCGGTCATGACCACGATCCCGGGGTCGGCGCCGAGATAGATCAGGCCCGGCAGCGCAAACGCACGCCGGTGTGGGACTCCCGGAACGTGGCCGCGGCGGATCACGACCGGCGTGGGGTCGATCGTGCCCGCGAAGAACCCGTCGAGATCGGCGCGGACCTCCGACGGCAGGTCCAGGGGCGGCGGAGCCAGCCCCAGGGCGTCCAGGCCCCGGTCTGCGGCGCGGGCGGCAGCTGCCAGGGCCCGTCCCGCCGCATCGCCCGGTCGGCCGGCGCTCGCCCTCACGGCGTCCCGCCGGTGACCGAACGGTTGTACTCCGGGGCCGGCGCGAGCCACCCGGCCAACTGATCGTCCGTCGCGATCGACGACGGCTCCACGGTGATCCACCCGGGCCCCATGTCCCGCCCGGCGCCCATCTCGGCCCGGATCGCGCCGGGCAGGGCCATGAGCTCATCGTGCCGGTCGGGGGAGACCCTCACGAGCAGTGACCCGTCCCGTCCGGCGCTGACCGCGATCTTCTCGGACACCATGACGCAGTGGCCGCCGAACATCGACACCTCGCGGGTCACCGGCTCATCGACGAGGAGTTCGCGCAGGCGGTCGATGAGCTGCTGCTGAGCGGGGGGCGGTGTGCGGGGTGTGCGGGCCATCGGGCGACCTCCCCAGCAAAACTCACCCAGAAACAAGTGGGCCCCGGATCCTCACGGATCCGGGGCCACTTCTACTGTCTCGACACAGTGTGCGCGAGGGGGGACTTGAACCCCCACGTCCGTTAATAGGACACTAGCACCTCAAGCTAGCGCGTCTGCCATTCCGCCACTCGCGCTCGCACACTGGTGACCTCCACCGGCTCGTGTCCGGCTTGGTCGTGCGAGGAATGACATTAGCCGATGCCCGAACCGTGGACCAAATCGGGGTCCCGCCGCGGCTCCCACCGCCGGGTCATCGCTGGTAGACAGGGCTGGTAGACAGGGACGTGACCGGATGGAGGACCACTCCACACCGCCACGATCGCAGGAGGATGACGATGACCGACTTCCGTGTGCCCGACCCCTACGCCGCACTCCCGGATCTACCGGCCCTCGAGGTGACGAGCGAGTCGTTCACCGAGGGTGCCACCCTGTCGGCCGCGCAGCTCGGCGGGAAGATGGGTGTCGAGGGCGGCGAGGACAGGTCGCCACAGGTGAGCTGGAGCGCGGGTCCGGAGGGTACGAGGACCTACGTGGTCACCGTCTTCGACCCGGACGCCCCCACCGCGTCGGGCTTCTGGCACTGGTCGGTGGCCAACATCCCGGCTGAGGTGACCTCACTGCCCGAGGGCGCGTGCACGGGCGACGACACCTCGGGCCTCCCCGAGGGCGCGGTCGTGGTCCGCAACGACGCCGGCTTCAAGGGCTTCGTGGGCGCGGCCCCGCCGGCGGGCCACGGGCCGCACCGCTACATCCTCGCCGTCCACGCGGTGGGCGACGAGATCGAGCTCGGTGACGACGCCTCGTGCGCGTTCGTCGGGTTCAACCTGTTCGGCCAGGGCCTGGCCCGCGGCACGGTGACGGGGATCTTCGAGCAGTAGCGCTCAATAACGCTCAGCGCACCGCCGAGCCGACGGCCTCCGCCAGGGACCCGAACCCGCCCTGGCGGAGGCGCTTGGCCACCAACCGGTTGGTGCCGCGCAGGAGCGTGGGTCCGGTGAAGATGAACCCGGTGTAGGTCTGGACGAGGTTCGCGCCGTGGGTGATGCGGTCCCAGACGTCCTCGGGCGTCTCGATGCCACCGACGGAGATGATGACGATGCGGCCGCCTGCGCGTCCGTGGATCCGCGAGAGGACCTCCCGCGACCGGGCGGCGACCGGCGCGCCGGAGATGCCCCCGGCGCCCAGTGCCTCGACCGCCGCGGCGGGGGTCCGCAGTCCGTCACGCGAGATGGTGGTGTTGGTGGCGACGATGCCCGCCAGCCCCAGTTCCAGCACGAGGTCCGTCACCGCGTCGATGTCCGCGTCGTCCAGGTCGGGCGCGATCTTCACCAGGACGGGGATCGTGGCCACGTCCCGCACCGCCGCGAGGATGGGCCGGAGCGACTCGACGGCCTGCAGATCCCGTAGACCGGGAGTGTTGGGGGAGCTGACGTTGACGACGAGGTAGTCGGCGAGACCCGTGAGCATCGTCGCCGAGGCCACGTAGTCGCGGACCGCGTCCTCCGCGGGGACCACCTTGGTCTTGCCGATGTTGATCCCCACCGGGTCACTGCTGCGGCGCCGACGGAGGTTGTTGGCCGCGTTACCGGCCCCGTGGTTGTTGAACCCCATCCGGTTGAGGATCGCCCGGTCCTCGACGAGCCGGAACAGGCGCGGGGTGGGATTGCCCGGTTGGGGAGAGGCGGTCACGGTGCCCACCTCGCTGAACCCGAAGCCGATCGCGCCCCACGAGTCCACGGCGGCGGCGTTCTTGTCGAACCCGGCCGCCAACCCGAGCGGGCCGGGGAAGGTACGACCGAGCACCTCCTGGGCGAGCACGGGGTCCCGCACACCCAGGATCCGGCGAGCCACGGCACCGAGCGGGGGCACCAGGGTCAGGAGCTTGAGCAGGCCGAACACCAGGTGGTGGATCCGCTCCGCGGGAAAGCGGAACAGCACCTTCTTGAGCAGTGCGTACACGGTCCTCCTCGGTGAACGTCCCCGGGCGGGACGTGGGTCTTCTGGGCGATCAGCTCGCCGGCTCGGTGAGGGTCGGTCGGATGAGGTGCAGTCCCGCCCCGTCCGCGGAACCGACCACCACCGTCCCCGAGTCGGTGACCGCCAGCGAGTCGGGCTGGCGCACCGTCGGGATGTCCGCGCGCTGGATACCGACGCCGTCGCCGAGATCGTACGCCTGGACGGTGTTCGTCCCCGTGGAGGTGACCCAGACGAGTCCTCTGGACGTGTCCTCCGCCACCGCCCACGGGGCCGCGGCGACGGGGAACTGCTGATGCAGCCGGACGGGCGAGGTCGAGTACACCAGCAGGGTCCCGCCGACCGTGTCGCTGGCCACCACGGAACGCTCGCCGAACTCGTCGAGCTGACCCGCCCCCTTGCCGGCACGCAGGAGCGGCCCGGCGTTGTCCGAGTCGAGGTCGATGCTGGCGATGACGGTGTCGGGGCGGCTCAGGGCCGTCACCGAGCCGTCCCGGGCGACGCTGATCCGGTCCACGGCGGTCAGCCCGCCGATGCGACGCTGCTCGGCACCGTCGGCGTCGCGCACGACGATCTCGCCCTCCGGGGTGCCGGTCAGTAGTCGACCGTCCGTGGTCAGCGCGGCCGCGGTGACCGGGCCCAGCCCGGTGATCTCACGGACCTGCCCGGTGGCCGACACCAGGACGACGCCGTCGGAGTGGGGGACCAGCACCGTGCCGTCGTGCGCGGCCGAGACATCGCCGGCACCCGGGGGCAGCGGCACGGAGTCCTCCTCCACCCAGCGGGTGCCGTCGATTCGACCGATCTCCAGCGACGGCGGGTCGTCGACCCGGGCGATGACCCGGTCACCCACCGCGACGAGGGAGCGGACCGAGCCGGGAACCGGGATCACGTCACCCCCGGCGGGGTCGGAGACCTGCGGCGACTCCGCGGGGGAGGCGTTGCCCTGGGCGATTCTGTTCTGCTCCTCGAGCTCCGCGGTGGGCGAGGAGCAGGCGGTCAGTGCGATCGCCAGGGCGAGGAGGGCGGCGGGCATGCCGGAACGGTGGAGGACACGTCGGTGCACGGTGTTCCTTTCGACTGCCCGCCATTGTCCACCACGCGGGTGCTCGGGCACCGTCCAGGTCCGGGCGACTACTCTCGCTGGGTGCGGTGACGCGATCCGCGTCCGATCCGCCGGAACCCGAGAGGAAACAGCGCACGTGAACACATCGGTCCTCGCCGCGCCCACCGCGGAAGGGATGTCCTGGCTCCAGGTCGTCGTGCTCTCGGTGCTCCAGGGCCTCACCGAGTTCCTGCCGGTGTCGTCGTCCGGCCACCTACGGATCTTCTCCACCTGGTTCTTCGGCGAGGACGCGGGCGCGTCCTTCACCGCCGTGGTCCAGCTGGGCACCGAGGCCGCGGTGCTGGTGTTCTTCTTCAAGGACATCGTGCGCATCCTCGTCGCCTGGTTCCGGGGCGTGTTCGACTCCGAGCACCGCGCCGACCCGGATTACCGCCTGGGGTGGTTCGTCATCGTCGGGTCGGTCCCGATCGCGCTCATCGGTTTCGTCGGCAAGGACTTCATCCGTGACGCCGCGCGGAATCTCTGGATCACCGCCATCGTGCTCATCGTCTTCTCCTTCGTGTTCCTGCTCGCCGAGAGGTTCGGCCGGCAGGACCGCCCCGTCGACGCCAAATCGCTCGAGGGTCTGACGATGAAGGACGCGATCGTCATGGGGCTGGCCCAGTGTCTGGCGCTCATCCCGGGCGTGAGCCGCTCCGGGGGCACGATCTCCGCCGGCCTGTTCCTCAACATGTCGCGTGAGGCCGCGGCGCGGTTCTCGTTCCTGCTGGCCATCCCCGCCGTCCTCGCCTCGGGCCTGTTCAGCCTCCCCGACGCGTTCGAACCGTCGGTGGGGCAGTCGGCGAGCGGATTCCAGCTCCTCGTGGGGTCGGCGATCGCGTTCGTCATCGGGTACGCCGCCATCGCCTGGCTCCTGAGGTTCGTGCAGAACCACTCGCTCGCCTGGTTCGCCGGGTACCGCATCCTCCTCGGCGCCCTGGTGATGATCCTGCTCGGCACCGGCACGATCCCCGCGACCTGACCGGGGCCGCCGCCCGGCCGGTGACCGACCCGGCGGGCCGTCGGTAATCTTCCCGTATGACCGTCATCCTGCTCCGGCACGGCCGATCCACCGCCAACACCGCCCTCACGTTGGCAGGCCGTACACCGGGGGTCGGCCTCGACGACACCGGCCACGCCCAGGCCGCGGAACTCGGCCGTCGGCTCGGGGAACTGCCCGTCGAGGCGGTCGTCCGGTCGCCCCTCATGCGGTGCCGTCAGACCGTCGAACCCCTGGCGCGGTCGCTGGGCGTGGAGCCGCTGGTCGACGAGGGGCTGGTCGAGGTCGACTACGGCTCCTGGACGGGCCGACCACTCAAGGACCTCGCCTCCGAGCACCTGTGGTCGGTGGTCCAGCAGCACCCCTCGTCGGCGGTCTTCCCGGACGGGGAGTCCCTGGCCGGGATGGCCGGTCGGGCGGTGACCGCCATCCGTCGCCACGACCAGCGCCTGGCGGAGGAGGCGGATCGCGACGTGCTGTGGGTGGCGTGTAGCCACGGCGACGTCATCAAGGCGGTGATCGCGGACGCCTACGGGATGCACCTGGACCAGTTCCAGCGGATCGTGGTGGAACCCGCGTCGGTGTCCGTGGTCCGGTACACGCCACACCGCCCGTTCGTGCTCCGGGTCAACGACACCGGCGGCGACCTGGCGGGTCTCCGCGGGGACCCGGCCGGCCGGGTCGGCGACGCCACGGCGGGGCACGCCAGCTCGGACGCCGTCCCCGGCGGGAACGTAGCCTGATGATCCGCACCACCATCCACCCCACGAGGAGACCACCCGCATGAGCAGGGCAGTGCACGAGTTCCGCGACCCGACCCGGTTCGTGGTGGGCACGGTCGGCCAGCCGGGCGAGCGCGTCTTCTTCGTCCAGGCCACCGAGTCGGGCCGGACCATCTCGGTGCGGTGCGAGAAGCAGCAGGCCCAGATCCTGTCCGAGAGGATGGGCGACCTGCTCGACGAGATCGCCGCCAAGTCCGACGTCCCGATCCCGCCGGCCGGCGGCGTCGTGGATGATCTCGACCCGCTCGAGATGCCGGTCGACGCCGAGTTCCAGGTGGGCACCATGGGGCTCGGCTGGGACGGGGAGCACTCCAAGATCGTGGTGGAGTTGTTGGCGATGGACCCGTCCGCCACAGACGAGTCGGTGGTGCTGTCGGACGCCGAGGACGCGCCGGACGCGCTGCGCGTCTTCCTCACCCCCCAGCGCGCCCGGCAGTTCGTGCTCCGCAGCGAGAAGGTCGTCTCCGCCGGCCGTGCCCCGTGCCCGCTGTGCGGCGAACCGATCGACACCACCGGCCACCTGTGCGTCCGCCTCAACGGTTACCTCCCGCGGTCCGATGAGGCGCTCACCGACCTCATCGACCCGTGACCGACCGCCCGGTCAGCCCCGAACTCACCGTGCTGTACCGGATCCCGTCCGGCAGCAACGCGGTCTACCACTGCGTGGACGCCCACGGGGACAGCTGGGTCTACAAGCCGTCGGCGGGGGAGCGGCCGCTGATGGACTTCCCCGACGGCAGTCTGGCCGCGCGGGAGATCGCCGCACACGCGGTCTCCGAGGCGTTGGGCTGGGACCTCGTGCCACAGACCGTGGCCGCGCACGGCCCGGGCGGGCCGGGGATGGCCCAGCGCTGGATCGAGGAGATCGATCGCGAGCAACGCTCCGGGCACGACCCGATCGACGTCCACCCCGCCGACGCCGTCCCGGGCGGCCGGGCGGTCGTGCTGCGGGGGGAGGGCGCGCGGGGAGAGGACGTGGTGGTGGCACACGGCACCGACGACCGGCTGCGCCGTATCGCGGTGTTCGACCACGTGGTCAACAACGCCGACCGGAAGGGCGGACACGTCCTCGTCGACGCCGCGGGGGTCGTCTGGGCGATCGACCACGGCCTGTCCTTCCACACCGAGCCCAAGGTGCGCACCGTCCTGTGGGGGTGGGCGGGTCAACCCCTCACCGCCGACGACGTGGCGGGGTTGGAGCGTCTCCGGCGCGACCTGGCAGAGGGCGGCGCACTCGGCGCGGCCCTGTCCGACCTGCTCTCCTCCGCCGAGGTCGAGGCTCTCACCGAGCGCGTCGACACCCTCCTCGCGACCCGGGTGTTCCCCGTTCCCGGCCCCGGCTACCCCTTACCCTGGCCGCTCTTCTGACCGCGTGGTCTCTAGACTCGGCCGCATGCACTCGTGGTCCACGCCTGTCGTCCCCTCGGTCCCCGGCGACGGCGTCCCCCTGAGGTTGTTCGACACGGCCGGCGGGGAGTCCCGCGAGGTGGCGCCGGGGCCCGTCGCACGCATGTACGTCTGCGGGATCACCCCGTACGACACCACCCATCTCGGTCACGCGGCCACCTATCTCACGTTCGACCTCGTCTACCGTCAGCTGCTCGACGCCGGGCACGAGGTCCACTACGTCCAGAACACCACCGATGTCGACGACCCGCTGTTCGAGCGGGCCGAGCGTGACGGCGTCGACTGGCAGGAGCTGGGGGACCGCGAGACCGACCGGTTCCGCGAGGACATGGAGGCGCTCCGGGTCCTCCCGCCGCGTGACTACGTCGCGGCCACCGAGACCATCGACGAGGTTGTGGAGATGGTGGCCGAGCTCCTTGAGCGTGGTCACGCCTACTGCATCGACCCCGCCGTCGACGGCTACTCCGACGTCTACTACCGCCACGGCGCGACCGAGGAGTTCGGGTACGAGTCGGGCTACGACGACGACGAGATGGCCGCCGCCTTCGCCGAGCGCGGTGGCGACCCCGACCGAACCGGCAAGGAACACCCGCTGGATGCGTTGCTGTGGCGCGTCAATCGTCCCGGCGAGCCGGCGTGGCCCTCCCCCTGGGGGGCGGGCCGACCCGGGTGGCACATCGAGTGCTCGGCGATCGCCCGCAACCGACTGGGGATGGAGTTCGACATCCAGGGTGGCGGCAGCGACCTGGCCTTCCCCCACCACGAGTTCTCCGCCGCCCACGCCGAGGCGGCCACGGGGGAGGCGCCCTTCGCCCGTTTCTACGTCCACGCCGCGATGATCGGGCTCGACGGCGTGAAGATGAGCAAGTCGCTCGGCAACCTGGTGCGCGTGCAGGCGCTGCGGGAGGAGGGCGTCGACCCGGCGCTCATCAGGCTCGGCCTGTTCGCCGGGCACTACCGCGTGGACCGGTCCTGGTCCGGGGAGCTCCTCGAGGCCGCCCGTCTCCGATACGACACGTGGAACCGGGCCGTCGCCCGCGGCGCCGGTGCGGACTCGGCGGCCGCGATCACGGCTCTGCGCGAGCGCCTCGCGGACGACCTGGACACGCCCGGGGCGTTGGCCGTGATCGACGCGTGGGCGGAGGCGACGCTGGGCGGTGACGAGGCGGACCCGGCCGCCGGTGTCGCGGTCGCGACCGCCCTGGACGCTCTTCTCGGCATCCCGTCGACCGCCGCCTGACCGGCCGGGCCGGCTGACCTGCGGGACGCGCGTGCCGCGACCCGGCCGGCCGCGGGTCACCCGGCGTCGGGCTCGTCCCGCTCGCCCCGTAGGAAGCGCTCGAACTCGGCCGCGATCGCGTCGCCGTCGACCAGCGGCATGGCCTCCCCACCCGACGCGCGGCCGCGGTCGGGCTCCGGGTCGACCCCCGGGGTCACTCCGGAGTCCTCGTCCATCCGGTCCTCGAGGGACTGGATGTAATCGCGGAGGTCCTCGTCCTCGCCTGCGGCTGCGTCGACACGGTCGGCCCACGTCCGCGCCTGCACGCGCAGCGCGTCCATCGGTACCGCCATGCCCAGGTTCTCCGCGATCCAGGACAACATCGCCTCGGTGCCCCGAGGGTTCGGCGGCGAGGCCACGTAGTGGGGGACCCCCGCGAACACACTCAGCGTGGGCACCCCCGCCTCGGTGAGCAGTTGCTGGAGCACCCCGGACATCCCGGTGGGCCCCTCGTAGTCCGACGGTTCGACACCCATCGTCGCCATCCGCTGCCGGCTGAACGCCGCGCCGGTGAGCGGGACCGGACGGGTGTGCGGCACGTCGGCGAGGTAGGCCCCCAGCAGGATCACCTGGGACACCCCGAGGGTGTCGACCAGGTCGACGAACTCCGAGGCGAACCGGCGCCACTTCAGGGCCGGCTCGGGCCCCCGCACCAGCAACACGTCCGCGGCGAACCCGTCCGGTCGACACGCCGACACCACCACCCGGGGCCACTCCACCGAGCGGGACACCCCACCCGAGATCCGGACGACGGGCCGCTGGTCCAGGTAGTCGAAGAACTCGTCACCGCCGACCTCGGCGATCTGGCGGGCCTCCCAGTTCAGGGCGAGGTGTTCGATGGTGCCGGTCGCTACGTCCGCGGCGTCGTTCCAGCCCTCGAAGGCCACGATCATCACCGGGCTCTCCAGATCGAGATGCCCGTCGGGACTCCATTGGACAGTCATTAGTACAGCCTACGTTCGTCCGGTTGTTCCCCACCCATACACTGGGGCCATGTCTGTCGATTTCGATTCGCCCTTATTGGATGCCGCCCGTCGGCGAGTACTGATCGGTGACGGGGCGATGGGCACGATGTTGCAGGCCGTCGACCTCGACGTGGACGCGGACTTCCTGGGCCTGGAGGGCTGCAACGAGATCCTCAACGCCACACGTCCGGACGTCGTGGAGGACATCCACCGGGCGTTCTTCACCGCTGGCGCCGATCTGGTGGAGACCAACACCTTCGGCTGCAACCTGTCCAACCTGGGCGACTACGACATCGTCGACCGGATCGGTGAGCTCGCGGAGAAGGGCGCGGCGATCGCCCGCAAGGTCGCCGACGAGATGGGTCCGTCCGAGGACGGGACCCCCCGGATGGTGCTGGGTTCCCTCGGGCCGGGCACCAAGCTGCCCTCCCTGGGGCAGACCACCTTCGAGGAGATGCGGGACGCGTACGCCCAGGCCGCCGAGGGGCTGGCACGAGGTGGCGCGGACGCCTACCTCATCGAGACGAGCCAGGACCTGCTCCAGGTCAAGGCCGCGGTGCTCGGGTGCCAGGACGGGATGGCCGCCGCCGGCCGGCGGCTGCCGATCATCTCCCACGTCACCATCGAGACCACGGGCACCATGCTGCTCGGCTCGGACATCGGCGCGGCCCTCACCGCGTTGGAGCCGCTGGGCATCGACATGATCGGCCTCAACTGCGCCACGGGTCCGGCCGAGATGATCGAGCACCTGCGGTTCCTGTCCCGGCACGCCGGGATCCCCGTGTCGGTCATGCCCAACGCGGGACTGCCGGAGCTCGGCGAGCACGGCGCCGTCTACCCCCTGGGCGCCGACGCGTTCGCGCCGCAGGTGGCCGATTTCGTCTCCGAGTTCGGCCTGTCGATGGTGGGCGGGTGCTGCGGCACCACCCCCGAGCACATCACCCGCCTGCGCGACGAGGTCCTGGGCCGCGAGAAGGCCGAGCGTCGGGTGGAGCCCGTCAACGCGGTCGCCTCGCTGTACAGCTCGACCCCCCTGCGCGCCGACGCCGGGATCCTCATGATCGGTGAGCGCACCAACGCCAACGGTTCCAAGCGGTTCCGCGAGGCCATGCTCGCCGGCGACTGGGACACCTGCATGGACATCGCCAAGGAGCAGATGCGCGACGGTGCGCAGATGGTCGACCTCTGCGTGGACTACGTCGGCCGGGACGGCTCCGACGACATGAAGGAGTTGGCCGGCCGGCTCGCGACCTCCTCGACGCTGCCGATCATGCTCGACTCGACCGAGCCCGGTGTCATCGAGGCCGGTCTGGCGAAGCTGGGTGGCCGCTGCGCGGTCAACTCGGTCAACTACGAGGACGGCGACGGGCCGGAGTCCCGTTTCCAGCGGATCATGCAGCTGGTCTCCCGCCACGGCGCGGCTGTGGTCGGGCTGACCATCGACGAGGAGGGCCAGGCCCGGACCGCGGATCGCAAGGTCGAGATCGCCGAGCGGCTCATCGCCGACCTCACCGGTAACTGGGGGGTGGCGGAGGAGGACATCATCATCGACTGTCTGACCTTCCCCATCTCGACCGGCCAGGAGGAGGTCCGCCGCGACGGCATCGAGACAATCGAGGCCATCCGCCGGCTCACCGGGTCACACCCGAAGATCCACACCACGCTCGGCTTGTCGAACATCTCGTTCGGCCTCAACCCGGCCGCCCGCCAGGTGCTCAACTCGGTGTTCCTGCACGAGTGCATCCAGGCGGGTCTGGACACCGCGATCGCGCACAGTTCCAAGATCCTGCCCATGAGCAAGATCGACGAGCGCCAGCGGGAGGTCGCCCTCGACCTGGTCTACGACCGTCGCGGTGAGGGATATGACCCCCTCCAGGTGTTCATGGAGCTGTTCGAGGGCGTGTCCGCGGCCGGCGCCAAGGACGCGCGCGCGGCCGAGCTCGCCGCGATGCCGCTCATGGAGCGGCTGTCGGCCAGGATCGTCGACGGCGAGCGCAAGGGACTCGAGGCGGACCTCGACGCCGCGATGGCGGAGATCCCCCCTCTGGAGATCATCAACACCCACCTGCTCGGTGGGATGAAGACCGTGGGTGAGCTCTTCGGGTCCGGTCAGATGCAGCTGCCGTTCGTCCTGCAGTCGGCGGAGACCATGAAGGCCGCGGTCGCCCACCTCGAGCCCCACATGGAGGCCAGCGACGAGGACGGCAAGGGCCGCATCGTCCTGGCCACGGTCAAGGGCGATGTGCACGACATCGGCAAGAACCTCGTGGACATCATCCTGTCCAACAACGGCTACGACGTGGTCAACATCGGCATCAAGCAGCCGATCTCGGAGATCATCTCCGCGGCCCGCGAGCACAAGGCCGACGTGATCGGCATGTCCGGCCTGCTGGTGAAGTCGACCGTCGTGATGAAGGACAACCTCGCCGAGCTCAACTCGGAGGGGATCGCCGGGGAGTTCCCGGTCCTACTCGGCGGTGCCGCGCTGACCCGGTCCTACGTCGAGGTCGATCTCGCCGGGATGTACCAGGGTGAGGTGTTCTACGCGCGGGACGCGTTCGAGGGCCTGCGGCTCATGGACGAGGTGATGACGTCCAAACGGACCGGGGTCCCGATGTCGCAGTCGTCGGAGTCCGCGGCCAAGGCCGAAGAACGCCGCGAGCGCCGCGCTCGCAGTGAGCGGATCGCCGCCAAGCGCGCCGCCGAGGCCGAGCCCGTCGTGGTCCCCGAGCGGTCGGACATCGCGGCCGACCAGCCGATCGCGACCCCTCCGTTCTGGGGGACCCGGATCGCCAAGGGGATCCCGGTGGCGGACTACGCCGGTCACCTGGACGAGCGTGCCCTGTTCTTCGGCCAGTGGGGCCTGCGGGGCACCCGCAGCGGCGACGGGCCGGACTACGAGGAGCTCGTGGCCACCGAGGGCAGGCCCCGCCTGCGTTCGTGGATCGACCGGTTGACCACCGAGAACATCCTGTCCCACTCGGCCGTGGTGTACGGCTACTTCCCGGCCTACTCGGTGGGCGAGGAGATCTGGGTGCTCGCCGAGCCGCGCCCCGACGCCGAGGTGCTCCACAAGATCGCGTTCCCGCGCCAGCAGCGACCGCGCTTCCTGGCCATCCCCGACTTCCTGGCCTCCAAGGAGCGCTGCGAGGCCGAGGGAGTGGTGGACGTGCTGCCGTTCCAGCTGGTCACCATGGGCACGCCCATCGCGGACTTCGCCAACGAGCTGTTCGCCGCGGACAACTATCGGGACTACCTCGAGGTACACGGCCTGTCCGTGCAGCTCACCGAGGCCCTCGCCGAGTTCTGGCACCGACGGGTCCGCGACGAACTCCGCCTGCCCGAGGGCACGGTCTCCGACGAGGACCCGGACAGCATCGAGGAGTACTTCAACCTCAAGTACCGGGGTGCCCGGTACAGCTTCGGCTACGGCGCCTGCCCCGACCTGGAGTCCCGCAAGGTGGTCGTCGATCTGCTCGAGCCCGAGCGCATCGGCGTCGAACTCTCCGAGGAACTGCAGTTGCATCCCGAGCAGTCGACCGACGCGTTCGTGCTGTACCACCCGGAGGCCAAGTACTTCAACGTCTGAGGCGGGCACGCAGGACAGCCTGTCCTTGCTGGTAGAGGCCATATCCGACGGCGGATGATGAAGTCATGCACACCATCGGGCACCGATCTGGCGGTGAATCCACCAGCCCCGCGTCGGCATCGACGCGGGGCCGGGCGGACGGGCCACTCCGCGCCTTCGTCGGCTCTCGCCAGGGGGTACTCGCGATGGCCACCGTCCTGGCCATCGCGATCCACCTCGTGTCGCGCGCGGTCACCGGTCCCGGCGTCTCCACGACGGTCGAGTGGTCGATCCGGGCGCCCCTGGTCGCGGTGGTCGTGGTCGGCGGGGTCCCACTCATCCTCGAGGTACTGCGCTCGGCGGTGAGGAGCGCGGGTGGGGCGGACATGCTCGCCGCCATCTCGATCATCACGGCGGTCGCTCTCGACGAGTGGCTGGTCGCCGCGATCGTCGTCCTCATGCTGTCCGGGGGCGAGGCGCTCGAGGCCGCGGCGTCGCGGAGGGCATCGGCCACCCTCGACGCCCTCGCGCGGCGCAGTCCCACGATCGCGCATCGACTCCGCGGGGACTCTACGGCCGCGGGCGTGGACGACATCCGCGCGGAGGAGGTCCGCGTGGATGACCTCCTCCTCGTCCTGCCTCATGAACTGTGCCCCGTCGACGGCGAGGTCGTGGGTGGCGACGGCGCCATGGACGAGTCGTTCCTGACCGGCGAACCGTACGTCGTGCCGAAGTCACCCGGCTCCCAGGTGCTCTCCGGGTCCGTCAACGGCGAGGTGGCGTTGACCGTCCGGGCCGAACGCCGGGCGGCAGACTCCCGGTACGCGCAGATCGTCGGCGTCCTGCGGGAGGCGGAGGAACACCGGCCCCCGATGCGTCGCCTGGCCGACCGTCTCGGCGCCTGGTACACGCTGGTTGCACTTGCCCTCGGCGTCCTCGGCTGGGCCATCTCGGGCGACCCGACCCGCTTCCTCGCCGTGGTGGTCGTCGCGACCCCGTGTCCACTGCTCATCGGCGTACCGGTCGCCATCATCGGCGCCATCTCGCTGTCCGCCAAGCGTGGGATCATCATCCGGAACCCGGCAATGCTCGAGAACGTCAGCCGGATCGAGACGATGATGTTCGACAAGACGGGCACACTGACCTACGGTCGCCCCGTCCTGACCGAGATCATTCCTCGACCGGGCACCGATCCGGATGGCGTGCTGGCGACCGCAGCAGCGGTCGAGGTTTACTCCCGTCATCCTCTTGCCCGAGCTGTCGTCGACGCCGCCACCGAACGAGGTCTCGCCATACCACCACTCAGCTCGGTCGCCGAGAAACCCGGCGCCGGACTGGTCGGTGAGGTGGGCGTCCACAGCCTTCGCCTGACCAACCGTCGTGGACTCGCCGCGGTCGACCCCGACGCCGTCGACCTCCTCCCGGGGACGGAGGCCGGTCTGGAATCGATCGTCCTCCTGGACGAACGGTACGCCGCCACCTTCCGGTTCCGGGACGAACCGCGGGCGACCGCAGGCGACTTCATCGCACATCTGCCGCGCTCGCACGGCGTCAAGCACATGATGATCATCTCGGGTGACCGCGAGACCGAGGTCCGCCGGTTGGCGGACCGGGTGGGCATCAGTGAGGTGTACGGCGGGGTCGGCCCCGAGGGCAAACTCGCGATCGTCCGCGAACGCACTGCCACGGGGCCGACGCTGTTCCTCGGGGACGGCATCAACGACGCCCCGGCGATGACGGCCGCGACCGCAGGAGTCGCGTTCGGTGCCACCTCCGACGTGACGTCCGAGGCCGCCGACGCCGTGGTGCTGGATTCCTCACTGGAGCGCCTCGACGACCTGCTCCATATCGGAGCGCGTATGCGTCGGATCGCCCTGCAGTCAGCGGTCGGCGGGATGGCCGCCTCCGTGATCGGGATGCTCCTCGCCGTCTTCGGGTTGCTGAGCCCTCTCGCGGGGGCGATCGCGCAGGAGGTCATCGATGTGCTGGCGATCCTCAACTCGGCGCGCGTCGTGATGGTGCCACGGAAGCTCAGTGACTTCGATGCGATCCCGTCGCAATCGGCGCCTCGGGTCACCCCCGGTTCACTTGACTCGGGTAGACAGTAGGCCGTGACCAGCAATTCCTCTGACAGTGTTCCGGCCGCCGTCTGTCTCGACATGGACGGCACCCTCGTCGACACCGAGCGACTGTGGGACATCGCCGTGTACGAGCTCGCCGAGCACCTGGGGCGCCCCCTCGACGAGACGACGCGCGAGAGGACGCTGGGCAACTCCCTCCACGGGTTCTTCGAGATCCTCGGCGAGTACACGGGTCGCCGGATCGTGGGCGAGGAGTTCGACCGCCTCGCCCACCGCTTGAACTCCCGGGTCACCGAGCTGATGCGAACTGATATGAGGTGGCGGCCGGGCGCCGAGGATCTCCTCGCCGATATCGCGTCGACGGGGACTCCGGTCGCGTTGGTCACCAACACCACCGCCGATGTCGCGGTGGTGCCCCTCGAGTTCATCGACCGCTCCCGCTTCGACGTGGTGGTCACCGGGTGCATGGTCACCGAGGCCAAGCCCGCCCCGGACCCGTATCTCCTCGCGTGTGCCCGGCTCGGGGTGGAGCCCGGCTCGGCGGTGGCGGTGGAGGATTCCGTCACCGGCGCGACCGCGGCGGTCGCCGCCGGATGCCGGGTGCTGTACATCCCGTCGACCGACGGCCAGCCCGGCGTCGTCGGGGCCCACACCCACGACACCCTGGAGGGCGTCGACACCGCGGCGCTCCACGGGCTCACCTCCGGCACACCCGTGGGTGCGGCTATGGGACAATCGAGCGTGTGAAGACCTTCGACTCGCTGTTCACCGAGCTGTCCGAGCGCATCACCGCGCGCCCCGAGGGGTCCGGCACCGTCGCCGCGTTCGACAAGGGTGTGCATCATCTGGGCAAGAAGGTCATCGAAGAAGCCGGAGAGGTGTGGATCGCCGCCGAGTACCAGTCCGACGAGGAACTGGCGGAGGAGATCTCGCAGCTCCTGTACTGGACCCAGGTCATGATGCTCAGGCGCGGACTCGGCCTCGAGGACGTCTACCGACATCTCTAGACCCCGCCCCGCGTCCACCCTCACGCTCACAGATCCCGGAGCCCCCGTCATGCTGCGCGTCGCACTGCCCAACAAGGGCGCCCTGTCCGAGTCCGCCTCCGAGATGCTCGCCGAGGCGGGGTACCGCCGTCGGCACGAGGGGAGCAAAGACCTCACGCTGATCGACCCGGACAACGACGTCGAGTTCTTCTTCCTCCG
Organism: Dietzia sp. Die43; assembly: GCF_024519835.1. NCBI lineage: Bacteria > Bacillati > Actinomycetota > Actinomycetes > Mycobacteriales > Dietziaceae > Dietzia > Dietzia sp. Die43. Next base: position 33,880 of record NZ_JALJRF010000001.1, on the reverse strand, counting down.
TCCCAAGGACATCGCCGTCTATGTGGGCTCCGGCCGCCTCGAGATGGGCATCACCGGCCGGGATCTGGCCGCGGATTCCATGGCCGAGGTCGATGAGCTCCTCGATCTGGGCTTCGGCCACTCCACCTTCCGCTACGCCGGTCCCGCCGGGGCGGGATGGTCCACCGACCGGCTCGCCGGCGCGCGGATCGCGACCTCGTACCCCAATATCGTGCGTCGGGACCTCCAGCAGCGGGGGGTCGAGGCGGAGGTCATCCGCCTCGACGGCGCCGTGGAGATCTCGATCCAGCTGGGGGTGGCCGACTGCATCGCCGACGTCGTGGGGTCCGGGCGGACGCTCAAGGTCCACGGCCTGGAGGCGTTCGGCGACATCCTGTGCGACTCCTCGGGCGTGCTGATCTCCCGGGCGGACGCCGAGGTATCCGCGGCGATGGCACAGCTCAGGGCGCGCCTGCAGGGTGTGGTGTTCGCCCAGCAGTACATGATGCTCGACTACAACTGCCCCAAGGATCTGCTCGACGAGGTCTCGGCGATCACGCCGGGGATCGAGTCGCCCACGGTCTCGCCGATGGCGGACCCGGCGTGGATCGCCGTCCGGTCGATGGTGCCGCGCAAGCGGGTCAACTCGATCATGGACGAGCTCGCCGCGTCCGGTGCGAAGTCGGTCATCGCGACCGACATCCGTTCCTGCCGAATGGGCTGACAACCACAAGATCCGCTACCCTCCCTTCGAATCCGCTACCCGCACAGGGGTAGCGGATCCGAAGTCGGAGTAGCGGATCCCTGGGCAGGGACCGCGCCCGATCAGACCCGCTCGACCAGCAAGGCCTGCAGGGTGTGTCCGATCGCACCGACCTCGTCGAAGAGCGTTCCGGTGGTCGCGCCCACCCCGTCGGGACCGATCGAGGCCCGCGCTGTCACCCCGATCCACTGCCCGACGGGCCGGCGGTGCAGGTGCGTGACCACGTCGGTGTTGAGGAATCGCCACTCGTGGGGCTCGAGGACCGCTCCGACACCGTTGGCGATGTCCGCCACGCACATCACGTGTTCGGCGGGGGTCGTCTCCTCACCTGCCACCAGCGGCAGGGTGGGCCGCGCCCACACCGTGCCGTCCTCGGCACCCCGGATCTCGAGAGAGTCGATGTAACCGCTGGTCCAGCGGTTGAAGAACTCACTGTTGTGATCAGCTCCCGGCAACTCGCGGGGCTGATCCAGCGTCTGCTCGACCTCCGCGGTGTCGCTGACGAGCATCCGCCACGCACTCGCCCGGGCGACGATCCGTCCCCGCGCCTCGAGCTCGGACTCGACCAGCTGGATCCGCCGGCCAGGTCGGGTCACGCGCGCCCGCGTCCGCAACTCGCCCAGGGGCACCGGACCCAGCAGGTCGACCGCCACCCGCGCGATCCGCGTCTCCTCGGACGGGTCCAGCCGATCCATGGCCCGGGTGAGGAGGGCAGAGGGCGGGGCCCCGTGTTGCAGGTCGGGGCCCCAGGCGCTCACGGTGTGCGGCGTCGCTCGGAAGACCTCCCAGCCGTCGTCGGTACCCAGCGGCTCGAAGTAGGCCTCCGTCATCATGTTCTCCTCGGTTCTCCCTGACCTGACAGCAGACTGTCCGTCCCGGCTGGTACCACCCGCGTCCCGGGCCACCCCGGGTACTCCGGCGGGGTACCGCCGTACGCCGGACACAGCGCCTGATGATTGCACCAGTCGCACAGGCGGGACGTACGGGGGCGGAAGTCCCCCGTCTCCCCGGCCCGCTCGATCTCCGACCAGAGCGAGTCGAGGGACGCCTCGGTCTCACCGAGGGACGCATGATCCGGGGTGAGGGTGAGCCAGCTGCCGTTCTTGAGGTAGATGAGTTTGAGCTGCGCGGGGAGCACCCCGTGGACGCGGTGGTACATCAGGGCGTAGAAGCGCATCTGGAACATCGCCTGGTGCTGGTACCGCGGGTTCGGGGGTTTGCCGGTCTTGTAGTCGACGACCCTGACCTCGCCGGTCGGCGCCACGTCGACCCGGTCGAGGTAGCCGTGGAGCGGGGTCCCCGACTGAGTGGCCGTGAGCAGGTACTGCTCGCACGAGGCGGGGGAGAAGCGCTGCGGGTCCTCGACGCCGTAGAGGGCCGAGACCAGGCCCGCGACCTCGGCCTCGAACCCGGGGCGTTCGGCAACAGGTACCACGTCGGCGCCGTCCTCCGCCGCGTAGAAGTTCTCGACGGCGGCGGGGACGAGGTCCGCGGCGCGCTGCGGTGCCCGGTCGGACTGCTCGAGGCCGTAGAGCTCCTCGAGCACCGAGTGGACGACGGTGCCCGTCACCTGGGCGCGCGTCTTGGGTTCCGGGATCCGGTCGATGGTGCGCAGGCGGTACAGCAGCGGGCACTGCCGGAAGTCCGCCGCGCGCGAGGCGGACAGGGCGAGGGGCTTGCGTTCCGGCAGGGGTACGTCGCCCGCTGCCGGGATGCCGCCGATTTCCAGGGGATCCGTCACACCTGGCAGGGTAGACAACCGGTCGGACAACCGGCCCGTATGTCCCCCCTGGAGGTCCTGTGCAGCGATCCGGTCCGTTCGTCGTGGGCGACCGCGTCCAACTCACCGACACCAAGGGGCGCAAGTACACGGTCGTCCTCGTCGAGGGCGCCGAGTTCTTCACCCACCACGGGGCCGTCCGCCACGACGACCTGATCGGTGCGCCGGAGGGGTCGATCGTCACCTCGACCAAGGACTCCCACTACCTCGCGCTCCGGCCGCTCCTCACCGACTACGTGCTGTCCATGCCGCGCGGCGCCCAGGTGATCTACCCCAAGGACGCCGCGCAGATCGTGCACGAGGGTGACGTGTTCCCCGGCGCCCGGGTGTTGGAGGCCGGTGCCGGTTCCGGTGCGCTGACCTGCTCACTGCTCCGGGCCGTGGGCCCCGAGGGTCGGGTGTTCTCCTACGAGATCCGTGAGGACCACGCCGAGCACGCCGAGCGCAACGTCCGCACGTTCTACGGCGAGCACCCCGAGAACTGGGACCTGCGCGTCGCGGACCTGGCCGAGACCTCCGTGGAGGCGCTGGGGGGCCAGGTCGACCGCGTGGTGCTGGACATGCTCGCGCCCTGGGAGTGCCTGCCCACGGTGAGCGACGTGTTGGTGCCCGGCGGGGTGCTGGTCGCCTACGTGGCCACCACGACCCAGCTGTCGGACGTCGTGGAGGCCCTGCGGCGTCAGCAGTGCTGGACCGAGCCCCGGGCGTGGGAGTCGATCAACCGCGGCTGGCACGTGGTCGGCCTGGCCGTGCGTCCGGAGCACCGCATGCAGGGCCACACGGCGTTCCTCGTGACCGCCCGCCGGCTCGCCGAGGGCGTGACCACCCTCAAGCCCAAGCGGCGCAGCGGAAAGGGCTGACCGGCGGACTCGCAGGGACCTGCGCCCGCGTCCGCCGATAGGGTGGAGGGGACGACGACGAGGTGACTCGTCGACGACCAGGAGGGCAGGTGATCGCGTGACCGAGGGACGTTCCCCGGCCGGCGACGGGCAGGACCGGGTCGCCATCGACCGGGCCGAGCTCGCACGGCTGCGGAAGGCCGTGGACGAGGGGGCCCGCTCGGACCGCGAGAAGGCGATCAAGATCGACGCCCTCGGCGCCCGCAACGTCCGGCTCGCGGACCTGCTCAGGGACTCGCGCGACCAGCTCGAGGCGCTCAAGGGTGAGGTCGAACGACTCGGCACCCCGCCCAGCACCTACGGCGTCGTACTGGCCCGACCCTCCGGCCCGGACTCCGTGGAGGTCATGGCCGCGGGTAGGCGGATGCGCCTCGCGATCGCCCCGGGGGTGGACGCCGCCGAGCTGACCGCCGGTACGACGGTGCGTCTCAACGAGGCCATGACCGTGCTCGAGGTCTCCGGGGAGCTGCCCGTCACGGGCGTCACCGCCGTGTTCCGCGACGTACTCGCCGACGGCGTCCGCGCCCGCGTCGTGATGGGCAACGACGAGGAGCACATCGTCGTGCTGGCCACCGCCCTGCGGGGCGGTCGGACCGCCGAGCACCCCGCCCCGGTCCGTCCGGGCGACGCGGTGCTGGTCGACCCCAAGGCGGGCGTGGCGTACGAGGTCGTGCCCAAGGCCGAGGTCGACGAGCTCCTGCTCGAGGAGATCCCGATGGTGGAGTACTCCGACATCGGTGGACTCGGACCGCAGATCGAGCAGATCCGCGACGCCATCGAGCTGCCCTTCATCCACCACGACCTCTACCGCGAGTTCCACCTGGCCCCACCCAAGGGCGTCCTGCTCTACGGGCCCCCCGGCTGCGGCAAGACCCTCATCGCCAAGGCCGTCGCGCACTCGTTGGCCCGCGCGTCGGCGGTCTCCCGTGGCGACGACGTCTCCGACGGTCGCTATCCCAACTCGTACTTCCTGTCCATCAAGGGCCCGGAACTGCTCAACAAGTACGTCGGCGAGACCGAGCGGCACATCCGCTCCATCTTCGAGCGGGCGCGTGAGAAGGCGACCGAGGGCAACCCGGTCATCGTGTTCTTCGACGAGATGGACTCGATCTTCCGCACCCGCGGTTCCGGTGTCTCCTCGGACATGGAGACCACGATCGTGCCCCAGCTGCTCGCGGAGATCGACGGCGTGGAGGACCTGCGCAACGTCATCGTGATCGGCGCCTCCAACCGCGAGGACATGATCGACCCGGCCATCCTGCGCCCCGGCCGGCTCGACCTGAAGATCCGCATCGACCGGCCCGACCGCGACGCCGCGACCGATATCCTGGCGAAATACATCACCCCCGACCTGCGCTTCGACCCGGAGGAGGTCGGGGACGCGGACGAGCAGACGCACGTGGCGGACCTCATCGACCGGATCGTCGACAGGCTCTACACGCGCGACGCGTCCACCACGTACGTGCACCTGGTGTACGCCTCGGGCCGCCGATCCTCCCTGTACCTGGCCGACCTCACCTCCGGGGCGATGCTGCGCAACATCGTGGACCGGGCCAAGAAGCTGGCGATCAAGGACATCGTCCACGGCACCGGGCAGGGCCTGACCACAGACGACTTCCTCGACGCTGTCGACGCCGAGTTCGCCGAGAGCGCGGACCTGCCCAACACCTCCAACCCGCAGGAATGGGCGCGGCTGACCGGTGTCCGCGGTGAGCGCGTCGTCGACGTCTCCATCCCCAACAAGGGCGTGGACCAGTGACCCCTCCCGTTCGGAACGCGTCGGGTGAGGTCGGGCGAGGCCGGATCATCGGCACCGAGATCGAGTTCGGCATCGTCGCGGTCGGGCAGCCCCTGCTCAGCTCGGTGGTCACCTCCACCCAGGTGATCAAGGCCTACACCGACCCCGGGGAGTCCGCCGGCGGCGCCGACGAGACCCGCTGGGACTACGAGTCGGAATCGCCCCTGCGCGACGCCCGCGGTTTCGACCTGGGAGCCGTGCGCGCCTACGACCCCGGCGAGTTCGGGGTGACCAATCGGGTGCTGACCAACGGCGCGCGCTTCTACGTCGACCACGCGCACCCCGAGTACTCCGCGCCGGAGGTCGACTCCCCGCGCGACGCGGTGATCTGGGACAAGGCCGGCGAGCTCGTCATGCACCGCGCCGGGGTCGAGTCCTCGGCGACCGAGGGCAGCGCCGAACTCAAGCTGTACAAGAACAACGTCGACGGCAAGGGCGCCTCGTACGGCGCGCACGAAAACTACCTCGTCCGCCGCGACGTCGACTTCGACGCCCTGACCCTGAGCCTGGCACCGCACCTGCTGTCCCGGCAGGTGTTCTGCGGCGCCGGACGCGTGGGGATCGGGCAGTCCGGCGAGACGGCCGGCTTCCAGCTCTCCCAGCGCGCCGACTACATCGAGGTGCTCACCGGGCTCGAGACGACCCTGCGTCGCGGGATCATCAACACCCGCGACGAGCCGCACGCGTCCGACGAGACGTGGCGCCGACTGCACGTGATCATCGGCGACGCGAACATGTCCGAACTGGCGACGTACCTCAAGATCGGCACCACGTGCCTGGTCCTGGACGCCATCGAGGAGGGCGTGGACTTCTCCGATCTCCTGCCCGTCGACCCAGTGGAGGCGGTGCACGTCATCAGTCACGACACGTCGCTGACCGCCACGGTGCCGCTGCCCGACGGCCGCGCACTGACCGGGATCGGTCTCCAACGCGAGATCCTGGACCGGGTCGCCGACCTCATCGGCGACGGCGCCGGCCGACCGGACTGGGCCACCGAGGTCCTCGCCGAATGGCGGGAGATCCTCGACGCCCTCGAGCAGAACCCCATGTCGTGCGCCGACCGCCTGGACTGGCCCGCCAAGCTGCGCCTGCTCGAGGGATTCCGCGCCCGCGACGCACTGGACTGGGACCACGCACGGCTCGCGCTCATCGACTTCCAGTACCACGACATCGATCCGGAACGCGGCCTCTACAACCGTCTGGTGGCGAAGGGCGCGATGCGCCGACTGACCACCCCAGACGAGGTCGAGGCCGCCGTCACGACCCCGCCCGCCCGGACGCGGGCCTGGGCCAGGGGGCGCTTCCTCGCGGAACTCGGAGACAGCATCCACTCCGCCGGATGGGACCTCGTCGTCGTCGTCGACTCACGCGGCCAGCAGCGCCACGTCGACCTCACCGACCCGTACACCGGGACCCGGGAGTACTGCGAGGCGCACCCGGACTTCCTCACCACCGACGGACCGTCACCGTGGTGACCGCACCGACCCACACCTCCACCTCCGACCACCGAACCTCCCACCGCTAAGGAGCAGTCCATGTCCCGGATCCAGAAGAACGCCGGCGGCCCCGCCGACGGTGACGACGAGGCCGGCCAGGTCGCCAAGGCCGCCGACACCACCTCCGCCGACTCGCTGCTCGACGAGATCGACGACATCCTCGAGACCAACGCCGAGGAGTTCGTGAAGTCCTACGTCCAGAAGGGCGGGCAGTAGACCGCCATGATCCGTCGCATCGTCGGGATCGAGACGGAGTTCGGGATCACCAGCGTCGGCGGTGACGGCGCGCGGTCCCTCGGCGCCGACGAGATCGCCCGCTACTTCTTCCGGCCCGTCGTGCAGCGGTGGCGCAGCTCCAACGTCTTCCTGGAGAACGGCTCCCGCCTCTACCTCGACGTGGGCTCCCACCCCGAGTACGCGACCGCCGAATGCGACGGCCTGCGCCAGCTCGTCGCGCACGACAGGGCGGGGGAGCGGATCGTCGACGACCTCGCCCTTCAGGCCGAGCAGGCACTCGCCGCCGAGGGGATCGACGTCAACGTCTATCTGTTCAAGAACAACACCGACTCGGTGGGCAACTCCTACGGGTGCCACGAGAACTACCTGCTCGACCGTGCCACCCAGGTCCGCAGCATCGCCACCACACTGTTGCCGTTCCTCGTGAGCCGGCAGCTCCTCTGCGGCGCCGGCAAGATCCTGCCCGGCACCCCGGCGGGCGTGGGGCTCGGCGAGACGGAGGAACCGACGTTCTGCTTCTCCCAGCGCGCCGAACACATGTGGGACGGCGTCTCGTCCGCCACCACCCGGTCGCGACCGCTCATCAACACCCGAGACGAGCCGCACGCCGACTCGACCCGGTTCCGGCGCATGCACGTGATCGTGGGCGACTCCAACATGATCGAGACCACCACGCTGCTCAAGATCGCCAGCACCCGGCTCGTGCTGGAGATGCTCGAGGCGGGCGTCGAGCTGCGCCCGATGGCGGTGGCGCACCCGGTGCGGGCCATCCGGGAGATCAGCCGCGACCTCACCGGCACGCGGCCCGTCGCGATGACCGACGGCACCACCATGACGGCGCTGGAGATCCAGCGGGAGTTCCTCGCCGCGGTCCAGCGCTACCTCGGGAGCGGCGGCTGGGAGCGCGACGACCGCCCCGACATCGAGCGGTGCGTGGCCCTGTGGGAGCGGGTGCTCGACGCCGTCGAGTCCGGGGACCACGAGTCGATCGCCGCCGACATCGACTGGGCCGCCAAACTGCGGCTCATCCGGCAGGTCCAGGCGAAGACCGGCGTCGACCTCGACCACCCGAGGCTGTCCCAGATCGACCTGACCTACCACGACGTGCGGCCCGGACGCGGGCTCCACTCGGTCCTCGAACGCCGCGGGCTCGTCTCCCGCGTCGTGGACGACGCCGAGGTGGAGCGGGCCCGCACCGTCGCCCCCGAGACCACCCGCGCCGCGCTGCGTGGCAGGTTCATCACGGCCGCCCGGGACGCCGAGCGCGATTTCACCGTGGACTGGGTCCACCTCAAGGTCTCCGACGGCACCCTGCCCACCGTCGCGCTGACGGACCCGTTCGCCCACGAGGACCCGCGTGTCGACGAACTCGTCGCCGCGCTCGGACGATAGCGTCTCCAGGCGTGCCCACCTCGAAGTCCCAACGTCTGGTCAACCTCGTGATCTGTCTGAGGTCGACCAACGCGTTCCTGTCGGCGGGGGAGATCCGCAGGATGGTCCAGGGCTACGACGACGCCGAGAACGACGCCGCCTACCTGCGGATGTTCGAGCGGGACAAGCGGGAGCTACGCGACGCCGGGGTCCCGCTCGAACAGGGCGCCTCGCTGGCCCCCGGATCGCCGGCCGGGTACCGCATCCCCGCCCACGGGTACGAGCTGCCCGACATCACCCTCACGCCCCAGCAGGCCGGCGTGCTCGCCGTCGCGGCCGAGGTGTGGCGCGAGGGGGAGCGGGCCGCGCGTGCCGACGGGGCGCTGGCCAAACTCACCGCCGCGGGGATCGAGCCCGCGCACGACGCCGGCGCGACCGTGTCCGTGACCGACCCGGCCGAGCTGGCGACCGCCGCCCTGGTCGCCGAGGCGATCGCCGAGGGATCCACGGTCACGTTCTCGCACACCCCCGCGGGCGCCGCCGAACCCACCTCCCGGCGGGTCGAGCCCTGGTGGACCGGATCCCGCCACGGCCACTGGTACCTCGTCGGTCACGATCTCGACCGTGGCGAACCCCGGACGTTCCGGCTCGTCCGCATCTCCGACGTCCGGCTCGGGCGCGCCGCACGGACCGTCCCCGTCCCGCCGACCGAGCAGGTCCTCGCGTTGCTGGACGGCGCCGTCTCCCGGCTCAACCCCCTGGTGGAGGCCACGGTCTGGGCCGCCGACGGCAGAGCCGCCGAACTGCGCGCCATGGCCCGGTCCCAGAGCCCCGCCCGGCGATTCGGCAGGGACGGGGTCGACCTCGAGGTCGCCGCGCCGCTCGGTGAACTGTCCGCGCTCGTGGCCGCCCAGGGTGCCGACGCCGTAGCCCTGCGCCCGGCCGAGCTCCGCGTCCGGGTCGTGACGATCCTCACCGCCGCCGAGGAGACCGCCCGATGAGCGCCCGCGCCGTCCCGCTGGCCACGTTGCTCAGCGTGGTCCCGTACTTCCACACCCGGGGCGCCGTCCCCGTGGCCGACGCGGCCCGCGACCTCGGGTTGACCGAGAAGCAACTCCGGGCCGCCCTGTGGCAACTGTGGTCCTGCGGTCTGCCCGGGTACGGCCCCGGTGACCTGATCGACCTCGCCTTCTCCTCCGAGGACCTCGACGACGCCGATCTCGTGGAGGTGACCTTCACCGCCGGGATCGACCGCCCGGTCCGCCTGACCGCCGCGGAGGCGGTCACGCTCGAGACTGGCCTGGCGGTGTTCCTCGACCAGCCGGAGGTGATCGACCAGGGCGCGCTGCGCGACCTGCTGTCGACGCTCCGGACCGCCACCGGTGCCGACGTGCACGCCGGGGGGATCGACGCCCGACGCGAGACGGCCGACTCGGACGCGGACGTCGTGCGCACGGCCGTCCACGACGGTCGGGCGCTGCGCTTCGTCTACCACTCGGCCAGCTCCGACACCTCCACCACCCGGGTCGTGGACCCCGCACGCCTGTCCGTCGCCGACGGCCATTCCTACGTCCACGGGGTGGACCGTGAGTCCGGGCAGTGGCGGACGTTCCGCACCGACCGGATGAGCGGGGTCGAGGAGGTGGGGCCGCGCCGCGCGCTGGGGCCCCGACCCCAGGACGACGGCGAGGGCGACGTCCGCCTGGAGTCCGCCCGTGTCCCCGCCGCCGCGGCCTGGTTCCTCGACGAGTTCCGATTCCACAGCGTGGTCCGCCGCCCGGACGGCGACCTGGACGTGGAGATCGCCTACCACGACCGGGCGTGGCTCCTGCGCTTCCTGCTCGGTCACGCGGACGTCGTGCGGGCCGCCGATCCCGAACTGTCCGCCGAGGTGGCGCGCCGCGCCGGCGAGGGGCTGGAGGCCTACTCGGCGGAGCCGGGGGAGACCTCCGTGACGGAATCGTGAATTCTCGGTAAATAACCAGGTAGCAGCCGGTTTCGGGGAGCGCTCGGGTGACGCCGCCCGGTGTGGGTGCGCTAGCATGGGCACGTTGTCAGACAAACGGAGGTTGACATGGGTGCGTTGAGCATCTGGCACTGGCTCATCGTCCTCGCGGTGGTGCTCCTGCTGTTCGGTTCGAAGAAGCTCCCGGACGCCGCCCGCGGCCTCGGACGGTCGATGCGCATCTTCAAGTCCGAGATCAAGGAGATGCAGAACGACGACAAACCGGTCGAGGACCCCGCGCCGCAGGCTCTCACCCAGGCGCAGCCGAACGCCGCCCAGTACGCGCAGCCGCAGGCACAGCAGTCCGCCCAGCCCCAGCCGCAGCAGTACCAGCCGCAGGCACCCCAGCAGTACCAGCCGCAGGGGCAGCCGAATGCCCAGGGGCAGGGTTACCCGCAGGCACCCCAGCAGCCGTACCAGCCACAGGGGCAGCAGCAGTACACCGACCCCACCGCCCCATACCACGGCGGTCAGGGTCAGCAGGGGCAGTAGGCCGACCCCTCCATGACGCAGACCGACACCGCGGACACCGGCGCCACCCGCAAGGGTGGCGCCGGTCGCCTGCTGACCAGACGCCGCCGCAGGCCCCGCAACCCGGACGGCACCATGCCGTTGATCGAGCACATCTACGAGCTCCGCAACCGCGTGCTCATCGCGATGGCGGCGATCATCGTGACGTTGGGCTTCGGATTCTGGTGGTACGGCAGCGGCTTCTTCGGCATCCCGTCGTTGGGCGGGATCCTCACCGGCCCCTACTGCGACATCCCCCCGGGGGCGCGCCTACAGCTCGGTGACGACGGCGACGAGTGTCGCCTGCTCGCCACCGGACCGTTCGAGCAGTTCATGCTCCGGCTCAAGGTGTCCGCCACCGCCGGCATCGTGTTGGCCAGCCCGGTCTGGCTGTACCAGCTGTGGGCGTTCATCACGCCCGGCCTGCACAAGAACGAGAAGCGCTACGGGGTCGTGTTCACCATCCTGGCCGCGGTGCTGTTCATCGGCGGCGCGGTGCTCGCCTACGTCGTGATCGTCCACGCGTTGGAGTTCCTGCTCTCGATCGGCGACAACGTCCAGACCACCGCGTTGTCCGGCACGCAGTACTTCACGTTCCTCATCCAGCTCATCCTCATCTTCGGCGTGAGCTTCGAGATCCCGCTCCTGATCGCGATGCTCAACGTCGCCGGGGTCGTGAGCTACGAGGTTCTCGCCAAGTCGCGCCGCGGGATCATCATGGGCATCTTCGTCTTCGCGGCCGTGGCCTCGCCCGGTCAGGACCCGTTCTCGATGCTCGCCCTCGCGCTGGCGGTGACCATCCTCGTCGAGGGCGCGATCCAGTTCGCCCGCCTGCATGACAAGCGCAAGAACAAGTCCCGCGCCGACTGGCTCGAGGTCGACGACGAATCCGCCTCGCCCCTCGGCCCCGCCGACGACCTCGGCGGATCCGGCCCCCTCGAGCGGCCCGCCCCTCTGACCACCCCGACCCCGGACGCCGGCACCCGAACGCCCGGCGACACCCGACCGCTCCAGGCCCCGGCCGGTGGCGGCTCACTCTATGACGACATCATCTGACCGTCCCCAGGCCGATCACCTGCTCGAGGACTTCCTCACCGGGGAGGGGTTCTCGCCTGACCCCTTCCAACTGGAGGCGTTCTCCGCCCTCGACGCGGGACGCAACCTGCTCGTCTCGGCGCCCACCGGGTCCGGCAAGACCCTCGTCGGCGAATACGCGGCCCACCGGGCGCTCGCCGGGGGAGGGCGCTGCTTCTACACCACCCCGATCAAGGCGCTGAGCAACCAGAAGTTCCGGCAGTTCCGCACGCGCTTCGGCCCCGAGAACGTGGGGCTGCTCACCGGCGACCACTCGATCGACGCGGACGCACCCATCGTGGTGATGACCACCGAGGTCCTGCGGAACATGATCTACAGCGGCTCGTCGGCGCTCCACGACCTGGACTGCGTGGTGATGGACGAGATCCACTACCTCGGGGACCGCTCGAGGGGCGTCGTGTGGGAGGAGATCATCCTCACCCTCGATCCGGCCGTCCGCCTGGTCGGGCTGTCCGCCACCCTGAGCAACACCGACGAGCTGGGCGACTGGATCACCGAGATCCGTGGCGACACAGCGGTGGTGCTGTCCGAGCACCGTCCCGTGCCGCTGGCCCACATGCTCTACACCGATGGGGACCTGATCCCCATCCGGGCCGCTGCCGACCAGCGCAGACGGTCCCGGAGCGGCTACCACGAGGAGCGGGTCACGGCCCGGCCCCGAGCGCAGTGGGCCAGACGCCAGGACGTCATCGAGAAGCTCGACGACGAGCGACTCCTGCCGGCCATCTACTTCGTGTTCTCCCGGGCGGGGTGCGACGGCGCGGTCGCTCAGATGCGTCGCGCCCGCCTCCGGCTCACCACCGGGGAGGAGGCCCGGCGTATCGCCTCACACGTGGACGCCGCCTGCGCCGAGGTCCCACAACACGACCTCGACGCCCTCGATTTCACCTCGTTCCGCGCCGGGCTGGTCAACGGGCTCGCCGCCCATCACGCCGGGATGCTCCCGCTCTTCCGCACCATCGTGGAGGAGCTGTTCTCCGCAGGGCTGATCAAGGTCGTGTTCGCGACCGAGACCCTGGCGCTGGGCATCCACATGCCGGCTCGCGCGGTGGTGCTGGAGAAGACGACCAAGTTCAACGGCGACACCCACGCGATGCTCACCTCCGCGGAGTACTCACAGATCACGGGCCGGGCCGGCAGACGGGGCATCGACACCAAGGGCACGGCAGTCGTGCTCGACCAGCCGGACCTCGACCTGGACGCCCTGTCCGCGCTCGTCGACACCCCGCGGTTCCCATTGCACAGTGCCTTCGCTCCCGACTATTCGATGGCGGTCAACCTCGTCGAGCAGCTCGGCGTCGAGGAGGCCACCATCCTGATCGGCCGGTCGTTCGCCCAGTTCCAGACCGACCGCACCCTGGTGTCCCGGTCCCGCGCCATCGAGCGCCGGTCCGATGAGCGCGACCGCATGCGGGCGTCGCTCGAGGAGGCCGGGGGAGACGAGGACCTTGACGAGTACATGGGGTTGCGCGCCGAGCTCAGCCGTCTCGAACGCAAGGCCGAGAAGTCGAACCGGGACGACCGGCTGGCGTCCGTGCGCGCGGCCATGCTCAAGCAGACCGCCGGCTCCGTGATCACCGTGGGCCGCAAACGATTCGGCATGGTGGCGACCGTGCTGCAGGTCCGGACCGACATCCAGTCCGACCCCGCGCTGCTCTGTCTCACCGACACCGGGTGGACCGGCTGGTTACGCCAGAACGACTTCGCCTCGCCCCCGATCCCCGTGGGTCGGGTCGACCTGCCCAAGGGCCGCCGCAAGCTCGACGGTCGCGCCAAGCGGGCTCTGGTCCAGCGGATGGAGCACCTGCGGGGCAAGGCGAAGGGTCGGATGAAGAACGCCGGCGGTAAGCCGGTCCGCAAGGACCCGCGGATCGCCGCGGCGCGCCGGGCACTCCGGCAGCACCCGCTGCACGAGGACCCCCGGATGGACAAGCTCGCCCGCCTCCACGAGCGCTGGGCCCACGCCGACGCCGACGTGGCCGCGCTCACCGCCGAGGTCGACGCCGACGCCGATTCGCTGGCCCGCCGCTTCCGCCGCATCGTCGACCTGCTCCGGCACCTCGGTTATCTCGAGAAGGTGGACGGCGTACTCCGTGCCACCGACGCCGGGCGGCTCCTGGCCGGGGTACACACCGAGCAGGACCTGTTCGTCGCCGAATGTCTGCGGCGGGGAGTGTGGCGCGGGCTCGATGCCGCCGGCCTCGCGGCGGTCGTCACCACGGTCGTGGCCCACCCGCGGACGGACTCCGCGGTCCGCGAACCCTCCGACGACACCCTGCGCGCCGCCCTCGCCGAGACGGAGCGGGTGGCCGGTGACGTCGCCGAGATCGAACGCGCGCACCGCCTGCCCACCACCCCGGACCTGGACGCCGGCCTCGCGCCCGTGATGCACCACTGGGTCTCCGGCGGGGCGCTGGCCTCGATCCTCGCCGCCTCGTGGCAGGAGGGCGTCGAACTCACCGCCGGCGACTTCGTCCGCTCCGCCCGCCTCGTGGTGGACGTCCTCGCCCAGGTCGGTCAGGTCGCCGAACCGGAGCTCGCCCGCACCGCCCGGTCCGCCGTGGGGTCACTGCGCCGCGGTGTGGTGCTCGACCACATGGCCTGAGCCGACGCGGGCGAGCGGCGACGGGAACGGGGCGACGGGCGCCTGCCCGGCTCAGACCGCGTCGAGCCCCTCGGTCGCCTCGACGAGCCGGCCGATCGCGCGGGCCTGCCCGGTCGATTCGCCCAGCGCCTCGAGGCGGTCGGAATCCACGGCGCCACGGCGTCCGTCGACGTCGCCCTCGAACTGTACGTCGAACGCGCGGCCGCCCAGGCGGACGACCCCGCGCGCGGCGGAGAGGTAGTCGGCCCCCTCGGTGATCGCCGTGCGCTGGCGGGCGGTGAGCGCCGACCCCGGATCGCCGGCGGCGGCGACGATGCCGTCGAGGTCGCCGTATTCGCGCAGCAGGGCCGCGGCGGTCTTCGCACCGACCCCCGCCACGCCGGGCAACCCGTCCGACGCGTCGCCGACCAGCACCGCGTAGTCCGCGTACATGTGGGCGTCGTCACCAGCGGGCAGATCGAAGCGCTCCGCCACGACCTCCGGGGTGTACGCCAGACGTTTCTTCATCCCCGCTCCCACGTACACCACGGTGGTGCTCGCCGATGCCAGCTGGAACAGGTCGCGGTCGCCCGTCACGACCAGCACCTCGCGATCCCGGGCGGCCAGCGCGGCCAGCACGTCGTCGGCCTCCGCGTCCTCCGCCCACGCCTGGGCGATGCCCGCCGCCCCGAGGATTCCGCGGATCGACTCGACCTGCGGGCCCAGTGACGCGGGGGCGTCCTCCTCGCCGTCGTCACCCACGCGGTGCGCCTTGTACGAGGGCAACAACTCCACCCGCCAGTCCGGACGCCACGCGCGGTCGAGGCCGGCCACCAGGCCGGTCGGGGAGTACTCGTCCACGAGCACGGCCACCATGTCGCAGAAGCCGCGCACGGCGTTGGCGGGGGAGCCGTCCGGGCCGGTGATCTTCTCGGGCACGGAGTGGAACGCGCGGAACCACAAGCCGGCGCTGTCGAGAACCATGAGCGGGCCCTGGGACACCGCGCCTCCTTGATGTCGTCGGGTCGGGAGCGAGTACCTGCCGTCAGGCTAGTCGGCTCCGGCCCTCTGCGGCCCCGGCCTACTCTGGAGGACATGAACAGCCCCACCACGCAGATCCACTCGCACCGTCTGGCAGCCGTCCGCGATCGCGCGCGGGACCTCGGGATCGACCACGTGGTGGTGTATTCCGGCGAGGACATGTCCTACCTCACCGGTGAGCGAATGGACTCGCACGAGCGGCTCACCGCGCTGGTCGTGCCCGTGGACGGGGCAGAGCCACTGCTGGTGCTGCCGTCGCTCGAACTCACCGACGTCACCCGGCGAGCCGCCGACCGCGTGGGCGCGAGGATCCACCCGTGGGCGGACGGGACCGACGCCATCGCGCTCGTCACCGGGTCGGTCGCCGGGCGGGTGGCGGTGTCCACCGCCCTGCCGGCGTTGCACCTGGTGCCGCTCCAGGACGGGGTCGACGGCGAGGTGGTCCTCGCCTCGGAGGTGATCGACCACGTGCGGGCCGTGAAGACCGCGCACGAGGTGGGCGAGCTCGCCGAGGCCGCCCGTCGCATCGATGCAGTGCATGCCCGGATGGGGGAGTTCCTGCAGGTGGGCCGGACCGAGGCGGAGGTGGGCGAGCTCATCACCGCCGCCATCGAGGCCGAGGGGCTCACGCGCGCCGAGTTCGTGATCGTCGGCTCGGGCCCGAACGGCGCCGACCCGCACCACGGGGTGTCCGACCGGGTGGTCGAGACCGGGGACATCGTGGTGGTGGACATCGGCGGGCCGCTGCCCAGCGGCTATCACTCCGACTGCACCCGGACCTACTCGATGGGCCAGCCCTCCGCCGAGGTCGCCACGACGTACGCGGTGCTGGAGGAGGCGCAGCGCCTGGCACGCGAGTCCGTCCGACCGGGGATCGCGATCGGCGAGGTCGATGCCGCCGCACGCGAGCACCTCGCCGCGGCCGGGCTCGGGGAGTTGTTCATCCACCGCACCGGGCACGGGATCGGCCTGGGCCTGCACGAGCCGCCGTTCGTCGCACCCGGAGCCGATACCGTGCTGGAGGAAGGGATGACCTTCTCGGTCGAGCCCGGCGTCTACACGACCGGGTCGTGGGGCGCGCGGCTCGAGGACATCGTGGCCGTCACCGCCGATGGCCGCCGCGACCTCAACGACGGCGAGCGCGGCCTGCGCGTCCTCTAGAGTCGGCGGACGCCAGCCTGCCCGCATCCGCTCCCGCCCCTGGCGTCTCGCCCCCGCCCCTGCACGCGTCCGCCACAGCCGCCCCCGGGCATTTCGTCCGGCCTGCGCCTCGGCTCACGCGAGACGCCATGGCGGCGGGCGGCTATGACCGAGCAGGCGAACCCGGGAGATTCCTCTGATTCCGTCCGGCAGGCCGCGGCCCGGCGCGCACCCGGCGCGCACCCGCCGAGCGCCCGGCCGCGGTGTCAGTCGCCGGTGAACATCTGCTTGGAGCCCAGGACGCGATCCACCTCTATCGCCAACACCACCCGCTCGGGGTTCGGACTCGGCTCGCGGTACCGCAGCGCGTAGCGGCGCTCGCCCTCGCGGACCGAGTCGGGATCCTCGAGGAGGCGGATGGTGCCCTCGAAGGTGAGCCACCGTCCGCGGTCGACGTGCGAGACCGCCGCGCGGCCGCCACGCCGGGCGTTGGCCGCCTTCTGCGATCCCCGCCGGGTGATGACGCGCGCCAGCCCGCCCTCCACGTCGATCGTGAAGCCCACGGCGACCACGTGGGGCGAACCGTCGCGCCGGAGTGTGGTCAGGCTGCCGAGGTGGTATTCGGACAGGAACCGGTGTGCCTCGTCAGAGAGTTCTGCCATCGAGTGGGCCATGACGCCGAGCCTGCCACAGTGAGCCGACTGCAGTGAGCCGGCCGCAGTGAGCGGACCGCAGTAAGCCGACGCAGAGCGCGACGCGGTACGTGGGACACTGGGCCCATGCCCACATCCGCAACCCCGTCGTCCCGGTCCGAATCCGGCGGTGAGGTCGTGGTGGTCTTCGGTGGCCGCAGCGAGATCGGTCTGGCCGTCGCCCACCGCCTCGCACCCGGCCGCACCGTCGTGCTCGCGAGCCGCCCCGGTGGCGACGTCTCCGCGCTCGCGGCCCCACTCCGGACAGCGGGCGCCGTAGCGGTGGAGCTCGTGGACTTCGACGCCGACGACCTCGACTCGCACGCCGCGATCGTGGCGGACATCGAGACCCGGGTCGGGGAGATCGACATCGCCGTCCTGGCGTTCGGCATCCTGGGCGACCAGGAGGTGGCCGAGCGCGATTCCCGGGCCGCGGCCCGCATCCTGCACACCGACTTCGTGGCGCAGGCCGCGCTTCTCACGGTCCTCGCCGAACGGATGAAGCCCCGTCGCCGCGGGGTTCTCGTGGCGTTCTCCTCGGTCGCCGGTCAGCGGGTCAGGCGCGCCAACTACGTGTACGGCTCGGCCAAGGCGGGACTCGACGGGTTCGCCTCCGGCATGGCCGACGCCCTGCACGGCACGGGCGTCACGCTGGTGATCCCGCGTCCGGGTTTCGTGATCGGCCGGATGACCGAGGGCATGGACCCCGCCCCGTTCTCGTCCACGCCGGACCAGGTGGCGGACGCGGTGGTCGACCGGGTGGAGTCGCGCACGGCGGGTGTGGTGTGGATCCCGTGGCAGCTGCGCGTGATGTTCGCCGTCGCACGGCTCGTCCCGCAGCCGATCTGGAGGCGGATGCCGCGGTGAGCGCTCCACCCCGGTCGGGCGCCGACCCGGCCGCCGTACACCTTGTCGGCACCGGTCCCGGCCCCGTCGATCTGCTCACCGTCCGCGCCTCCCGACTCATCGCCATGAGCGGCACCGTCCTGGCCGAGCCGGGTCCGATCGGCCCTGGGGCGCTGGGACTGTGCCCGTCGACGGCCCTGGTCATCGACGCCTCCGAGCTGTCGCCGACGGACGCCGCCGCGAGGATGCGTGAGGCCGTCGACCGCGGCGACCGGGTCGTCCGGCTCTATCCGGGCGATCCCACGGACCACCCCGAGCTGCCGGCCCACACCGGCGCCCTCGACGCCGAGGGGATCAGCTGGGAACTCGTGCCCGGCATTCGTTCCGGCGCCCCTGTCGAGGCCCACCGGGACGCGCGGCCCGCGCCCGCCCCGGAGGCCCCGCGGTCTCAGCCCGTCGCCCCGCCCGCGACCGCGATGCCGGGAGGCTCGCCCGGCCTGATCCTGGTCCTGGGGGGCACGGGCGAGGCCCGTCGACTCGCCGACCTCATGGTCACCGCCGGGCTGGACGTCGTCACCTCGCTGGCGGGCAAGGTCACGCGGCCGAGACTCCCCCGTGGGGAGGTGCGGATCGGTGGCTTCGGAGGTGCGGAGGGATTAACGCACTGGATGCGCGAGAACGGCGTCAGCGCCGTCATCGACGCGACCGACCCGTTCGCCGACCAGATCTCGGAGTCCGCGGTCCACGCCGCGCGCGAGACGGCCACGCCGCTGCTCCGCCTGCACCGCCCACCGTGGACCGAGCAGGCGGGCGACGAGTGGATCCGCGTCCCGGACATGCAGACCGCGGCCCACGTGGTGCGGGAGCGTTTCCGCCGGCCGATGCTCACGGTCGGCAAGCAGGGCGCGTCCGCGTTCGCCGGGGACACCCGGGGGTCGTATCTCATCCGGTGCTCCGAGCCGCCCCCCGGGGCGCTGCCGCACCGCTACCTGCTGGTGTTGGACCGGGGCCCCTTCGGGGTGGAGTCCGAGCGGACGCTGATGTCCCGCCACCGGATCGACGTGCTGGTCACCCGCAACAGCGGCGGAGCCACCTCCGAGGCCAAGCTCGTCGCCGCCCGCGACCTGCGCATACCGGTGGTGATGGTGGACCGGCCCGAGACCCCGCAGGCCCCTCGGGTCCCTGAGACCGTGCACTCCGTCGAGGACGCCGCCCGCTGGCTGGTCGAGCGGTTCGGCGCGCGCTGAGCCTGCCCAACTGCTGAGCCGACCTCACCACAGAACCGACCTCACGGGAGAGCCGTCACCCAGGGCGACTCGGCGTCGAAGATCATCCCCATCGGTGCCAGCACCCGCACCACCTGCTCCGCCATCGGTTCGGTGAGTTCGTGCAGGCCGATGACCCGGTCGGCCGAGACGGTGGTCGGACGCTCCACCGCGCCGAGAAATTCGGCGAGTCGGGCGGGAACGACGCCGTCGGGCACCACGGCGAGCAGGCTCACCAGCCCGTCGGCGGTGTCGATCCAGCCCACCCTCGGCACGTCTACATCGGTAGCAGGAGGGGACGTCGGGTCGACGGGAGCGGGGATGGTCCGGGGGTGGGATCCCAGGGCGTCGACGACGAGCTCGTGCAGCCCACCGGACCCGGGCACCCGCGTCGGTCCCGCCGAACCGGTGAGCTCCACGGCCGCGTCGACCAGCACGGTCGCGGCGTCGGCCACCGCGACCCGAAGAGGGACGGGGCGACCGGCGACGTGGACCCGCGCGCCGCCGTCGGACCCGTCCACCACCACCGCCAGGTCGGGGGAGTGCGCCAGGACGTCGCCCGACCCGTCGTCGATCCCGAACAGCACCTGCCCGTGCAGGGCGTCGGCCGCGTCGCGGGCGAGCAGCGCGGCCCCGAGCCCCGTCGGCAGATCACCGACGTCGTGATGCCCGCCGAGCCGGCCGGCCAGGGGAGAGGCGATGATGTCGCGTCCTCTGGGGTGGGCGAGTGCCTCGGGCAGGCCCGCAGCCGCGAGGTCCCGCACCGCGAGCTCGACCGGATCGCGGTCCGCGCCCACGATCCGGGCCCCGCCCCTGGCCGTGAGCTGGATGCCGCCGCGGTGTCCGGCGGCGAGCTCCGCCAGGGCGGTCCAGTGCTCGGGGCGCAGCCGGCCGCCGGGGAAGCGCAGGGTGTCCCCGGGGCGCAGCCGGCCGCCGGGGACACCGGGTCGGGACGACCCGGCCGCGTGGTGGGAGTCGTTCATGAGCACCCAGCGTAGGCGCGGGGGGTGGGCGGCCGGTCCGCCGGTCGTGCTCGGGGATAATCGCCCGCATGACCGCTTTCCTGGCTACCGGGGGCCGCGTGCTCACGCCCGCCTCACGAGACGCAACCGCCCTGGCCCACGAGAACGGGCTCATCGTGTGGGCCGGTTCCGACGCCGCGGGGCCCGCCCTGTTCCCGGGTGCCGAGCAGGTCGACCTGGAGGGGGACTGGGTGGCCCCGGCGTTCGTCGAGTGCCTCCCCGAGGGCCTGGACCCGGCGGTCGCGGCCGCCGGCGGCGTGGTGCCCGCCGGCCTGCCGCGCGCGCACGGGCTCGACGAGGTCGAGGAGCGGGTGCGCGCGGGGGAGCGGGTGGTGCTCGACGACACCGTCGACCCGGCGCGCCTCGCCACCGAACTCACCCGCCTCGCCACCGAACTCGGCGGGCCGGCGGTCGCCCGGTGCATCCCGGTCCTCGTCGGCGGGACCGGGGCCGGGAACGCGGACGGCGACACGCTCGCCGCCCTGGCCGCCGTGGGCACGGTGCTCCTGTTGCGCCCGCTCGTCGATGACCTGACGGGCACCGACCTCGTGCGCATCGCCGCCTCCGGGGTGGCGCTGGCCGCGTCCACCCGGGCCGGTGACGAGGTCCGGCCGTGGGACGCCCTGCGGGCCCTGACCTCCGTCGAGGGCGGCCGTGGCCTGTCCCCGCGGGCGGCGTTCACCGCGGCCACCCGGGGCGCACACCGGGCGGCCGGCGCGCGCGACGGCACGGCGGGCACCCTCACCCCGGGCACGGCGGCCACCTTCGCGAGGTGGCGGACCGGGGAGCTGGCCGTGATCGCCGCGGACGACGCCGTCCAGCGGTGGTCCACGGACCCGCGCTCCGGAGTTCCTCCGATGCCGGATCTCACCGGACCCGACCCCGTTCTGCGCGCGCTCGTCGTGGACGGCCTGCCCGCCGGCCCCGCGACCTGATGCCCCTGCTCACCAGGCTGGCCTTCGCGGCTGCCGCCGGGGCGCTGCTGGCGGCCTCGTTCCCCCCGGTGGGTCTGTGGTGGACGGCGCTTCTCGCGATTGCCCTCCTCGTCGTCGTCCTGTCCCCGTCCGGCGCATCCACGGTCCGGCCGCGCACCGGCGCGCTCCTCGGGTTCACCTCCGGCCTGGTCTTCTTCCTCCTCCTGGTGCCGTGGGTGGGCCTGTACGTGGGCGCCTACGCCTCGTGGGGCCTGTCGCTGGTCGAGGCGCTGTACCTCGCCGCGTTCGGCGCCGGCGCCGCGGTCATCCTCCGGGCCGGCCTGGACCCCGGCAACCGGCGCGGCCCGCGTGCGGTCGGCGCCGTGCTCGGGGTGGCCGGCTGGTGGTCGCTGTGGGAGTGGGTCCGCTCGTCCTGGCCCTGGGGCGGCTTCCCGTGGGGACGGCTGGCGTTCGGCCAGGCCGACGGGCCGCTGCTGCCGCTGGCGTCACTGGGCGGCACCCCACTGGTCGGGTTCGCGGTGGCGTCGGTGGGGGCGGCGATCGGCGTCGCCGTCCTGCTCCTCGCGCGCCGTGACCGACCCGTCCGCGCCGCCGCCGGCCTGCTCACGGTGCCCCTGGTGACCGCGGGCCTGGTCGCCGTCGCGGCCCTCGCCCCGACCGGCGGCGAGCCCACCGACACCGTCGAGGTCGCCGTGATCCAGGGCAACGTCCCGCGCCTCGGCCTGGACTTCAACGCCCAACGCCGCGCGGTGCTCGAGAACCACCTGCGCGTCACCGCCGACTACGCCGACGACGTCGAGGCCGGCACCGAGGCCCCGCCGGATTTCGTGCTGTGGCCGGAGAACGCCTCCGACATCTCGCCGCTGGCCGACCAGCTCGCCGCCGCCCAGATCACCGCCCTGTCCCGCCGTCTGGAGGCACCGATCCTCGTGGGCACCGTCCTACCCACCGGCGAGGGCCGCGAAGCGCACAACTCTTATCTCGTGTGGGACGGCCGTTCCTCTGGCCCCGCCGAGGGCCCGGTGGTCGACCGCCACGACAAGAAGTACATCCAGCCGTTCGGGGAGTGGCTCCCGCTGCGCGAGCCGCTCGAGGCGCTGTTCCCGATCGCCCGGACCGCCGGGCACTTCATCCCCGGCGACGGCGACCACGTCGTCACCGCGGGCGGGGTGGACCTGGGCGTGGCCATCTGCTTCGAGGTCGCCTTCGACGCCGCCGCCCGCGAGCCCGTCTCCCGCGGCGCGCAGATCCTCACCGTCCCCACCAACAACGCCACCTTCGGCCGCTCACCCATGACGTACCAACAACTCGCGATGTCCCGGGTGCGGGCCGTGGAGCACGACGTGCCCGTCCTGATCGCCGCGACCAGCGGGGTCAGCGCCGTCATCGGCCCCGACGGCGACGTCCGCGCCGAGAGCGGCATCTTCGAGCCCGCGGTGCTGGCGGCGCAGGTCGAGGTGGGCGGGGCCGGTACGATGGCAACCCGACTGGGTGGCATCCCGCAGGCGGTGAGCTGCCTCATCGGGCTCGTCGCACTGGCATGGGCGCTGGTCCGCACCCGGCAACGACCCGCGACCCGAACCGAGGAGAAGTAAGTGACCGATCCGACGACGCCGGGCGAACACGCGCCGTCCGCGCGCACCCTGGTGATCATCCCGACCTACGACGAGCGGGACAACCTGCCCGGCGTGGTGGAGCGGTTGCTGGCCGCGGCCCCCGAGGTGTCGGTCCTCATCGCCGACGACAACAGCCCCGACGGCACCGGCGAGGTCGCCGACCGGCTCGCCACCGAGGACCCGCGCGGGCGCATCACCGTGATGCACCGCGAGGGCAAGCAGGGGCTCGGGGCCGCGTACATCGCCGGGTTCCGCTGGGGTCTCGAGCGCGGGTACACCGTGCTCGTGGAAATGGACGCCGACGGCAGCCACCCGCCCGAGCGGCTCCCCGCGATGCTCGCCGCCGTCGACGGGGGCGCCGACCTGGCGATCGGCTCCCGCTACGTCCCCGGCGGCTCGGTGGTCAACTGGCCGTGGCAGCGCCACGTCATCTCCCGCGGCGGCAACGTCTACTCCCGGGTCATGCTGGGCGTGGGCATCAAGGACATCACCGCCGGCTACCGCGCCTACCGGGCCGACGCCCTGGCCGAGCTGGACCTCGACGCCATCGAGTCCAAGGGCTACTGCTTCCAGATCGACATGACGTGGCGCCTGCTGAACAACGGGCGCCGGGTCACGGAGGTGCCCATCACCTTCACCGAGCGCACCGTCGGTCAGTCCAAGATGAGCGAGTCGATCTTCCGCGAGGCCGCGGTCAACGTGGCCCGCTGGGGCTGGGAGAAGCGTCGACACCAGCTCAAGGGCCTCGTCGGCCGCTGACCCGGTGCGCGCCGGCTCCGGCCGCACACCGACCCCGGATACAGGAGAACGCCCCGGCCCTGCGGGGCCGGGGCGTTCCGGTGCCACCGGGTGATATCCGGTGACCGCTCGGTACTACTTACCGCGCACCGGCGCGGCGCCGCTTCTTGAGCAGGTCCATCCGCTCCTTGAGCAGCTCCTCGAGCTCCTCCAGGGAGCGACGCTCGAGCAGCATGTCCCAGTGGGTACGCGGCGGCTTGCCCTTCTTGACCTCGACCGCGGGGCCGTCGATGAGCTGGCCCTCCTGGCCGTTCTTGCACATCCAGGCGCCGGGGATCTCGGCGTCATCGGCGAACGGGACCTCGTAGACCTCGCCGTTGGGGGTCTGGTACCGCGCCATGCGGCGCGGCGCGAGGTCGGTGTCCCGGTCGGTCTCGTAGCTCACCGCACCGAGGCGGCTGCCCCTGAGGACTCGATCTGCCATGCGAACTCCTTCTGCCGTGTTCGTCTGCGTCAATTCATGCGGATCGACACGACGCTGCGTGGTTCCTGCTTGTGTCAACGCCAGGGGAACCCCCAAATGTTCCCACGTCCCGACACCACGGGCCACCTCGGGGGCGCCGCTGGGTAACCTCACACCCGTGGAACCCGACGCCCGACCCGAGCCGACCGCGCCCCGGAGGGGCGAGGCCTCGTGTGCGTGGTGCGGTCGCCCCGTGGACGAGGGCGGGACCGGGCGCCGGCGCCGCTACTGCCGGCGGTCCTGCCGGCAGCGGGCCTATGAGCAGCGCCGGTCGCTCCGGATGCAGGACCTGCCCGAGGGCACGGTCGTGCTCACCGAGGCCGAATCGACCGACCTGATGGACCGCATGTTCCAGCTGCGCTGCGCCTGCGAGGATCTGCGGACCGCCATCGCCGAGGGCGAGGACCCCGCGGAGCTGGCCCGCATGTCCGAGGACCTGGTGGCGGCGGCGAGACGGGCAGAGCGCCTGCGGTGAGCACGGACGGCGGGACCGGCCGAGCGACAGCGGGGACCACGCCCGTCGCCGCGCTCCGGACGTGGTGGGAACGGTGGCGCCCCTCGGTCACCGGCCTCATCGTGGCCGCGCTGGCGGCGTGGGTCTCGCTCATGCCGTCCCTGCTGCCGCGGGCCTGGTACTACCAGGGGGTGGTCACCGGCGTGTCGATGCTGGTGGGTTACGGGGTCGGCGTCGCACTGAGGACCCTCTGGCGGCGGGTCGTGGCGCCCCGCGTCACCCTCCACCCCGACCTCCTCGCGGTCGGTGACCGTCTCCTGACCTTCGCCCGTCTGGCCGCCCCGTACATCCTGGTGGTCTACCTCATCACGGCCACGGCCACGGCGATCCGCTGGCAGGACCAGGTCTCCGATCTGGTGCGCTCACCCCGCCCGCCCTGGGCGGACTACATGAAGATCCCGTGGGTCGCCCTGGCGATCTTCCTGGGGCTCCTCATCGCAGCCCGCGGCATCCGGGCGGGGTACCGGTGGTCGGCCCGCGCGGTGGGCCGCAGGTTCGGCGTGGGGGAGTACCCCGCCCGGCTCACGGGCGTCGTGATGGTGGCCGTCCTCGCATTCGGCGTGGTGCAAGGTGTGGTGCCGCGCCTGTTCTTCGGCGGCGCCAACCGTATCTTCAGCGGGCAGAACAACGAGGACCTCCCCGGCGCGCGACCGCCGACGGCGCCCGAGCGATCCGGGTCCCCGGAC
The DNA here is from genome assembly GCF_024519835.1 of Dietzia sp. Die43. Taxonomy (NCBI): domain Bacteria; kingdom Bacillati; phylum Actinomycetota; class Actinomycetes; order Mycobacteriales; family Dietziaceae; genus Dietzia; species Dietzia sp. Die43. The sequence continues at coordinate 8,345 of NZ_JALJRF010000001.1, read as the reverse complement.
TCCGTCGTGGACTTCGGGGACCTGGGCCTGCAGGGCCGACGGTTCGTGAGCGGCGGCCTCGACGGAGGACGCCTGGGGGATCTGTTGGGCGAGGACGCACCCGAGCCGATCCGGGCGTACGCCGGTCTGGAGTCCGCACCGACCGACGACGAGCGTTCCGCCCTGGTGGTGGAGGAGCTGGAGCGGACCCGGGCCTGGGAACGTGAGTCGGTGGTGATCGCCCCGACCACCGGCACCGGGTGGATCAACCCCCACGCGGCTCAGGCCATCGAACTGCTCTCCGGTGGCGACGTGGCGATCGTGGGCACCCAGTACTCGTACCTGCCCAGCTGGATCTCGTTCCTCGCCGACCGCGAGAAGGCGGAGGTGGCGGGCCGGTCACTGATCGAGGCGGTGGTGACCTGGCGCGACTCCCTCCCACCGGGTCGGCCGCAGCCGAAGCTGTACGTCTACGGCGAGAGTTTGGGCACCCAGGCCGGCGAGGCGGCGTTCTCGGGGATCCGCGATATCCGGGCGACGGTGGACGGGGTGCTCTGGGTCGGCCCGCCCAATTCCAACCACATCTGGCACGCGCTCGTACAGCGGCGCGACCCCGGTACCCCGGTCACCGAGCCGGTGTACGCGGACGGCCTGCTGGTGAGGTTCTCGGAGGATCCCGCGGAGTTCCGCGACGACGACACCCCGTGGATCCCGCCGCACGTCCTGTACGTCCAGCACGCGACCGACCCGGTGGTGTGGTGGACCCCGGATCTGCTGTTCGACCGCCCCGCGTGGCTGGCCGAACCGCCCGGCAAGGGCCGGCATCCGGGCATGTTCTACATGCCCGTGTTGACCCTCTTCCAAGTGACCGCCGATCTCGGCAACGCGATCGGCGGATCGCAGGGCTACGGCCACCTGTACGACCATCAGATCCTCGACGGATGGGCGGCCGCGACGGGACGCGAGGGATGGGACGACGACGAGTTCCAGCGGTTCGCCCGACTGCACGCCACCGCGATGAAGCAGCAGGACCGCGGCTGACGCCCTTTCCCGCCACGGGTCCGCGGTCTAACGTTGCCGCTGAGCGGACAGGGTGAGGAGACCCGGGATGAGCGCCCACACGGCAGACACGCACGACACCATCCGCGTCCTCGGCGCGCGGGAGAACAACCTCCGGTCGATCGACGTGGATCTGCCCAAGCGGCGGCTCACGGTGTTCACCGGAGTCTCCGGATCCGGTAAGAGCTCCCTGGTGTTCTCGACCATCGCGGCGGAGTCGCAGCGGATGATCAACGAGACCTACAGCGCGTTCCTCCAGGGATTCATGCCCACCCTGGCGAGGCCGGACGTGGACGTACTGGAGGGGTTGACCACGGCGATCGTCGTGGACCAGGAGCGGATGGGGTCCGACCCCCGCTCCACGGTCGGCACCGCCACCGACACCGGGGCGATGCTGCGGATCCTGTTCAGCCGTCTCGCGCAGCCGAGGATCGGCGGCCCCAAGGCGTACTCCTTCAACGTCGCGTCCGCCTCCGGGGTCGGCACACTGAAGAAGGCCGACGGCACCCGGCAGAAGGCCGAGTTCTCCATCACCGGCGGGATGTGCGTCCGCTGCGAGGGTCGCGGATCAGTCTCCGATTTCGACGTCGACGCGCTGGTGGACCGCTCCAAGTCCCTGTCCGAGGGCGCGATCACCGTCCCCGGATACTCGATGGACGGCTGGTACGGCCGCATCTACTCCGGCTCCGGGTTCTTCGACATGGACAAACCGGTGGGGGAGTTCACCGATCGGGAGATGCACGACCTGCTGCGTCAGGAGCCGGTCAAGGTCAAGGCCGACGGCATCAACGTCACCTTCGAGGGCCTGATCCCCAAGATCCAGAAGTCGATGCTGTCCAAGGACGTCGAGGCGATGCAGCCCCACATCCGCGCGTTCGTCGAGCGGGCCGTGGTCTTCACCCCCTGCCCCGAGTGCGACGGCACCCGGCTCAACGAGGGGGCCCGGTCCTCCCGGATCGGGGAGAGAAACATCGCCGACGTCTCGGCGATGCAGATCACCGATCTGGCCGAGTGGCTGCGCGGTCTCGACGAACCGTCGGTCACGCCGCTACTGGATGCGCTGCAGCACACGCTCGACTCATTCGTGGAGATCGGCCTGGGGTACCTGTCGCTCGACCGCCCCGCGGGCACTTTGTCGGGCGGCGAGGCACAGCGGGTCAAGATGATCCGCCACCTCGATTCCGCCCTGACCGACGTCACCTACGTGTTCGACGAGCCGTCGATCGGCCTGCACCCCCACGACATCCAACGCATGAACGGGCTGCTCCTGCGGCTGCGCGACAAGGGCAACACGGTCCTGGTGGTGGAGCACAAGCCGGAGACCATCGCGATCGCCGACCACGTCGTCGACCTCGGACCCGGCGCCGGCTCCGAAGGCGGTCGGATCTGCTTCGAGGGATCGGTCAGCGGGCTCCGCGGGAGCGACACCGTCACCGGCCGGCATCTCGACGACCGCGCCGCACTGAAGGACAGCGTGCGGGCGGCCACCGGCCGGATCGAGGTGCGTGGCGCGACAGCCCACAACGTGCGAGGCGTGGATGTGGACATCCCCCTCGGGGTGCTGTGCGTGGTGACCGGCGTGGCCGGATCGGGCAAGAGTTCGCTCATCCACGGCTCGGTGTCGCCTCGCGACGGGGTGGTGGCGATCGACCAGGCCGCCATCCGCGGGTCGCGGCGCAGTAATCCGGCGACCTACACGGGACTCCTCGAACCCATCAGGAAGGCGTTCGCCAAGGCCAACGGCGTCAAGCCGGCGCTGTTCAGCCCGAACTCCGAGGGCGCGTGTCCCACCTGCAAGGGCGCGGGCGTGATCTACAGCGACCTGGCCATGATGGCCGGCGTCGCGACGACGTGCGACGACTGCGAGGGCAGGCGCTTTCAGGCCGAGGTGCTCGAGTACCGGTTCGGTGGCCGGAACATCGGCGAGGTGCTGGCGATGTCCGTCGCCACGGCCGAGGAGTTCTTCGCCGGGGGAGAGGCGCGGATCCCCGCCGCGCACAAGATCCTCGTCCGGCTCCGCGACGTCGGCCTGGGCTACATCCGTCTCGGCCAACCCCTGACCACGCTGTCCGGTGGCGAGCGGCAACGACTCAAGCTCGCGGCGCAGATGGCCGACAAGGCCGAGGTCTACGTGCTGGACGAACCGACCACCGGCCTGCACCTGGCCGACGTCGCGACCCTGCTGGCGATGCTCGACCGGCTGGTCGACGCCGGGAAGTCGGTGATCGTGATCGAGCACCACCAGGCGGTGATGGCCCACGCGGACTGGATCATCGACCTCGGCCCCGGGGCCGGGCACGACGGGGGTCGGGTCGTGTTCGAAGGCACCCCGGCAGATCTCGTCGCCGCAGCCTCCACTCTCACCGGGGAGCATCTGGCGGAGTACGTGGCTGCGGCGACCTAGCCGGTGCCGGTAGCGGGTAGAAAGACCCCATGATCGATTCCGGCGGGTTCCCCGATGCCAGTTCCTCCGACGCTAGCGCCTTCGTCCGCGCCTCCGGGCTCGTCGTCGACGGGGTGACGACCACCTCGCTGCGCGGCCACGCGGAACTGGGGGAGGAGCACCTCACCGCGTGGGGAACGGTCCACGGCGGCGTCTACGCGAGCATCGTGGAGTCCGCCGGCGGCGCGGGAGCCGGATTCGCGGTCGCTGACCGGGGGCAGATCGCGGTCGGCGTGCACAACGGCACCGATTTCCTCCGTCCGTCCACCGGCGGGCGGGTCGAGGTGACCGCCCACGCGCTGTTCCAGGGCCGCAGCCAGCAGCTGTGGGATGTCGTGATCAGCCAGGCCGAGGGTGGAGCCGTGCTCGCGCGGGGCCAACTCCGGCTGCAGAACGTGCCCAGGCCGGACACCGCCGCCACTCCCGGACGCTGAGCACTTAGCCGAGCTGCGCTCCGATGCGTCGGCACTGTTCACGGATACGCACGTCGACGGGTTGGTCGACGTCGTGCGCGGTCAGGCCGTCCTTCCGAATCGCTTGTGCAGCGCCTGTTTGCTGACGCCGAGCACCATGCCGATCTCCGCCCAGCTCATGCCCTGCAGCCGGGCGTGCCGCACCGCAACCTATATTGACGACCATGGCAGCCAACCACTACCCGGGAATCGCGTACGGACCGGCGGTGAGGGCCCGGCAGAACGCCGTGGGGGTCACCCTCCCCGTCGCCACCGGTGACTTCGCCCTCGAGGGCACCGATGTCGCACTGATCCGGAGCGCCGACCACTTCTCCCTCTCGACCGTCACCGAGTCGGGCTGGCCGTACACGCAGCACCGCGGCGGCCCGGCGGGATTCGTGCACGTGGTCGACGACACGACCCTCGCCTGGGCCGAGTTCCCGGGCAACCACCAGTACGTCTCCACGGGCAACGTGGATCACGACGGACGCGTCTGCCTGCTCTTCGTCGACTATCCGACCCGACGGCGGTTGAAGGTCTTCGGTCACGCGCGCACGGTCGAGCCGGACAGCGACCCCGACCTGATCGACCGGCTCCGGGCCATGGGGGAGAAGCGGTACTCCGGCCGCGTGGAGCGCGCGATCGTGGTGGACGTCGTGGCCGCTGACGCCAACTGCAGCAAGCACATCACCCCACGGTGGAATCGCCGGTACATCGACGAGTTGACCGCGGTGTACAAACGCCGGATCGCCGAACTCCAGGCCGGATCGGCGTAGCCTGCTGCCATGGTCGGTGACCCGCCCAACTTCGACATCAAACGCGAGCGCAGGGACCTCTACAGCGGCAAGGCCGGCAGAGTCGACCTGGTCGAGGTGCCCCCGATGGACTTCCTCATGGTCGACGGGCAGGGGGATCCCGATACCGCGCCGGAGTACAGGGCCGCCGTCGAGGCGCTGTACGCCACGTCCTACGCCGTGCGCGCCGCCGCCCGGGCCGCCCTGGGACGGGTCCACACGGTGGGCCCGCTCGAGGGCCTCTGGTACGCCGACGACCCGCGGGTGTTCACGGCCCGCGACAAGGACGCCTGGAGTTGGACGATGATGATCTGGCAGCCGGACTGGGTCACCCCGGACATCCTGTCCGCCGCCATGGAGAAAGTGACGACGACGACGGTGCCGGACGCGCACGAGCGGGTGCGGTTCGACGGGTACGCCGAGGGGTCGGCGGTGCAGACGCTGCACGTGGGCCCCTACGACGACGAGGGCCCGATCATCGCGCGGATGCACGAGGAGATCATCCCCTCACACGGGGCGACCCCGTCGGGCCACCACCACGAGATCTACCTCTCGGACCCCCGTAGGTCCGATCCCGCCAGACTCAGGACGATCCTGCGTCAGCCGATCACCATCGGCTGACGCTACTGATCGCCGCGATCGACTCCTTCGAGCGAGGTCACGAGACGCTGGGCCAGGGTCCGCAGCTGGACGAGGTCCTCCTGCGGCATGTCCACCCTGTCCAGCAGGGAACACTGGATCGTCTCGGCTTCGGCGCGCAGCCGCCCGCCGGCCTCGGTGAGGTGCACGTGGACACTCCTCCCGTCGCCGACGGAGCGGGACCGCTCGACCAGTCCGGCATGCTCCAGCCGTGCGAGCAGAGGGGAGAGGGTGCCCGAGTCGAGGAGTAGTCGGTCGCCCAACTGGCGGACCGTCAGCCCGTCCTCCTCCCACAACACGAGCAGGGCGAGGTACTGCGGATAGGTGAGGCCGACCGACGCCAGGGCGTGGCGGTAGGCCGACGTCGAGGCGCGGGAGGCGGCGTAGAGGGCGAAGCAGACTTGCTCATCCAGTCGGAGATCGGGATCCATCACCCGAGTATCGCCCATTTTTAGGTTGCGCTCAATTAAGTTGTGCGCAACACTACCCCCATGGACAAACTGGACCGGCCCCTGAAGAACTCGCGATCCCGCACACCGGTGCGCCGCCGCAGTGCGGGGGAGGTGGTCCGACATCTCGGACGATGGGCCCTCGGCGCCGCCCTTCTCGGGGCGGGGACCGGGCACCTGACCACCATGCGCGAGGAGTTCCAGGCACAGGTCCCGACGTGGGTCCCACTCGACCCGGACTTCGTGGTCGTCGCCTCCGGCGTGGTGGAACTCGGACTCGGCGCGGCGCTCATCCTCGCACCGGCGCGATACCGGCCGGCGGTGGGCGGCGTGACGGCGGCGTTCTTCGTCGCGATCTTCCCCGGCAACATCTCTCAGTACGTGACGGGCACGGACGCGTTCGGACTCGACAGCGACCGCGCACGCCTCGTGCGGTTGTTCTTCCAGCCCGTCCTCGTCGCGTGGGCCCTGTGGTCCACGGGCGCCTGGCGCGCCTGGCGGAACCGGAACAATCGCTGATCGCGCTGCGTAGACTCCGGCCCCATGCGCTTTGACGAGTTCCGAAGTCACGATGCCCTCGGTCTCGCCGCCCTCGTGCGGCAGGGCGAGGTCACCCCGGGCGACCTGCTCGACGCGTCGATCCAGCGCGCCGACGGTGTCAATCCGCGACTCAACGCGATCGTGCGCCGGCTGGACGGGCCGGCTCGCGCCCGGGCGACCGAGGAACTGTCGGGCCCGTTCGCCGGGGTGCCGTTCCTCCTCAAAGATCTCGGTCAGGACTACCGGGGAACACCCACCAGTGGCGGGTCGCGTCCACTGGCCGACGTACCGGCGACCGAGCACGCGACCGTGGTCCGGCGGTGGTTGGACGCGGGCCTGGTGGTCTTCGGCAAGACCAACACCCCGGAGTTCGGGGCCAAGGGAATCACGGAGCCCGAACTGTTCGGCCCCGCCAGGAACCCATGGGACACCAGCCGCAGCCCCGGGGGCTCCTCGGGCGGGTCCGCCGCCGCGGTCGCGGCCGGCATCGTCCCGGTCGCCGGGGCGAGCGACGGCGGCGGTTCGATCCGCATCCCGGCCGCGTGCTGCGGGCTCGTCGGCCTCAAACCCGGCCGCGGACTGGTCCCGATGGGGCCCGCGCGCGGCGAGGCGATGCACGGCGCGGCCACCAATGGCGTCATCTCGCGGTCGGTTCGCGACTCGGCTGCGATGCTGGACGTCCTGATGGGAGGGGAGCCGGGCGGGCCGTACGTCCCGGCCACCCCGTCGGAGTCGTTCCGGTCCCAGGTGGGGGCGGACCCCGGACGTCTGCGGATCGGCGTGTGCACCGCGTCCTCGATCAATTCCTCACCCCACCCTCAGGCTCTCGCCGCTGTGGAGACCGCTGCCAGAGCGCTCGAGGATCTCGGCCACCACGTCGACATCCACGAGTTACAACCCGTGGACGACCTGGCTCTGGCCCGCGATTTCCTCACCAGCTGGTTCGCCTACCTCGCGTGGTCGGTCGAGGACACCAAGCGCCGGACGGGGTGCGCCGACCGGGACTTCGAGACGGACACGCGGATCGTGGCGGCACTCGGCCGGGCGCAGAGCAGCGTGGACTATCTCGATGCCGTGATGCGGCGGGATCAGTACGTCGGCGAACTCACCAGCTTCTTCGAGGGCTACGACTTGCTCATGACGCCGACGCTCGCAGATCTCCCGCCCCACATCGGCGCGCTGGACACCCCGCCGCTCGCGCGTCGCGCGGCGACCGCTTTGCTCGCGACGCGCACAGCTCCGCTGCTGCGGTACTCGGGATTCGTGGAGTCGCTCATCGACGCCAACCTGAGCTGGGTGCCGTACACCCAGCTGGCCAACCTGACCGGTCGGCCGGCGCTGTCGCTTCCGCTGCACTGGACGCCCGAGGGCGTCCCCATGGGGGTGCACTTCACCGCCGGACTCGGGGGCGAGTCGATGCTGCTGCGTCTGGCCGGCCAGCTGGAGCAGGCACTGCCGTGGACTGACAGACAGCCGGCAGCTCCGGGCGGATGACCCCGCGGGCATACCGCGTCGGAGAACCCACCCCCGGAACGTCACTGTGTCGAATCGGGGCCGACTGGGCGGACCCCACGGAGGCGGTAGCGGTTAGTTGCCGCGAGACCCCGGGGTGACTTCGGACGGTAAACCGACGATGTCCACGACCCGGGGCCTCGCAACGAAGAGCGGCGACGGATCGCCGCCGGAGAACTCAGGCCATGTCCGCCGCGAGGACACAGAGGAGCCACTGGTAGAGATCCACCAGAGGGTTGTGGATGAGCATGAAAGCGTTCTCGACTGATCCGCGCATGATGTCGCACCTTTCTCTACCAAGCGATAGGGTGCCGCCTCATTGACCATTCGTAGCGGTGCGCACGGCGGATGGTGGCGGACTCCGACGAGTTCTCGCCGGACCAGCCACTCCCGAAGTGCCGATAATCTACATTATGTAAAGTCAAAATCTGCGTATTGCATCAGATGAATCGCCCCTCGCATTTCCAGCTCCTCCTTC
>NZ_JALJRF010000019.1:0-87565 GCF_024519835.1 Dietzia sp. Die43 | reverse complement strand
CGCGACCCGCGTGCCGGGCGCGACCCCCGCGACCCGCGTGCCGGACGCGATCCCCGGGACCCGCGGCAGCCCGCCGGTGCACGGGCCGGCTCGCGCGACCCCTACCGGGGGCCCGTCGACCGCCGCGGCCGGCGACCCGACCGTCGCCCCCCGCGCGGGGCGGCGGGGACGCCGCGCGGCCCCCGCAGCCGCCGCACCCCGCGGCGCCGGATCGGGCCCCTGCGGATCCTCGGACTGGTGCTGGTCGTCGTGCTCACGCTCGGGGTGGTGAGCGTGCTGTGGGCGGATTCGAAACTGCAGCGGATCGACGCGCTGACCGACTACCCGGGGCGAGGCGGCAACACGCCCGGCACCGTCACCCTGCTGGTGGGCACCGACTCCCGCGAGGGATTGACCGCCGAGCAGCAGGCCCAGTTGTCGACCGGGTCCGAGTCGGACGCCGGCGGCAAGCGCACCGACACGATGATGCTCGTCTACACCCCCCGCGGCGGGGACCGGACGATGCTCATCTCCCTACCCCGTGACCTGCTGGTCGACATCCCCGGTTACGGCGAGAACAAGCTCAACGCGGCCTACACCTTCGGCGGTCCACCCCTGTTGGCGCAGACCCTGGAGCAGCAGTCCGGGGTGCGGATCGACCACTACGCGGAGATCGGGTTCGGCGGTTTCGCCGGGATCGTCGACGCGGTCGGCGGCGTGGACATCTGCATCGACGAGCCGATCAACGACCCGCTCGCCGGACTCGACCTCGCCGCCGGGTGCCAGACGCTCGCCGGCCCGCAGGCGCTGGGCTTCGTGCGCACCCGCTACGGCTTCGCCGAGCAGGACCTGCAGCGCGTCCGCAACCAGCGACAGTTCCTCGGCGCGCTCATGCGCAAGACGCTCTCGCCCGGGAACCTGCTCAATCCGTTCACGGCCGTGCCCCTGGTGAACTCGGCGTCGGAGGCGGTCACCGTGGACACCGGCGACCACATCTGGAACCTCGCCATGGTGATGCGTCGACTCAGCGGTGACCCGCTCACCGTGACCGCACCCCACGACGGGATGGCCTCCGGGTCCGTGGGCTCCTACCTCGTGTGGGGCCCCACGACGACCGGGTTCTTCGACGCGGTGGCCTCCGGGCGGACCCCGGGACCGGAGTTCCTCGACACCGGACCGTGAGCGGCCGAGCTCAGCCGGCCGGGGTGATGGAGACGATCCCCCACGTGCCGTCGGGGTTCTCGGCCACCCGGACACGCTGCCGGATCAGTACCGGTTCGGCCTCCGGCGGGTACTCGGTGAGGTCCACCTCCAGCAGGGTCGGTGACAGTTCTCGTACGTCCACGCAGTGAGTGGTGCCCTCGGGGACCCGCTCGACCCCCTCGACGCGCAGCTGCTCCTCGGTCATCCGGCTGGAGGGCGCGACCGCCTCGAAGGCCTTCTCGGCCGAACGCTCCACGTAGTAGGCGTGATCGAAGGCCAGCACCGCCCCGGCCGGCGTCTCGAGCGAGCCCGGTCCGGACCCCACCATCCGGCCGGGTTCGGACACCTCCACGCACCCGGTGTCCCGCTCGGCCGCCGGGCTGACGGCCCCTCGGGTCACGACGTACCCGAGGACCGCGGACCCACCCAGCACCGCGACCCCGGCGGCCGCCAGCAGGGCGATCCGCGCCGGGCGGTGGTCGAGCACCGCGGGAGCCGGCGACGGTTCGTCCTCGGGGAGGTCACGGTCCGCGGCCGGGGCCCCGAGCGAGAGGGTGGACAGGTCGTCCGCCTCGCGCCGGGTGCTGCCGGTCCCGGCCGGCGCCGCCGAGGTGCGCGGCTCCCCCGCCGTCGGGGCGTGTGCACCGCCGCCGGCGGCGCCGAGGGTGATGCGGGTGGGGGGCGGGGCATCGGCGGACGGTTCGGGCTCACCTGACCCGGCCCGCCCGGTACCCGGGCCACCGGCCTCACCGGCCGACCGGCCCGCGGCGGGGACGCCGGGCATCGCGTGATCGGGGGTCGGCCCGGTCCGCAACCACGGCGGAACCGTCACCTCCGGGAGCCGGGGGGCCTCGTCGTCGTCGCCCGCCCTCGGCCGGTCGGCCACGCCGCCCCACCCCCTCACTCCACCCCGCGTCGACTCATCGCGTGACGGGTCATCGCGTCACGGGCGACCGCGGTCGCCATCGGAGTGGATCCTAGAGGTCGGCGCGCCCGGCCGGGGGTTCATACCGCGGGTGCCGGGCGCGTGGTGCTCGCGGGGAGCCGCCGTCTAGCGCAGGGTCACCTGACGTGCGCGCAGACCGTCGCGGGAGGACCGCTCGTCCGAGGTGAGGGGAGTGTCGTCGGCCAGGGCGTCACGCAGCGCGGCGTCGAGCGCCTGCAGACCCGGCGCCCATTCCTGGTGGTGCATCTCGCGGTCCAGGTCGAACACCGGCACCAGGACCCCGTGCGTGCGGAACGACCCGGCGAAGCGGGACCCCTCCCCCAGATGGAGCGCACCGGCGGCGTGCACGCGGGCGAGGGCCTCGAACAGGTCGTCCTCGTTCTCCGGCCGCACCCAGCGGATGTGTGCCTTCTCGCCGGCGTCGACCCACCAGGCGGCCTCGATGCCGTCCGCGGAGACGCGCGCCGAGGGCATCATGACCTCGTTGGCGTTGCGGATGGCCTGCTCGATCTCGGGCCCCACGTCCACGCCGTCGGCGACCCACCACGAGAAGTCGTCGTGGACGACGATCTCCAGCGGCGCATCGGCGACCACGACGTCGGCCAGTGCCGGGGTGGAGTCGGTCGGGTGCGACGAGGTGAGGGTCTCCCCGCCACCGGCGCGGGTCGCCCAGTCCACCGCGTAGGCCAGATCGACGGCGGGGTCCGGCCCGTGGACCTGCACCTGCAGGCCGACCATGGCCTGGCCGCCGAGCTCCTCGTCGCGGACCAGGCCCGCGATGGCGCCGGGCAGCACGGTCGCCAGCGTGACCTCCCGCCCACCGTCGACCGTGGTGAGGCGCGCGGTGGCCGACGGCACGAACTCGCGCATCGCCACCATGTCGCATTCCCCGGCGAACCCGGCGAACGGCCGCGGCTCGACGCTCAGTTCCTCACGCTCGGCCGCGCGCGCGGCGATCTTGGCCTGGCGGTTGCCGCCGGCCTTGGGCTCGTTGTTCCGATTGCGTCTACCCACGATCACCACGATACGGTGCGCCCCCGCCGACCGCCCGCGTAGGCGTCGGACTCGAACCCGGACTCGGGCCCGGGCTCGGCCGGCCCGCCCGTCAGGCGCCCGCGGGCCCCTCGGTCCGGGGCGCGTCGCCGTCGAGGACGGTCAGCGCGCGCGAGGGGACGTTGGTGCCGACCCAGTCCACGCCGAGGTCGCGGCACAGCAGCAGGTCGGCGGGGTCGTCGACGGTCCAGCAGTAGGTGCCCATCCCCCGTGACCGCCAGTACTCGACCAGCCACGGCCGCGCCCGCAGCGTCCCGATGCTCGGCCCCATCAGCTGGGCACCGAACCCCTCGGCCGGCCACGACTTGACGATGTTCCGACGCTCGCGCAGCTGCACCGTCGGCACGTCCGGGGCGAGCCGCCGGAACCGCCGCACGGCCGCGACCGAGAAGCTCATCATCACCGCGCGGGAGTCCGCGAACGACGCGGCCCGGTCGAGGCCGAAGTACGTCAACTCGTCGCGCAACGCCGTCTCGACCCGGCCGCCGGACGGCACCGGGTGCTTGGTCTCGAGGAACAGCCGGACGTCCGGGTACGCCTCGGCCATGACGAGGAAACTGCGCAGCGTGAGCACCGTTTCGGGGGCGCGGTGCACGGGGTGCCACGACCCCACGTCGAGCGCGGAGATCTGCTCGAGGGTGCTGGCGTGGACCCAGAGATCCCTGTCGGCGACGCGGGTGGTGCGGGGGTCGTGGAGCAGGACGGGCACGCCGTCGGAGGTGAGGCGGACGTCCACCTCGAGCGCCTCGGCGCCCTGGTCGAGGGCCTGTTGATAGGCGACCCGGGTGAGTTCGGGGAATTCCGCGGAGGCGCCGCGGTGTGCGACGACCCCGCTGCGGGTGGAGACGGGCGAGGGCAGGTGGGTGGTCGCGGGGACCGTCACGTCTCAATCCTTCCGGGTTGCTGACACTTCCAGGATCCCCGCCGCGATGAACCTGCGGGTGAACCGCGGGGAAGGGTCACTGAAACTCCTCATGACGCCCCGGGTCTCCCGGACCGCCCACGCCGCGGCGAGTGCGGCGAGGGCGGTGAGCAGCACGGTGTCCGCGGCGGCCTGTGGGCCCTCCCCGCTACCGCGCCACAGGGCGACCGTCACCGCCAGGACGTTGACGGCCCAGGCCACCCACCACCGCCGGAGTTCCGATCGCGACGGGGCACGGGTCGACACCCGGCGCAGTTCCTCGAGGTAGACGGGCAGGCGGAAGAAGTTGACGACGACGAGGAGGGCACCCACCCACAGGCCCGCCCGTGACCGGGGGTCCCGAACCGGTGCGTACGCCCGTCGCCGCATCTCCACCAGCCAGGCCGTCGCCGTGACGGCTGCGGCGATGCCCACGGCGATCGCGACGATCCCCGTCACCCAGACCAGGGCGGTGGTGAGGGCCTCGAGCCACCACGGCGCGAGCCGGTCGGCGTACCAGACCAGGGCGGCGTAGCGCAGTCCGTGGGCCACTGCGGTGGCGAGGAACCAGGCGCCGGCCGCCCGCATGATCCCGGGGGCGGCGGTGGCCAACCGGGCGGGTGCCGGTCCTGCCGGCTGCTCGAGGTGGCGCGGGATCGCGACCGGCGGCAGCCCCCACCGCGGGGTGCCGGGGTAGGCCGGGGTGCGGTCGCGCCACGCCGGCCCGGTGCGGTGCCGCGGGACGGGCGGCCGCGTCACGGGCGTCGGGGGTCGCCACGGCGGGTGGGCGACCCAGCGCCACTGCCCCTGACGCCGCGGTGTGGTCATGGCGACCATGCTGGCACAGCCCGGGTGGCGTCGGACGGCGGTGTGCCGGAGCCTGGGTCCATGTCCGTGAACTGCGTGCGCGTGCACGACCTCGTCTCGGGAGAGGCCGACCCGGCGGGGGCCCACGTCGTCCTCGTGGACCGGCTGTGGCCGCGGGGCGTACGCAAGGACTCCCTCGGTCACGACGATTGGTGCCGGGACGTGGCTCCGTCCGCCGACCTGCGCCGCGGGTTCCACCGCGGTGAACTGGACTTCGAGCACTTCGCGGAGAGGTATCGGGAGGAGTTGTCACGCGATCCCGCCGCCGGGGAGGTGGGCCGCCTGGCGACGCTGGCGGCCCGTGACGACCTGGTGTTGGCCTATGCGGCGAGGGACACCGAGCACAACCACGCCCTCGTTCTGGCGGACGAGATCAGGCAGCACATGTAGCCGTCGTCACATCAGGGGTGACGGATCGCGACGGCGTGTGTATGGTCTCTCTCAGTAGTTGAAATCGTTCGTTGTATTTCTGTAGATCCACCGTCCTTGAGAGAGGGCAGTGCGGCACCGCAGGGAAACACACAGCACGCTCTCTGCTGCAGCACCTGGTTCCCCGACAAGCGGGGCACCGACTCTCGAAAGGACGCCAATATGGCTACCGGCACCGTTAAGTGGTTCAACGCTGACAAGGGCTTCGGCTTCATCGCTCCCGACGACGGCTCGGCCGACGTCTTCGCCCACTTCTCCGCCATCCAGGGCTCGGGCTACCGCTCGCTCGAGGAGAACCAGCAGGTCTCCTTCGACGTCGCGCAGGGCGCCAAGGGCCTGCAGGCGGAGAACATCACCCCGATGTGATCTGTGACGTCAGAGTGATCTGACGTCCTTCAGACTCCACGAGAGGGCCCGGCAGGAGAGATCCTGCCGGGCCCTTTCGCATGCCCGCTCCGTCTGGCCCTCGGTCCGGCCATCCGCTCCCGCGCCCGGCCAGGCGCGGGAGCCCCCGGTCAGATGGGGCAGGCGACGCCGCTGCGGACGTGGCAGTCGTAGCCGCCCGGGTTCTTCACCAGGTACTGCTGGTGGTAGTCCTCGGCGTAGTAGAAGGTGCCGGACCGGACCTCCCCCAGCTCGCCGATCTCGGTGGTCAGCGGGCCGTAACCGGCCGCGTCGAGCTCCTGCTGGTACCCCTCGGCGATGCGACGGGCCGCCTCCAGCTGCTCCGGCGTGGTGGTGAAGACGGCCGAGCGGTACTGCGTGCCCATGTCGTTGCCCTGGCGCATCCCCTGCGTGGGGTCATGCCACTCGAAGAACGTGGCCAGCAGCTTCTCCACCGGCAGCACCTGCGGATCAAAGACCACCAGCACGGCCTCGGTGTGGCCGCTCGCCCCGGTGCAGGTCTCCTCGTAGGTGGGGTTCGGCGTCCACCCGCCGGCATACCCGGCGGCGGTGGTCCAGACCCCGTCGAGCTGCCACAGGATCTTCTCCGCGCCCCAGAAACACCCCATGCCGAGCACGATCGTCTCGTGGCCCTCCGGGAACGGCGGGACCATCGGGTTTCCGGTGACGATGTTCGCCGACGCCACCGGCACCGGGTCAGCGCGGCCCGGGAGCGCCGCCTCGGCGTCGACGACCGTGGTCGCGGTTCGCATGGCGGAGTGTCTGATCGCGTCTTGTAGCCAGCCCATGCCGCCAGGGTAACCCTCCGGCCCATTCGTGATCCGGACATGATGTGACCAATGCCATAGTCGGCGCTAGGGTGGTGACCAGTTCGACCGAGGGGGAGCTCGACGTGACCGCTACACAGCCCGCCGCGCAGCGCCTGCGCGCCATCCTCGACGGCGAGCCGCCGCAGCCCTTCGAGGGGTCCGGCTGCAGCGATCACGTCCGTCGCCGCAACCTCCACGTGAGTGTCGCCGTCGCCCTGGCGCTCCTGATCGTGCTCGTCGTCCTCCTGGTGATCTGACCAGGCACGGTCATCACGTCAGACAGTCGCGGGCGACGCGCACCAGCAGGGGGGCCCACGGCGCACACGCGTCCTCCGGCAGCGTCGCGATGTGGGCCACCTCCGCGGCCGCGACCCAGCGCAACTCCGCTATCTCGGCCCGGTGCCGCTGCCCACCGTCCACCTCGGCGGCGAAGACCTCGGAGACCAGGGAGAAGCCGGGCTCGTTGGCGGTCGCGGTGTCGAACCGCCCCAGGGGGGTGAGCCGATCGGGGGCGATGATCACCCCCAGTTCCTCGTCGATCTCCCGGGCGGCGCACGCCCGGGGCGACTCCCCGGCCTCCCACTTCCCGCCGGGCAACATGAACCGGTCGGTGCCCGCCTTGCGGACGGTCGCCACCGCCCCGTCGGGTCGGGTGAGCACGACGGCCGACACGGAGATGATGCCGCCGGCCGGGGCCGTATCAGAGTGATCCACGACCCCGATCATGGCAGGCCATCGGCTCGGGCGGCAGCCGGCGGTCGCGCAGCACGACGCACCGGTGGACGGATCACTATGGTGGAGGTGGACGTCGTGACGGGCGCCACGGGGACTCCCGTGCGCAGCCCGCCACCCAACTGAAAGGACACTCCACTATGGCCGAGTACGTTCTTCCCGATCTCGACTACGACTACGGCGCTCTCGAGCCGCACATCTCCGGCGAGATCATGGAGCTGCACCACTCCAAGCACCACGCGACCTACGTCAAGGGCGCGAACGACGCCATCGAGCAGCTCGCCGAGGCCCGCGAGGACGGCAGCATCGCCGCCAAGGCCCCGCTGCTGAGCAAGAACCTGGCCTTCCACCTCGGTGGCCACACCAACCACTCCGTGTTCTGGAAGAACATGTCGCCGAACGGTGGCGACAAGCCCGAGGGCGAACTGGCCGCCGCGATCGACGCCGAGTTCGGGTCGTTCGACAAGTTCCAGGCCCACTTCAACGCCGCCGCCACGACCCTGCAGGGGTCGGGCTGGTCCGTCCTGGGCTGGGACCACATCGGGCAGCGCCTGATCATCCAGCAGCTCACCGACCAGCAGGGCAACATCTCGATCAACATCACCCCGCTGCTCATGCTGGACATGTGGGAGCACGCCTTCTACCTGCAGTACAAGAACGTCAAGCCGGACTACGTCAAGGCCTGGTGGAACGTCATCAACTGGGCGGACGTGGCCGAGCGCTACGCCGCCGCCAAGGGCTGACCGACAGGTCACGCGCCACACGGCTCAGCAGAGTTCGCAGCGGCCCGGGCGGGGATCTCCCCGCCCGGGCCGCTGCCCGTCGGTCGGCGCAGATCGCCCGCCCACCTCCGCGAGACATCCCCCGGACGAGCGTCCACTTGGGTAGCGTCGCCCGCGAAGCGGTGATGGGAGTCACCGCCACGCGCACCCGGGGAGAGACGATGTCCGACAACCTGATCACCGTCAGCCGCCGCACCGTTCTGGGCGGGGCCGCCGCACTCGGCGGGGTCGCCGCGCTGCAGTCGCTCCTGCCGGCCGTCGCCTCGGGCCAGTCCACGGCCATGTACGTCGGCCGCGGCATCGGGGACATGACCGGAGAGCCGCTGGGCGCGGGCATGAACGGGTACGCGGACACCGAGCAGCAGTCCGTCGGGCTGCATCTGCGGCAGCGGGCCCGCGCCTTCATCTTTGCCGACTCGCCGTCGTCACCCCGGTTCCTCCACGTCACCGCCGAGATCGGCCTCGTCTTCCAGTCGATCCAGCAGGAGGTGTTGCGCCGACTGGCCGCCGAGTTCGGCGACACCTACCACGAGGGCAACGTGGTCATCACCGCCACGCACACCCACGTGGCACCCGGCGGAACATCCGGCCATCCGATGGTCGACCTGTCGATGCTGGGCTTCCGGCCGGTGACGTTCGAGGCCAACGTGGCGGGGATCGTCGACGCCGCCCGGATGGCCCACCACGATCTCGCGCCCTCGGGAGTCGGTGTCACCACCGGCACACTGCACGACGCCGGCGTCCAGCGTTCCCGCGGGTCCTTCGACCGCGATACCCCCGAGGAGCGGGCGCAGTTCCCGGCGGGGATCGACCCGCGGTCGCAGTCGTTGCAGATCACCCGCGACGGCCGACTCGTGGGCGTGCTCAACTGGTTCGGCGTCCACGCCACCTCGATGACCTCCCACAACACGATCGCGTCCTCGGACAACAAGGGTTTCGCCGCATGGCACTGGGAGCGGGAGGTGGCCGGGCAGGACTACCTCGACGGCCGCACGCCGGAGCTGGTCACCGCGTTCGCCCAGACCAACCCGGGCGACGTGAGCCCCAACCTCGACCTGGCCCCCGGCCGGGGACCGACGCCCGACGAGTGGCTCAACACCAGGATCATCGGCGAGCGACAGTTCGCGGCCGCGCGGGACCAGGTGGGCACAGGGGTCCGGCCGCTCGGCAGCGGGATCGACGTCCGGCACCGCTGGGTGGACATGTCGGCCGTCGAGGTGCGGCCCGAGTTCACCGGCGACGGACGCACCCACCGGACGGCGGTGGCGGCCCTCGGCGCGTCATTCGCGTCGGGCAGCCAGGAGGACGGCGGCGGCGGGGACGAGCTGCCGTTCGCCGAGGGCGACCGCGGCGGCAACCCCGTCATCGCGGCGATCACCGACGTGGTGATCCCCGCCTGGCTCCGCGAGGCGCACGGCGCCAAGGACGTCCTGCTCCCGGTGGGCCTGGTCCCCCACGCGATCCAGCGCGTGTACCCGTTCCACCTGGTCCGACTGGGAACGCACTACCTGTTCACCCTGGGGTTCGAACCGACCGTCGTGGCGGGCCTGCGCCTGCGCCGGACCCTGGCGGCGGAACTGGGTGTGCGCGAGGACCACGTCACCGTCCAGGGGTACTCCAACGCCTACGGGCACTACGTCACCACGCCCGAGGAGTACTCGGCGCAGAACTACGAGGGCGGTGCGACGGCGTTCGGCCCGTGGACCCTGCCGGCGATCCAGCAGGTCGCCGCCGACCTGGCCCGCTCGATGCGGGCGGGGACCCCGCTGGACCCCGGCACCTCCGAGCGGGACCTCACCGGGCAGATCCCCGTCTCCCCGCTGGGCAACCCGCTCGTCGACACACCGGCTCCGCTGCGCAACTTCGGCGACGTCCTGGACCCGCCGCTCGCGGAGTATCGCGTCGGGCAGCGGGTCGTCGTGCGGTTCTGTGGCACCCACCCCAACTCCGACCTGCGCCGGGGAGACACCTACCTCGCGATCGAGCGGCGGGAGGGCGACCGGTGGGTGCGGGTGCACGACGACGGCGACTGGTCCACGATGATCGTCTTCGAGGGCCTGCTGACCGTCACCGGCGCCCTCATCACCTGGGACATCCCGCCGGGCACCCCGGCCGGCGCATACCGCGTGGTCTACACGGCGTCGGGCCGCGGGATCGACGGGCGACTGTTCCCCGTAAGGGGGGAGAGCCCGGCCTTCGACGTGCGCTGACAGCGGGTCTGGGACACTGGGGACGTTAATGCTTGCACTTCCTAGTGCTCGCGTCGTCTACAGAAAGGACATCGCCCGTGGACATCAAGGGTGCTTCCGTCATCGTCACCGGCGCCGCCTCCGGCCTGGGCAACGCCACCGCGCGCTCGTTCGCCGAGAAGGGCGCGGTCGTGTTCGGCCTCGACCTCCAGCAGTCCATCGACAAGGCGGTCGAGCAGGGCATCGGTGAGGGCATCACCCTCATCGCCGCCGACGTCACCAGCGAGGACGACGTCAAGGCCGCCATCGCCAAGGCCACCGAGGCCGCGCCGCTGCGCGTGGTGGTCAACTGCGCCGGCATCGCCCCAGCCGCGCGCATCGTCTCCAAGAAGGGCGTGCACGCGCTCGACCTGTTCCAGACCTGCATCTCGGTGAACCTCGTGGGCACGTTCAACGTGCTGCGCCTGGCCGCCGAGGCCATGTCCACCCAGGACACCGTGGACGAGGACGGCCAGCGCGGCGTCATCATCAATACCGCCTCCGTCGCCGCCTACGAGGGCCAGGTCGGCCAGATCGCCTACGCCGCCTCGAAGGGCGGCGTGTACTCGATGGGCATCTGCGCCGCGCGCGACCTCGCGCAGTTCGGTATCCGCGTCAACACCATCGCCCCGGGCACCATCGAGACCCCGATGCTGAAGGGTCTGACCGAGGACTTCCAGAAGTCTCTCGAGGCCGCGATCCCGTTCCCGTCGCGCCTCGGCCGCCCGTCCGACTACGCGCAGCTGGCGAACGCGATCGTCGAGCAGGACTACCTCAACGGAGAGAGCTTCCGCATGGACGGCGCCCTGCGCATGGCGCCGCGCTAGCAGCCCCACCGGGCCCGGACACAGCGTCCGGCGCCTGTGCCGGTACGACCGAGGCCCGCCCCCTGCGACAGGGGGCGGGCCTCGGTGCTACGCGCGGGTCAGGCGGTGTGGACCGGGTCAGCCGCGACCGTTGTCGATCGCGGGGCCGGGGGCCGGAGCCGGAGCCGGAGCCGGGGCCGGGGCGGCGTCGGGGGCCGGCGCCCACGGCAGCGGCGGCAGCGGGGGCAGGGCGATACCGGCGGCGGTGAGCGACGCGTGGATCTCCGGGAGGAAGTAGATGCCCGCACCGACAGCGGCGACCGAGCCGAGACCGAGGGTCGCGGGGACGAGCGAGCCCGTGCCCGGCAGGGACCCCGCGTCGGACCCGAGGACGACGGTCGCACCCTCATCGATCCCCAGCGAGCCGGCGATGGGCGCGTAGAGCGGGGCGAGCGAGCCGGTGGTCGGCTCACCGAGCAGCGCCGAGCCCGAGGTGTCGACCGAACCGGTGCCCTCGGCCGGGGTGAAGATGTCGACCGAACCGGTGGCCTCGGAGACGGATCCGGCCAGCGGCGCGAGCGAGCCGGTGGAGGGCTCACCGAGCAGCGCCGAACCCGAGGTGTCGAGGGAGCCCTCGCCGGTCGCGTTGGCATCCAGGATGAGCGAACCCAGGTCCTCGGGGACCGAACCGTTACCGGCGGACTCGCCGCTACCGACCGAATCGCCGCTGCCCGCGGACTCGGTGCTGCCCTCCGTGGAGCCGCCGACGAGGCTGCCGAGGTCGATGCTGCCGGACGCGTCGCCGTCCTGCGCGGTGGCGACGCCGGTGGCGCCCGAGATGGCCAGGGCAGCGGCGGCCGCGACCGCTGCCGCCTTGCGGGTGGTGAACGTCATTGCGTCTCCTCGTGTGGAAAAGGGGTTCCCAGGCGCGGAGGCTCGTGGCCGACCCACCCCGGGCGGGGTCTGTGGGACGTGAGAACAGCGTTACGAGAACGAGGTCCATCGGTCCATGCCCCACCCTAGCCACACTTTCAGGTGATCAACGGCGGGAACTCAGTTAAATCTTAGTTAGAAGAAGCTCCCGAAATCCGCTCACGCACTGCGGATATCACCGCGTACTCAGCCGAGGCGGGAGATCCACTCACGCACGGCCCGGGTGGCCTGCACGTCGTCCTCGTTGTAGGTGAGGATGCGGTTCCGGCCGGCATCCCGCTCGACGCCCCTCGCCGCCTGCGCGTCGCGGTACCACCCGAGCGAGGCCTCGCCGCAGGCCTCGGGATCTCGCCACGCGAACCCGGCGGCCGGGGCGACCACCTTCAGTCCGAGGCCCGAGGTGGAGACGAACTGGGTGGTGACCGCCTCGTGGACGTCCACCCAGAGCGGGGAGGAGATGAAGCGCCGGACCTCGGCGACGGAGGGAACCCCCTTGACGACGGCGAGGGTGCCCTCCGGCCCGAACCTGCCGGCCGACGAGAGCATCCACCCGTTCTCCGCGGACCGTGAATAGCAGTAGGCCCGGAACGACCGGCCCTGACCTGCCGCCCTGTCGCGGATGCCGGTGAGCCAACGCCAGAACTCCGCGAACGAACGCCCCTCGTCCGGATCCGGCAACCGCGCCCAGGTGGCGAACGGCCTGTAGCCCTCGGCCTCCAGGCGCCGCCCGTCCCTCAGCGTGAGCAGGGTCCCCCACAGATAGGCGCCGTCGTCGAGGTGACTCTCCAGGTCGACGTCCACCTCGATATCCGCACGCGGAATGCTCGGCCGCGCCACCTTGGGAACCACCACCTCACCGTCGCGGTGTGCCCTCGCCCGCAGGACCGCGTCCGAGAACGGCTCGCCGTTCCAGTCCGTGGGCCGGTCCGGTCCGGCCACCGCCAACTCCGCGACCGTCCGGATCCCCCGGGCCCTCAGCGACCCGACCTGTCCGCCGCCGACGACGAGACTGACGTCATCGGCCACGACGAGCCGGTCACGGCAGCCCTCGACGGGCCCGTCCCGATCGTCCCAGCCCTCCCACCAGGGGCAGGTGCGGCATTCGCCGATCCGGCTGGGTTCGGTGTCGAGCTCACCGCGCACCACCGCCAGCCGCGTGGCGTGGGTGCGGTCTGCGGCGTCGAGCACCGGCCCCAGGTCGTGCACCACCGCGCGCGCCGAGCCCAGCCCCAGCACCGCGCCCACCGGGGACTCCGCCGCGTGCCCCACGGCGGCGAGCAGCCGCCACGCGTGGACGAGCCGGTCCAGATCCGCGGGGTGACGCCGCACCCGGAGAGCGGGGTCGGGCGCAGGGGACCAGTCGAGCAAGCGGGTCACCGTCGCCGTCGACGCGGTCCTCCCCCGCCGCGGATCGACCACCTTGTGATTGACCACCAGCACCGGCGTGTACCCGCCGCCGGGCACGGCCGCCAGGGTGCACCGGAGGCCCGCCCGGCCCTCGTGCGGATCGGCGGGAAGAGCCGCGCCCCACACCAGCGTCGCCCCGTCGGCCAGGGCCCGGAGTGTCGCGCTCTCGTCGTCGTCGCCCGGTACGTCCCCCGGCAGATCGGTCCAGTGATCCCCCACCACGTCCACCACCACGGTGTCGGGGCGCGCGTCCCGCAACGCGCGCTCCCGCAGGCCCGCGCGTCGATCGGCCGCCGCCATCGCCCGCAGACGCACGCCCTCGTCGAGCGGCGCCGTCCGCCACCACCCCGGTCGCGCATCACGTTCCCGGGCCACGCGGTGCAGACATCTGGCCCCCGAGGCCGGCCCCACCACCGCCGCATCGGGGGCGCGGTACGTGGTGCTGCCGGCGTCCTCCATCGCCGTCCATCATGGCCCAGCCGCGGCCCACACGACGGTCCGGTCCTCAGTGCGGGCCGATTCGCCTAGGCTGGAGACCTGATGTCCGCGACGAGAGAAGGATCGACGCCCATGGGCAAGCTGACGACCTACCGCGACAAGCGTGCCGAACTCCGCGCCCATGCTTCGGCGCTCAAGTCCACGGCCATGAAGGAGGCCAAGCTCGCGGCCAAGGAGACGCGGAAGAAGGCCAAGGAGGCGCACCGCGTGGAACTGGCCGAGGCCAAGGAACGCGCCAAGCTCGAGCGCAAGAACGCCGAACGCAAGGCGAGGCGCGCCGAGAAGCGGGCCGAGAAGCGTGACAAGCTCGACCGCAGATCCGCCAAGCGGAACCGCAAGAACGAGAAGGTCCACGCCAAGCAGGAGCGCGCCACCATCAAGCGCGAGGCCAAGCTGCTGGCCAAGGACCGCAAGCTCGCCGAGAAGATCGACTCCGCCGGCCGCAAGCACGAGTACCAGCTCGCCGAGATGGAACTCAAGAAGCTCGAGGGCACCAAGCTCAACAAGGATGACCTGCAGCGGTGGCTGAGCATGGCCAAGGTCGCCACCCCGGTGCTGCTGCCGATGGTCTACAAGGCCGTCTCCAACGTGCAGGGATCGGCCGGCAAGCCCTCCGGCCCCGGAGGCGTGGACCTCGAGGCCGCCGGCATCAACGCCACCGGCCCCGGCGCCGCCCTCGGTGTACGCATCGTCCGCCTCGAGCAGACCCTCGACCAGCTCGACGTGAGCCGCGGGAGCGAGCGTGAGGTCAAGGACTTCATCTCCTCCACCCGGGCCAGGCTCACGGACCTGCGGACAGCGGTCGAGACCGCCGAGACCACGCCCACCGCGCAGCGGCGCGAGATCCACTCGTCGATCTCCGGCGAGCTCGACCGCATCAACAAGGACATCTTCGCCCGCCTGGGCGTCAAGGCGTGACGGCGCTCCGGGGGCGGCTGGCGTCCGTCGCGGTCGCTACCGCCCTGGTCGGCGGCGCGGCCGCTCCCGCGGTGGTGCTCGCACCGGTCGCCGGCGCCCACTCGGTGTTGGTCTCCATCGACCCGGAGGACGGCTCCGAGCTGGACACCCCGCCCGACGAGATCGTCCTGACCTTCAACGAGGAGATCAACCAGAGCTTCGCCTCCGTCGCCGTCACCGCCGGGGACGACCGGGCCACCCGGGTCGTAGGCGACCCCTCGGTGGCGGGCGAGACCGTCACGGTCGACGTCGATGATCTCGGGACCGGCGCCTACACGGTCGGCTACCGGGTGACCTCGTCCGACGGGCACGTGGTGAGCGGATCGTCGGTCTTCACCGTGACGGGCGGGGGCGGCGGCGCGGAGGCCGGCGCAGAGTCCGGCTCGCAGCCCGCGGCCGGCGGGGAGCCCGGCTCGGAGTCCGGCTCGCAGCCCGCGGCCGGTGGAGACGCCTCCCCGGCGGGCGGGTCCGACACCGGGGCCGGCGACGAGGCGGGCGTCGCCGATGAGACCTCGGGCGAGGACACCGGCGTCAGCCCCGCGATCTGGGTCGTCGGCGGACTGGCGATCCTGCTCATCGGTGGCGCGTTCGTGCTGCTGCGCCGCGGTAACTGACGGGCGGGCACGCCGAGCGGCGAGCGGTGCAGCCGCTCCCCCGCCCGGCGTCTCGCTCCCGCGCCTGTACACGTCAGCCACACCCGCGTCCGCGCGTGGCGTCTGGCCTGCCCCTCGGGGCGCGCGAGACGCCATGCCCGGACGCGGCTGTATGACGAGATCGAGCGGCCGTATCACGAGTCGGGCCGCGGCGGCAGCACGAGGCGGGCCGGGGCGGCCGCGGGCCCCCGCCACTCGCGCGGGCCCGGCCACCCGCGCGAGCTCCCGCCTACCGCCCCGGCAGGAAGCGCATGGCGTCGGTGGCGGGCGCGAGCAACTGCTGCCACCGCGTGCGGGGCAGGAACGACGGCCCGCCCATGTGCACGACGCGCTGAGTGGCGATCGTCTGCGCCTCGGTGTACTTGAGCAGTCCCTCGTCGCCGTGGCGTCGGCCCACACCGGAGGCGCCCATGCCGCCCATCGGGCCCGCGACGGAGCCCCAGCCCGCGACGTAGCCCTCGCCGACGTTGACGGTGCCGGTCCGCAGGCGCGCCGCGATCTGCTCGCCCTCGGAGTCGGACCCCGCGAACACCGACGAGTTGAGCCCGTACTCGGTGTCGTTGGCCTCGGCGATCGCCTCCTCGACCGAGTCGACCGGGTAGATCGACACGACCGGGCCGAAGGTCTCCTCGCCGTAGCAGGTCGCGCCGGAGGGCACGTCGGTGAGCAGGGTCGGCTCGTAGAACAGCGGGCCCAGGTCCGGCCGGGCGCGTCCGCCGGCCAGGACGCGCGCGCCCTTGGCCACCGCGTCGTCGACGTGTGCGGAGACGGTGTCCAGCTGGTCACGGGAGATGAGGCTGCCCATCTCGGCCTCGAAGTCGTAGCCGGGCCCCACGCTCATGGACTGCACACGCGCGGTGAGCTTCTCGATGAGCTGCGGCGCGACCGAGCGCTCCACGTAGACCCGCTCGACCGAGATGCACAGCTGACCCGAGTTGGAGAAGAACGCGCGCGTGGCGACCTCGGCCACCTCGTCGAGGTCGGCACCCTCGGTCACGATCATGGCGTTCTTCCCGCCGAGTTCGGCCGAGAAGCCGATCAGGCGCTCGCCGCACTGGCGGCCCAGCGTGCGGCCGGTCGCGGTGGAGCCGGTGAACATGAGGTAGTCCACGCATCCGACGATCGCGCCGCCGACGGTCCCGCCCGAACCGGGCACCACCTGGAACAGGTCGCGCGGCAGCCCCGCCCGGTAGAGCATGTCGGCGGCGGCGAGGGCACAGAACGGCGTGATGGACGCGGGCTTGATCACCACGGCGTTGCCCGCGAGCAGGGCGGCCAGCGCGTCGGTGGCGGCGAGGTTGAGCGGGTAGTTCCACGGGGCGATCACGCCCACGACGCCCTTGGGCTGGCGGCGCACCACGGCCTTGGTCAGTCCCGGCAGCATGCCCTGGACGCGCTTGGGGGCGAGCAGCCCGGGCGCGGTCCGGGCGTAGTGACGCGCGGTGATGAGGCAGTCCAGCACCTCCTCCTGTGCGGAGGCGCGGCTCTTGCCGGTCTCTGCCTGCACGATGTCCATGAGTTCGCCGCGGTTGCGCATGATCTGCTTGGCGAAGCGGGTGATGACGGCGACCCGGTCGGCGACATCGCGTTCGGCCCACGCGACCTGCGCGGCCCGGGCCCGCTCGACGGCGGCGGTGACATCGTCGGCGGTGCCGGCGGGGATCTCCGCGAGTGGTTCGCCGGTGAAGACCTCGGTGATCATCGCCGACGGGCGGCTTGAGGGATCGGCCCGGAATTCGGGGATCGCGACGAGGTCGCGGAGACGGTCGTACACATGGGGCGCGGGTCGGCTCATGGCACCGAGGCTACCGGCGGGTAAGGAAGAGCGGTACCGCCTGCCACCGTTCTTCGCCCGCCGGTCGCGGAAACCCGGGCTTGACCCTGACATCGCGTCAGGCCCCACGCTCGTGGATGTGAGAGATGCTGGAGACATGACGACGAGAGACGGGCTCACCGTGGGAGCGGTCGCCGCGCTGGTCGGGGTGAGCGTCCGGACCCTGCACCACTGGGACCGGATCGGGTTGGCGCCGGCGAGCGGCAGGACGTGGTCGGACTACCGGGTGTATGACGACGACGACGTCGCCCGCCTCCACCGGATCCTGGTCTACCGCGAGCTGGGCTTCCCACTCGCGGAGATCGGGGACCTGCTCGATGACCCGGAGGCCGACGCCCTGGCTCACCTGACCCGCCAGCGGGAGCTGCTGGTCGGACGCATCTCGCACCTGCAGGAGATGGTCTCCGCAGTCGACCGCATGAAGGAGGCGATCGATATGAACGCACCACTGACCCCTCAGGACAGGGCCGAGATCTTCGGCACGGACTGGAAGGAGGAGTACCAGGAGGAGGCCGAGCACCGCTGGGGCGACACCCCGCAGTGGGCGCAGTCGCAGGAACGCACGGCGCGCATGTCCAGGGAGGACTGGAAGCAGGTCAAGGCCGAGGGCGACGCGCTCAACGTCGACCTCGCCGCCGCCAAGCGTGCCGGCATGGACCCGGGGGCGCCGGAGGCCGCGGAGCTGGCCGAGCGCCACCGCGCATCGATCGGGCGGTTCTACGACTGCACGCATGCGATGCAGGTCTGCCTGGCGCGGATGTACGTCGAGGACCCACGCTTCGCCGAGACGTACGACGTGCACGAGCCGGGCCTGACTCAGTGGCTGGTCGCCGCCGTCGAGGCCAACGCCCGGGCGCACGGCGTCGACCCGGACACCGCCACCTGGGAGTGAACTGCCCCGCATGAGCCGGTGGGCGATGTCGGACGGCGGACGTACCCTGGCCCGCATGAGCCGATGGACCACCGCCGACATCCCTGACCAGACCGGCCGGACCTTCGTGGTCACCGGGGCGAACTCCGGGCTGGGCCTGCAGTCCACCCGCGCGCTGACCGACGCGGGCGCCCGCGTGATCATGGCCTGCCGTGACACGGGCCGCGCCGAGACGGCCCGCGCGGGGCTCGCGCACCCGGACCGCGCCGAGGTCGTCGAACTCGACCTGGCCGACCTCGAGTCCGTGCACGCGGCGGGTGAGCTGCTCGCGGGCCGCTCGCCCGACGTGCTCATCAATAACGCGGGGCTGATGAACATCCCACGGTCGCGCACCGCGCAGGGCCACGAGATGCAGTTCGGCGTCAACGTCCTCGGCCACTTCGCGCTCACCGAGCACGTCGCGCCGGCGCTCACCGACCGTGTGGTGTGGCTGGGCTCGATGATGCACCGCTTCGGCACGGTGGACCCCGACGACCTGGACTGGACCCGTCGCCGCTACGCCCCGATGCCGGTGTACGCCGCCTCCAAGCTGGCCTGCGTCATGCTCGCCTACGAGCAGCAGCGTCGCCTCGAGGCCGCGGGGTCGTCGCTGAGGGCGGTGGCCGCGCACCCCGGTTATTCGGCGACCAATCTGCAGTACCGCAGCGGCAGCCGCGTGCAGGACCTGCTGATGAAGGGCGTGGAGAAGATCCCGTTCCTCGTGCAACCGGCCGAGCGTGGGGCCCTGCCGCAGCTCTACGCCGCGACCGTGGAGTCCGTCGCGGGCGGCGCGTACATCGGCCCCGACGGCCCCGGCGAGCTCACCGGGTACCCGACGACCGTGAACTCCACCAAGGCCTCGCACGACCGCGAGGTCGCCGCCGCACTGTGGGACCGCTGCCGGGAGATGAGTGCGCAGGGGTGAGTGGTCAGGGGTGAGTCCGCAGGGGTGACCGCCCGCGGGTAACCGCTGGCGGCGCGGCCTACCGCCCGGCCTTCCGAGTGGCCCCGCAACGATTTGCCCGGGCCCGCGTGGAGGGGACGACGACGAGCCCGGGCCCCTACGCGCGCCGGCGGGCGAAGGCCAGCAGCAACCCGCCCAGCAGAATCGTCCCGGCGGCGACGCCGACCAGCGCGGTGGTCCCCACGCCGGTCACGGCCAGCTCCGCGGGGGCAGACAGCTCGGCGGGGGCCGACTGCTCGCCGGGTCCTGCGGCGGCATTCCCCGCGGTCGTGGCGATGGCGGCAGGCGCGGCCGCGGCGCCGAGGGTCGCGCCCACTCCGCCGGTTCCGCCCTGCGTGTCCCCGGCGGGACCGTTCGCGCCGACCGGGGAGATGTCTGCCTCGTCGTCGTCAACCTCGTCGTCGTCGACCTCGTCCGTCGCGTCCTGCCCACCGTCGGCGGCCGCCGCCTCGGCCTCGGCGCGACGGCGCTCGTTGTCCTCATACGGATCCTGCAGCGCGGCGATCTGGACCGCCTCGATACTCCCCGCCAGCGCGCCGGGCAGCTCGGTGCCGGCGGCGTCCGCGGCGTCGGTGAGCAGCGCGCCGCCCTCGGCCGAGCCCTCGACCAGCCCGTGCCAGAAGTCCAACTCGTGCGGATAGAGCTCGCCGGCCTGCTGCCGCTCCCCCAGCGCCGTGAAGAAACCACCCGCGAACTGCAGGCTCAACACGGGGAAGATGTACTCGGGGATTGCGATCGATCCCAGCCCGATGGTGCCCGACCCGATCGACCCGGTCGGATTGGCGTAGACGGAGCCCGGCAGGCTCCCCGAGGACGCCACGGATGCCGCCGCGGACCCGCCGGCCGACCCCAGTGCCTCGAGCGGCGCCACCGAACCGAGGGTCTGCCCCAGGGACAGTCCGGCGTCCGCCACCGGGGCGCTGCCCGTCTCGCGCAGCCCCTCGGACCCGAGCGCCCCACCGCCGATGACGATCTCCTCGGGCAACTGGCCGACCAGCTGGTCCACACTGCTGTTGCCCGTCTCGGCGGGCAGCGCTGAACCCGACCCCGAGTCCTCCTGCGCGTACGCCACGGCGGGGACCGCGACGACCGCCACCACGGCGGTCGTGACGGCGGCGCCGAGGCGCCTGGTCCGGACTCCGGAACCACGGGTCTGGGGCATCGGGCACAGCCTCTCGTCGCAGGGGCGGGCCTGTGCGACCCGCGCACGCTGAGCGTACTACTGCGGTGCCGCCCGCCTGTAGCGCCGGCTGTCCGGCCGGACCCGATCCGCCGCCGGACCCGGCCTACTGCAGCGCGGAGGTGAGACGTGCGACGTTGTCGACGTACCGCCCCGGCCACGGGCGGCTCATCCACGTCTCGATCCCCAACGTGGTGCAGTCCTCGACGTAGGAGTCCACCACGTCGTTGAGCTCCGCGACCGCCTCGCCGCCCAGGACCAGCAGACTGATCTCGAAGTTGAGGTTGAACGAGCGCTGGTCCATGTTGCTCGAGCCCACGATCCCGGCGTAGTCGTCGATCAGCACCGTCTTGGTGTGCAGGACCGCCGGGGAGCGGAAGCGGTGGATCACCACCCCGGCCTCGAGCAGCGCGCGGTAGTAGGACCGCTGGGCGTGGTGGACGAGGAACTGGTCGGCGTGTTCGGGGACGAACAACTCCACCCCCACCCCGCGGAACGACGCCGACGTGATGGCGTGCAGGAGAGCGTCGTCCGGCACGAAGTACGGGCTGACGATCCGCACCCGCTTCCGTGCCTGGCCGATGAGCTGGGTGAACATCCGCAGCCCGGGCTGCGTCCTGTACCCCGGGCCGGACGGGACCAGCTGGAACGCGCTCACCGGGTCGCCCGCCGTGGGATCCCCGCCCTTGCGTCCGGGCGCCAGTGGTGCGCCCTGCGCCACGTCCTCCAGCGTGCCGATCACCTCGCCGGACTCGGAATACCAGTCCACGGCGAACACGCTGTCCATCGCCTGGACGATCTCTCCGCGGACCTCCATCATCAGATCGACCCACTCGCGGCCGAGCCGGGCGTTGCGTGAACTGCCGTAGTGGCGCTCGATGAGGTTCTGCGACCCGATGAACCCGTGCACCCCGTCCACGATGAGCATCTTGCGGTGATTGCGTAGGTCCGGCCGCCTGAACCGGCCGCGGAACGGGTTCACCGGCAGCATCAGGTGGAACTCCACCGGGGTCCGCCGCAGCCGCTTCCGGAGCTTCGTGAACCCCCGGTAGCGCAGTGACCCGAGGTGGTCGACCAGCAC
Source organism: Dietzia sp. Die43 (assembly GCF_024519835.1). Classification (NCBI taxonomy): domain Bacteria; kingdom Bacillati; phylum Actinomycetota; class Actinomycetes; order Mycobacteriales; family Dietziaceae; genus Dietzia; species Dietzia sp. Die43. Next base: position 66,008 of record NZ_JALJRF010000019.1, on the reverse strand, counting down.
CCGGACCACGACCCCCCGATCGGCGGCCTCGACCGCGGCGGTGAAGAACTCGTCGGTCTCGGAGTCCCACGACTGCGCGTAGAACTCGATGTGCACGTGGTCCCGGGCGGCACGGACCGCCTCGGTCATCGCCGCCAACGACCGCGTGTAGTCCGAATGCAGGCCGATGAAGTCCCCGGACATGGCGGGCATCGCGGTGAGGGTCCGGTTCATCTCCAGGATGGTCCGCACCCCGGGCCCCACGCGCACTCCGTCGGGAACGGTGGGCCGCTTCTCGAGCGCCCTGGCATAGAGATGGTTCGCCTCGGCCTGGATGAGGTGCCGTCGCCCGGTGATGTAGGGATTGCCCAGCAGGAGGAACAACGGCACCCCCACCACCGGGATGAAGAGGATGGCGAGCAGCCACGCCTGCGACGACGACGGCTGCCGGTTCTCGGGGACCATCCCCAGCGCGAGGATCTTGATGACGTACTCGGTGATGAGCAGGCCCGAGGTGACCCCTGCCGGGAAGGACAGGTCGAGACCTACCACTGTGGGGTTCACTTCGTCTGTCGGGTCAGGACAGTCCCGAGGGCGAGGGCACGGGGGTCGATCACCGTTCCGCCCCGCATCGTCCACCGCACCACGCCCGCCAGGGCACGCTGGGCGTACACCGAGTCCGCAGAGCCCAGCTCACGGGTCCCGGGCAGGACGACGAACGCGTCGTCGTCGGCGACCGCGGCGAGGTCCGCGCGCAGGCCGACCCGGATCTCACCGCGGTCCCGCAGGCCCACGACCCCGGCGGTGCGCGTGGCCATCCACCCGGCGACATCAGCGAGATCGAATCCCCGGCGACGGGCCTCGGTCCACACGACCGACAGCCCGAGGCGGGCCGAGGCCACGGCGTCGATCGTGCCGTCGCGCAACGCCTCCCACAGCAACTCGCGGTTGGCGGCGTCCCGGATCGGCGGGTCGAGCCGCGCGACCGCAGCGCCGCCGTGGGTGACCTCGGAGACCAGCGCCAGCATGTGCGGGCTGGTGGAGGCGGTCACGGCCAGCCCGTCCGCCCTGGCCTCGCGCAGCAGGGGCAGTTCCTCGTGGTCGGACACCGCCCGGACGTGCAACCGGCCACCCGTGCGCCGGCAGACCTCGAGAAGCCCGGGCAGATCGTCCACCCCGGCGTCCACCGCGAACAGCCCGCCGGCCTCCGCGACCTCCTCGGCGGCCGCCACCACCTGTGCGGAATCCAGGGTCGGCGCACCGGCGACACCCTTGCCGGCGGCCACCGCCGACACCCCGAACACGCCACGATCCAGCAACGTCCCGAGCCCGCCGAGATTCCCCGGAACCGCCGCGCCCCACAGGCCGACGTCCACCGTGGACTCGCCGGTCACGTCCTGTCTCCAGCGGTCCACGTCCTCGGGGGTGATCGCGACCGGGTCGCCGTCGGTTCCGTAGTCGATCACCGAGGTGATCCCGCCCTGAGCCGCCGAACGCGTGCCCACCGCGACGTCCTCGGTACTGACGTGCGGGTCGACGAGTCCCGGCATGAGGACCACGTCATCACCGAGCGCGATCGTGTGGTCGCCCGCCAGACCGATGTCCCGCGCCTCCGACCCCGTCCGCACCGACGAGATCACTCCCCCGTCCACCGTGACCGCCGCCTGTTGGATGCGATCGTCGATGACCGCGCGCCGGGCGTGGATCAGGAGTTCGTACTGGGCCACGGGTGGCTCCTTCCGGGTTCTCGGACGATGGCGGGGCACCCTTCACCCGACATTGTCCCCCACGGCGGGCTCCCCCGCGGGAGCGCGGCCGGATAGCGTTGCCATGACCAGACCACGCCCCAGGAGGCCCCGCATGACCGACACCCCCGCCGGATTCGTCCACACCGCAGACCTCGTCGACGAGATCGGCGAGGACGTCCGCAGCTGTGACACCCAGTTCCGCGACCTCGGTGGCCGGACGGAGTTCTTCGGCCCCGTCTCGACCGTCCGGTGCTTCCAGGACAACGCGCTGCTCAAGAGTGTGCTCGGCGAGCCCGGCGAGGGCCGGGTCCTGGTGATCGACGGCGGTGGCAGCCTCCACACCGCGCTGGTGGGAGACCTCATCGCCGAGCTCGGCCGTTCCCACGGCTGGGCCGGGGTCGTGGTCAACGGCGCCATCCGAGACTCGGCGGTCGTGGGCGGCATGGACTTCGGATGCAAGGCCCTGGGCACGAACCCGCGCAAGTCCAGCAAGACCGGCGACGGCGAACGCGACGTGACCGTGAGCTTCGGCGGGGTCGACTTCGTCCCCGGTGACACGCTCTACGCCGACTCCGACGGGATCGTGGTGCGCTGACCCGACCGGGTCGTTCGTCGCACCCGCCCGAGCGCCTGCGGGGTGTGCCCGCGGGCGGGGTCGCTCAGGAGGCTCCCCCGAGGCTCGCGACCGGGATGGTGAGCACGTCGCCGATCGAGGCCTCGGGACCGTAGCTGCCCAGGGACCCAGGCGCATAGGAGCCCGTCGCGTTGGGCAGCTCCACCGACAGGATGACCGAACCGGCGTTGATGAGCCCGGTGAGCAGGTCCGTCAACGAGCCGGTCCCGAGCGACCCGTAGCCGAGGCTGAGAGTGGAGACGGCCGCGGCCGCGGGCTCGAGGTTCATGCACCGCAGAGCGTCGGTGTGGGTCGTGATGTACAGGCATCCGGCGGCGGCGTCCGGATCCATCGGATCCACGCGATCGATCTGCTGTGCCGTCGCCGTGCCGGCACCGGTCAGCAGCGCGGTGGCGGCGAGTGCCGAGACGGTCGCGGCGAGGGTGGTCGTGCGCATCGGGATCCTCCGGGTCGTCGCCCCGCCCCACGGCGGGGTCTCACCCGGGAGATGGTATCGGGGGTCACACCCGGGCGGCGCGCGACGCGGCGTCCCGGCCTGCTCGGTCGATCAGGCCTCGCGGCGGATCCAGCGCAGCAGAGGCCCGAGTGAGACCCGGTCGGTGAGGTCCAGCCCACCCAACTCGAGCATGGACTCCTCCTCCGGGGTGCGCTCGGATTTGCGACGCAGCGCCGCGAGAGCGGTCTTCACGCCCAGCCGCTGCCGGAATCCCAGCTGGTCCGGGGTGACCACGCCCCGCAACTGGAAGAGCTTGAGATCGCGGAGCTGATCGCCCGAGAACTCACTCGACATGAGCTCGATCCGGGCGTCATCGGTGACCGGGGTCGGGCCCACCATGACGACCGCGACCCGGCGCCCGGCCTCGACGAGCGCCTCCCAGTTGTCGCGGATGAACGCCGAACCACCCAGCCCGCCAGCCGCCCGCATCCCGGTGACGAGGACGACCGTCCCGGCGACGACGAGTTCGGCCGGGTCCACGGAGTCGTGATGGGTGGCCCGGGTGTCGAATTCCTCGGCGAGCCAGGTGGCGTAGCGCCTGGCGCCGGGGTCATCATCGTGCAACACGACCGGAGCCTGGATCGTCCGCCGCGTCTCGTCCGCCATCAGGCCTCTCCCCGTCCGTCGCGCGCGACCACCCGGGCTGCGCGGCCCCCGATCTCCACCACGTCGCCGTCGACCAGACCGCGACCGCGACGGGTGTCCACCTCGTCGTTGACGCTCACGGCGCCGGAGGTGACCGCGTCCTTGGCCTCGGCACCCGAATCGAGCAGTGATGCCAGCTTGAGGAACTGCCCCAGCGTCAGCTTGCTGCTCAGGTCGCATTCGACGTCGTCGACGGGTGGACCGGCCGGCGGGGGTGTCACCCGGCCGGTCCGTCCTCGTCCTGCGATGTGGCGGCTCATACGCCCGAGCCTATCGGGCGCGCCGTCACGCGAGCGGACCCGTCCTCGCGGGCTGATCGCCGGGCAGGTCCCCGCGGCCGCGTCGCGTCACCAGGGCCAGCCCCGTCCCGCCGGCCACCAGTGCCGCAGCGGCCAACGCCAGCGCGATGATCTGCACGCCCGACATGCCCGAGGCGTCGTCGACCTCCTGCTCGTCCACGTCGGGGGACTCGCCCCTGGACGGCAGTGGTGGCAACTCGCTCAGCACGGGCAGGTCCGTCACCACGGCCCGGCCGCCCGGTCCCGGGAGCTGGGCGCCCGGTCCCGGCAGCTGGGCCGGGGCCACTGGCGCCCCGCCCAGGACGACCGCAGCGCAGAGCGCGGCGATCATGCTGGCGGGGCGACGGCGGACCATGGATGCCTTCCGAGACGAAGGCCGGGCGGCCTGATATCAGAATAGACCTGATCTTAGGTTCCATTAAGGTCAGGCGCCACGGCGGATCTCAGCGCTGTGCCACGTCCGTCGGTCGGACCGGCTCCGGCAGCGCCGTCTCCCCCATGAGGAAGCGATCCACCGAGGCGGCGGCGGCGCGCCCCTCCGCGATGGCCCACACGATGAGCGACTGCCCGCGGCCCATGTCGCCGGCCACGAACACGCCGTCGACATTGGTCGCGTAGGTGCCGTCACGGTCCACGTTTCCGCGGTCGGTGAAGTCCACCCCCAGGTCGGAACAGAGTCCGGCCTTCTGGGCACCCGTGAAGCCCATCGCCAACAGCACCAGATCCGCCGGGTACTCGAAGTCCGTACCGGGAACGGGCTCGAAGCGCCCGTCCACCATCCTCACCTCGGAACCCTTGAGGGCGGTGACGTGCCCGTTCTCCCCCACGAACTCGGCGGTGGACACGCCGTAGACGCGCTCACCGTTCTCCTCGTGGGCGGAGGCCGTGCGGAACATCAGCGGGTACATCGGCCACGGGGTCGAGGCCGCACGCGTCGCCGGCGGGCGGGGCATGATCTCGAAACTCTTGACCGACCTGGCCCCCTGACGGGTCGCCGTGCCGAGGCAGTCCGCGCCGGTGTCGCCGCCACCGATGATGATGACGTGCTTGTCCCGCGCGTGGATGGCGGGCAACCCGTCGGCATCCACCACCGGGTCGCCGACCGCGGCCTTGTTGGCCAGGGGCAGGTAGTCCATGGCCTGATGGATGCCCTCCAGCTCACGGCCGGGCACGGGCAGGTCCCGCCTCATGGTGGCGCCGCCGCTCAGCACCACCGCGTCGAACTGCTCCCGCAGCTGCGACGCCGTGATGTCCTCGCCGACGTTGACCCCGGAACGGAAGACCGTTCCCTCGGCCTCCATCTGCGCGAGACGCCGGTCGAGGACCGCCTTCTCCATCTTGAACTCGGGGATCCCGTAGCGCATGAGTCCACCGATGCGGTCATCACGCTCGAACACCGTGACGGAGTGTCCGGCGCGCGTGAGCTGCTGCGCGGCGGCCAGACCCGCCGGGCCCGAACCCACGACCGCGACGGTCTGCCCCGTACGGAACGACGGGATCACCGGTGCCATGCCGCCGTCGGCCCACGCGGCCTCGGCGATCTCCACCTCGATCTGCTTGATCGTCACGGGCGGCTGGTTGATCCCCAGGACGCAGGAGCCCTCACACGGCGCGGGGCAGAGCCGGCCGGTGAACTCAGGGAAGTTGTTGGTCGCGTGCAGACGGTCGACCGCCGCGTCCCACTTCCCGCGGTGCACCAGGTCATTCCACTCGGGAATGATGTTGCCCAGCGGACACCCCTGGTGGCAGAACGGCACACCGCAGCTCATGCAGCGGGAGGCCTGGGTCTTCAGGTGATCCTCCGGGAGGGTCGTCGACTCGTAGACCTCCTTCCAGTCCATGATGCGCAGGTCGACGGGGCGGCGTTCGGGCAGCTCCCGCTCTGTGTGCTTGAGAAAGCCCTTCGGGTCAGCCATTTGCGGCCTCCATGATCGCCTCGTCCACGTTGCGTCCGTCCTTCTCCGCCTGCTCGATGGCCAGCAGCACGCGCTTGTAGTCGCGCGGCATGACCTTGGCGAAATGATTCACGTTCTGGGCCCAACCACCGAGGATCTCCCGGCCCCGGGCCGAATCGGTCTCCTCCACGTGCCGCTCCACGATGCCGCGGAGGAATTCCACGTCCTCGCTGGTCAGCTCGTCGGTGTCGACGAGCTCCACGTTGAGGTTCTCGGGCAGGACGCCCTGCGGGTCGTAGAAGTAGGCGACGCCACCGGACATGCCGGCCGCGACGTTGCGTCCCGTCTCCCCCAGCACGACGACGCGTCCACCCGTCATGTACTCACAGGCGTGGTCGCCCACGCCCTCCACCACCGCGGTGACGCCCGAGTTGCGCACGCAGAAGCGCTCGCCCACGATGCCGCGGAGGAATACCTCGCCGGCGGTGGCGCCGTAGCAGATCACGTTGCCGGCGATGATGTTGTTCTCGGCCGCGAAATCGGGGGCGGCGTCCTCCGCCGGGCGGACGACGATGCGTCCCCCGGACAGTCCCTTGCCCACGTAGTCGTTGGCGTCACCGAACACCCGCACGGTCACGCCGGAGGCGAGGAACGCCCCGAGCGAGTTGCCGGCGGACCCCGTGAAGCTCAGGTCGATCGATCCCTCCGGGAGCCCGGCACCACCGTGCGCCTTGGAGATCTCGTGGCTGAGCATGGTGCCCACCGAGCGGTTCACGTTGCAGATCGGGTAGCTGCCCGCGAACGGCCCCGTCGCGGGATCAGCGATCACGGAGCGGCTGTCCTCGATGAGCCGGCGGTCGATGACGCCCTCGAGCTTGTGGTCCTGCGACTTGGTGTTCCGCAGGTCCTGGTGCATGAACGGGGACTCCGCCTGGGCGAAGATCGGCGCCAGGTCGAGCTTGGCGACCCGCTTGTTGTGGGCGAACGCCCGCGACTTGTCGAGGCATTCGGAGTGTCCGATCGCCTCGTCCAGCGAACGGAACCCGAGCTCGGCGAGGTACTCGCGCACCTCCTCGGCGATGAACTCCATGAAGTTCACCACGTACTCGGCCTTGCCGTTGAACCGCTCGCGCAGGATCGGGTTCTGGGTGGCGACACCGACGGGGCAGGTGTCGAGATGGCACACGCGCATCATCACGCAGCCGGCCACGACGAGCGGAGCCGTCGCGAATCCGAACTCCTCGCCGCCGAGCAGCGCCGCGACGATGACGTCGCGCCCGGTCTTGAGCTGCCCGTCGACCTGGACGACGATCCGATCCCGCAGGCCGTTGACCAGCAGGGTCTGCTGGGTCTCGGCGAGACCCAGCTCCCACGGGCCGCCCGCATGCTTGAGCGAGGTCAGCGGAGACGCGCCGGTGCCACCGTCGTGGCCGGAGATGAGCACCACGTCGGCGTGCGTCTTGGACACACCCGTCGCGACGGTGCCCACACCCTGCTCGGCCACGAGCTTGACGTGGATCCGGGCCTCGGGGTTGGCGTTCTTCAGATCGTAGATGAGCTGCGCCAGGTCCTCGATCGAGTAGATGTCGTGGTGCGGCGGCGGCGAGATCAGCCCGACGCCCGGGGTCGAGCCACGAACCTCGGCGACCCACGGGTAGACCTTCCCCGGCGGGAGCTGGCCGCCCTCGCCCGGCTTGGCGCCCTGGGCCATCTTAATCTGGATATCGGTGCAGTTGGCCAGGTAGTTGCTGGTCACACCGAACCGGCCTGAGGCCACCTGCTTGATGGCCGACCGGCGCCAGTCACCGTTGGGGTCGGGGCTGAAGCGGTCGATCGACTCGCCGCCCTCGCCCGAGTTGGACCGGGCGTGGAGACGGTTCATGGCGATCGCCAGCGTCTCGTGGGCCTCGGCCGAGATGGAGCCGTAGCTCATCGCGCCCGTGGAGAACCGCTTGACGATCTCCGAGACGGGCTCGACCTCCTCGATCGGCACCGGGGGACGGGTCCCCTTCAGCTCGAACAGGCCGCGGAGGGTGGCCAGACGTTCCGACTGGTCGTCGACGAGCTGGGTGTACTCCTTGAAGATCTCGTAGCGACCGGAGCGCGTGGAGTGCTGGAGCTTGAACACCGTGTCCGGGTTGAACAGGTGGTACTCGCCTTCCCGGCGCCACTGGTACTCCCCGCCGATCTCGAGCTCGCGGTGCGCGGCCTCCTCCGGCCGCGGCAGGAACGCGAAGCGGTGGCGACGGGCCACGTCCTCGGCGATCTCGTCGAGCCCGATGCCGTCGATGGGGCTGATCGAGCCGGTGAAGTACTCGTCGCACAACTCCTGCGAGAGCCCCGTGATGTCGAAGAGCTGCGCACCCGTGTACGAGGCCAGGGTCGAGATGCCCATCTTGGACATCACCTTGAGCACGCCCTTCGCGGCGGCCTTGCGGTAATTGGCGCAGGCCGCGGGGGTGTCCACCCCGGTGAGGTGACCGGTCTTGACGAGCTCGTCGATGGACTCGAACGCCATGTACGGGTTGATCGCCTCGGCGCCGTACCCAAAGAGGACCGCCATGTGGTGGACCTCGCGGGCGTCTCCGGATTCGACCACGAGGCTGACCCGGGTACGGGTCTTCTCGCGGACGAGGTGGTGGTGCACGGCCGAGGTGAGGAGCAGCGACGGAATCGGCGCGTTGCGCTCATCCGACTCACGATCCGACAGCACGATGATCGTGGCACCATCCTCGATGGCGTGGGAGATCTCGCGACGGATCCGTTCCAGGGCGATGCGCAGGCCGCGGCCGCCGTGAGCGACGTTGTACAGGCCGCGGACGACCACCGATCGCAGACCGGGACGGGTCTCGCCGGCCGCCATCAGCGTCGACAGCTCGTCGTTGCCGAGGATCGGGTTGTCCAGGCGGATCTGGCGGCACGACTCCGGGCCCGGGTGGATGAGATCGCCCTCGGGGCCGAGCGTCACACCGTAGCTGGTGACGAGCTCCTCGCGGATCGCGTCCAGCGGCGGGTTGGTGACCTGGGCGAAGCGCTGCGCGAAGTAGTCGAACAGCATCCGTGAGCGCTCCGACAGGACCGGCAGCGGCGTGTCGGTGCCCATCGATCCGATCGCCTCCGCACCCGCCCCGGCCATCGGCGAGACGAGGATCCGGAGCTCCTCCTCGGTGAATCCGAAGACCCGCTGCCTCAGCACGACACGCTCGTGCGGCATGTACGGGTGGTCGACCTGCGGGAGATCCCCGAGTCGGACCATGCCCTCGTCGAGCCACTGCTGGTACGGGTGCTCGGCGGCCAGCTCGGTCTTGATCTCCTCGTCGTCGATGATCCGCCCCTGGGCGGTATCGACCAGAAACATCCGGCCCGGGCGCAGGCGGGTCTTGGTGACGACCTTGTCCTGGGGGATGTCGAGGACGCCGACCTCGGAGGCCATGACGACGAGCCCGTCGTCGGTGACCCAGATCCGGGACGGGCGCAGACCGTTGCGGTCGAGCACGGCGCCGATCACGGTGCCGTCGGTGAACGTGATCGACGCCGGTCCGTCCCATGCCTCCATGAGGGAGGCGTGGTACTCGTAGAACGTCCGCTTGGCCGGGTCCATCGTCTCGTGGCGCTCCCACGCCTCGGGGACCATCATCAGCACGGCGTGGGGCAGGGTGCGCCCTGCCAGCGTCAACAGTTCCAGCGCCTCGTCGAAGCGCGCGGTGTCGGAGCCGCCCGGGGTGCAGATGGGCAGTGCCGCCGACAGGTCCTCGATGTGCTCGCTGGACATGAGTGACTCGCGGGCCCGCATCCAGTTCTCGTTACCGCGGGCGGTGTTGATCTCACCGTTGTGGGCGACGTAGCGGAAGGGGTGGGCCAGCGGCCATGCCGGGAACGTGTTGGTGGAGAAGCGGGAGTGGACGATGCCCAGGGCGGACTCCACACGCTCGTCCTGGAGATCCAGGTAGAACTCCGGGAGCTGCTTCTCGGTGAGCATGCCCTTGTAGACGAAGGTGCGAGGGCTCAGGGACGGGAAGTACACGGTCTCCGAGCCGAGGTCACCCTTGCCCGGCCCCTTGGAGCCCAGCTCGTGCTCGCAGCGCTTGCGCACGACGAAGCACTTGCGCTCGAGGTCCAGCTCGGTGAGCAGCGCCCCTCCGGGGCCGGCGGCCTTGACGAAGATCTGGTGGATGCTGGGCTGCGCGTCGCGTGAGATCGCGCCGACCGTGGAGTCGTCGACCGGTACCTCACGCCACCCGATCACGGACACGCCCTGTTCGGCGGCGATCCGCTCCACCATCCGCATGGCGTCCATCGCGAGCATGCGGGACTGGGGGAGAAAACAAAGGCCGGTGGCATATGCACCGGCCTCAGGCAGTTCTACGTTCTGCTCCTCACGCATCACTTCGCGGAGGAACAAGTCCGGTACCTGGATCAACAAGCCCGTGCCGTCACCGGTGTTGGCCTCGGCGCCAACGGCGCCGCGGTGCTCGAGGTTCACCAGTGCGGCGATCGCCTTCTCGACGATGTCCCGGGACTTGCGTCCGTACATATCCACAACGAACGCGACGCCACACGAGTCGTGTTCGTATTCAGGGCGGTACAGGCTCTTGGGGCCGGGAGTCGTCATCATGTATTCGCCTTCGCTTGTCGACGGGCGGACTCCGTGGTGTCTGGAGCACCCGTACTCAGAGGACCGAAGTGCTCTGGCTCGGAAATAATATGGGCAGAAGGGGCGCAGCACACAAATCGGGAAAGTCAAACTGTGGCCCCTGACATGGGAAGCTGAGTCCACCTTGTGAGATTTCTCTCAGGGTACGCGCCTCACGCCCTCCCGAGATGGCGGAAGGCCCGCCCCGGGCGAATGCTCCCGGGGCGGGCCTTCTCTCAGATAACTCACCGAATGAACGGCATTGGTGGCAACGTGACACCGTCCGGCAGCGCCACTTCGTAGTCACCCAGCGAGCCGGTCATCACGATGGCGGCATTGACGCCCACCGCGGCGCCTCCGACTCCGGCGACACCCGGTTCGCCTCCACGCCCGTTGGGCGTCGAGGGCCCGGGCGCAACCGGCGGCGCGGCGACCGCCGGCGCTGCCGCGACCGGAGCGGGGAGGCCCGGCAGCGGCGGAAGCGCGATCCCCATGTCCGCGCCCACCTGCAGGATCATCGGTGCAGCAGCCACGGAACCGCCGATGAGCGCGACAGGCAGCAGCAGCGGCAGTGACCCCGCAGCCGATCCTGCGGACCCGAGTGGGGCCAGCGACGCCGTGAGGGACCCGAGGGGAGCGAGGGAGCCGGTGGCCGATCCCGGTTCGAGAGATCCCATCGGCAGGGAGCCCTCAGACGAGCCTTCCTCCAGCGACCCTTCATCGGACCCGGCCGACAACGGTGCGAGGGAACCCCCGTCGAGGGAGCCCTCCAACGACCCGTCGAGCGAACCCTCCCCCGTCCCGTTGCCCGAACCGGCATCAGAACCGGACGACAACGGCGCCAGGGACCCCTCCACCGACCCGTCCTCCGAACCCATGTCATCCGACCCGCCACCGGAACCCGCCGACAACGGCCCCAGCGATCCTCCCACCGATGCGAGAGGCAGGGAGCCCAGAGCAAGGGACCCGGGCGCGAGTGAACCGAGGTCGACCGACCCCTCCCCGGGCTCGTTGTCCGACCCGCCCTCAGAACCGGCCGACAACGGCGCGAGCGAACCCGCATCCAGCGACCCCTCCAACGACCCGTCACCCGAACCCAGATCATCCGACCCGCCCTCAGAACCGGCTGACAGCGGCGCCAGCGAGCCATCACCCGCCTCGGAACCGGACGATCCGAGCGCCAGGAGCAGAGTCACGGCCACGAGCGATCCGCCCTCGGCGGAACCGGGGTCCAACGACCCGTCGTCCGAGCCGGCATCCGAGCCCGCCGACAACGGCGCCAGGGAACCCGCATCCAGGGACCCCTCCTCCAGCGACCCTTCGTCAGAGCCCACGTCATCCGACCCGGCATCGGACCCCGCGGACAACGGCTGCAGCGAGGCTGGGTCCAGGGAGCCGGGGTCCAGGGAGCCGGGGTCCAGCGAACCGGGGTCGAGCGATCCCGGGTTGAGCGATCCGGTGTCCGGGGACGACCCCGACGGCACGGAGCCGGGGTCCAGCGAACCGGGCCCCGAGAGATCATCCGAGCCGGTATCGGAACCGGCGGACAGCGGCTCCAGCGAGCCGGGATCCAGCGAGCCGCTCGGTATGCCTCCGTCGAGCGATCCGCCCTCACCCGACCCGGCCGAACCGAGCAGCAGTTCGAGGTTCAGACCGAGCTCGCCGTTGAGCGACCCGGTCTGGGCACCTGCGATCGCCGGCGAACCGGCGGCAGCGAGCAGCGCTGCGCTGGTGAGCGCCGCCGCCCTCAGATGTCGTGCGCGTTTCGAAGACATAGTCGATCCTTCTCTCGGTGTCCCTTGCTTCTGCCGGAGGATGCAGCGGATCGCCTGCACCGATCCCCTTACCTGACCTAAACATCGCGTAAACTCAGAATACTGTTACCTAGATCACATTACTACCGGTGAAACGACATATATTTGACCTCGTCAGCGGCCTGCGGCCACCTACGCTCGATGGGTGACCACTGCGCCCCACACCCTGTCGTCCCCGGTCCCGCCGCTTCGCCGCATGGCGGACGGCACGGTCAAGCAGACCAATCCGTTCACCGGCACCGAGGTGTGGACCGTGCCCGGTCGGGCGCACCGGCCCATCGACCACTCCCCCGGGCGGGTCACCGCGGTGGACCCGTCCGCCGCGGAGGCGCACTGCCCGTTCTGTGTGACCCGGCTGCGCGAGACCACCCCGGAGAAGGCGCGCGTAATCCGCGACGGCGACACCTGGCGGGTGCTCGAGGAGGTGTCCGCCGACGAGCTCGATGCCACGACCCCGGAGTTCCGGCTGTTCGGCAATCTCTTCGAGATCGTCTCACTGGACTACTGGAAGGCCGTGCACGGTTACCGCATCCCGGCCCGCGCGGCCGCCCACCAGTCCGCGTATCTCGCGACCCCGTCCGGCGCCGAGCACGTCCGCGCGCTGGTCCGCGCCCGCATCGCCGCAGCGCAGGGCGACCCGTCGGCCGTGGATGCCATGGGCCCGGCCGAACTGGCCACGCACTCGGAGAGCTTCTTCGGCGGCTGTCACGACGTGGTGGTGGCACGCCGTCATCTCACCGACGGCGCCACCGCCAGCGACCGCCACGCCGCGTCGGGCGACCTGACCCCCGCCGAGCACGAGCAGTTCACCGCCTTCACGGTCCGCGCGATGCGAGGCCTGTACCGCGACAACGCACACGCGCGGTACGTGTCGGTGTTCCAGAACTGGCTCGCGCCCGCGGGCGCCTCGTTCGCGCACCTGCACAAACAGCTGGTGGCGATCGACGAGATCCCCGCCAAGACCGCCCGCGAGGCGGCCGCGCTGGGCGGCGACACCGACCTCTACAACCGGCTCGGTGTGGACCACGCCGCGGCCGAGGGGTTGGTGCTGGCGGAAAACGAGCACGCGGTCGCGGTGGTGGGCGTGGGGCACCGCTACCCCGCGCTGGTGGTCTACTCGCGGTCGGCGGCGAGCGCGCCGTGGGAGCATTCGGCGGCCGAGCTGCGCGGCGTCTCGGATCTGCTGCACGCCTGCCACGCGGCGACGGGTCGGCTGGTGCCGTGTAACGAGGAGTGGCACACCCGCCCGCCTGAACGGGGTGTCGCGGCCATGCCGTGGCGGATCGTGCTGAAGTGGCGCATCTCGACACCCGCCGGTTTCGAGGGCGCGACCGGCGTCTACGTCAACACGATCGACCCGTGGGGCTTGCGTGACCGGGTGGTACCGCGCCTGGCAGAGCTCCGCGCGCAGGGCCGGATCGCCCACATGGCGGTGGGCACCGAGTGCGGGGACGTGCGGGGGGCACTTCGGTACGGGCGGTGAGGACGACGACGACGACGAGGTGGTGGCCACGCCCGGCCGGCGGGAGGGCGGGTCAGTGGCCGCGGACGCCGAGGCCGCGGACGCGGCCGGAGGCGCGTGAGACGACACGCGTGTGGATGACGCCCCGCGCGGGGGCGGCGGTGGCCTCACGGATGCCCGGGACGGAGGCCGGGATCACCACCGGCGCGGCGAGACCCGCGTCGAGCAGCATCGCGGTGGGCGTCTCCTCCGAGCCGCCGTTGATGCTGCAACACAGTTGATAGGCGTCCTCGTCCCGCCAGATATTGACCCAGTGGACGTCGAGTCCCTCACGGGCGGCCCGGCGACGCAGCGCCGACGAATAAGGGCACCCCGGCCTCCACAGCACCACCACGGCGCGACCCGCGTCGGCGACGGACCGCACGGTCTGGAGTGGCTCGTGACCGGAGGCGCGCAGCGGGGAGTTCCACAGGGCCAGCACCAGTGCCGCGACGAGCACCACGGCCGCCAACGGCGCGCCGTGTCCGAACCCGATGAGCGTCCACGCCGTGGCACACCCGAGCGCCAGAACGGCTGCGGGGCCGAGCCAGTGGCCGGGGACGAGCTCCCGCCCGGCCCGTGCGAAGGGATGGGTCACGCCGATGACCATACGCCCCGCGGTTCGGGGCGTGGGGCCCGCTTCGCCAGAATTGTGACCTGACAACGAGTCTGGTGCCGCCCGACCGGTTGCGCGGTAGCGTCGGCCCCATGACGGATCCGCCGCCGCCCACTGCGTCCCGCACATCGGCCACCCGCAAGGTCCGGGACCTCACCGGACCCGGGATCACCACGGTCTTCGGGATGGAAGGGACGGATCTGGGCATCCTGACCCGGACCCCGTCCGGGCGCCTGCTCGCGGTGTTCGGCGACACCTTCGCCGGCGCCGGGATGGGCGCCCCCCATGTGGGGCGTCCGCACCCGGGTATCGAGCAGTGTGCCCCCACCACGGATGAGCGTCCCGGACCCGGAAACCCGGACTGGCGCTCCCCCGCCGGATTGTTCTCCGACACCGTCGACCTGTCCGAGGGGCTCGAGTGGACGGACGCCGCCGGCCCGGGCCCGCGGGACTACGCCGCCCAGCTGATCGACTATGTGCACGGCCGCGGGTGCTCGACCGTCCTCCCGAGCGACGTGCTCACCATCGGAGACACCATGTACCTGCACGTCATGGTCAACGACGGCCTGGGCACCGTCACCCGCACCCGGATCCACCGGTCGACCGACGACGGCCGGACCTGGGAGCCCACGGGGGCGGAGTTCTCGCCCCTCCTCGAGGGCGGCCATCGCCAACTCTGGACGTGGGAGCTCGGCGGGGACGGGTTCGTCTACGTCCTGTCCACAGGGTTCCAACGGGACAAGGGCGTCATCCTCATGCGGGTGCGTGAGGAGCACCTCGCGGATCCCGACCTCCGCAGGTGGCAGACCTGGGGCTTCCGGAAGGGCGCCTGGGGCTGGGGCAATCCCACGACCATCGTGCTGCCCGGCCGGATCGGCGAGATGTACCTGCGTCGGTGCGAGGACTTCTGGACCCTCACCTACTTCGATGCCGAGCACTACCGCATCGACTGTCTGACGTTCCCGCACATCGGGGCCGACCTGCTCGACCGCTCGGTCACCACGCACACCACGCTCCTGCACGGGAGTGCGTGGGGCGACGAGTCGGACGGTTCCGACCCCGGGGCCGGGCCCGCGCGGGTCGCCCAGCTCTACTGCGGCTGCCCGGTGCCGGGATCCACGCCGGAGGAGTGGCACTTCGTGGTGAGCCAGTGGAACACCCACGACTCGGCCGCCGGGCCCGCCGGGTGGCCGTACCGGTCCATGCAGTTCGTCGGCTCGATCCCGCGCCCGCCGCGCGGCTGAGCCAGGATCGCGGCTCAACCAGGGGCCCGGCGGACCAGGGGCCCTGGCGGCTCACGCCCAGGGCAGTGGCCCCAGCTCGCGTTCGGCCCACCGGTGCACGGCGGCGTGGTCGCGCACGTCGAGCCCGGCGGTGTCCACCTCTATCGCATCCGGCCACGACGGCGTCGCCACCAGCTGGGAGCCCAGGACCTCCACCGTGGCCTCGGACGGGTCGGCGCCCACGGCCGCCCGCGCGGTGATCCGCCGAACCAGCTCGTCGCGGGGCGCGGTGCACGCGATCTCCACCAGCTCGGCGTGCGCGTCCACGGCCACGGTCTCGGCCTCCGCGCGGCGCCGTGGCTCCAGCCAGGTGGCGTCCAGCACCACCGTTCGCCCCTGCGCGAGCAGCCCGGCGGCGCGGGCGAGCATCTCCGCGTAGACCGCGTCGATCGCCGCGTCCGAATACCGGTCGGCGGCGGCGCCCGCGATCTCCCCGCGGACCACGTCGGAACGCAGCAGGTCCGCCGACAGCGCCTCTGCCAGCGGCGCGGCCAGCGTGGACTTACCGGACCCGGACACCCCGCCCACCAGCACCAGACGGACACGGCACCGCAGCAGTGAGTCGACCGCCCGGTCCGCCAACACCAGCGCCCGGCGGGCCTCGCCGCCGGCGGCCCCGTCGTCGGCCTGCTCGGCGCGGATGGCGGTCACCTTGGAGCGGACCAGGGCACGGTAGGCGATGTAGTGGTGGACCAGCGAGGGCGGCGCGTCATCGCCGGAGAGGTCGCGGTAGGCCTCGAGGAGGACGACTGCGAGGTCCCGCGCCCCCGCGGCGTCGAGATCCATCGTCAGGAATGCGATGTCCAGCATCGCGTCGCCGAACCGGAGCCGGTCGTCGAACTCGAGGCAGTCGATCACCCGCGGTCCGTCGTCGGTGAGGTAGACGTCGGCGGCGAGGAGGTCCCCGTGGCCGTCGACGACCCGGCCGGCCGCCACGCGGGACCGCAGCAGCGGGGCCCGCCCCCGCAGGTAGCCCGACGCCAGGGCCGCGATGTCGTCGACGATCTCCGGGGCGTCCCTACCCACGTCGAGTCCGCGCAGGTGGTCGAGGGACTCCGCCCACAACCGCGCCACCGCGGCGGGGGAGCCCGCGGCGTCGATCTCCTCCGAGCGGGGGCTGGCGGCGTGGAGGTGGTCGATCTGCCGGGCCACCTCGCGGATGCCGGCCACGATGTCCGGATCGCCGTCCCCGGTCGAGCCCTCCTGCCGCGACCGCACCAGCGCGGCGAGGCTCCGGTGCGCGGGGAGGCGACGCATCCGCACGACGTGATCGATCACCTCGCCGTCGGGGCCCCTCACCTCCAGCACGCCGGTGTAGACGTCCGGGGCCAGTCGACTGTTGAGCTCGACCTCACGGCGGCTCTGCTCCGCCCGCGCCTCGACGGTGGTGTTGTCGAGGAAGCCGAGATCCAGTGGCTTGCGCACTTTGTGAGCCTGGTCACCCCAGAGGATGATGAGCGCACTGTGGGTCTCCACGAGGCCCGGAGGGCCCGGCGTCGCGGGATCTGATGCTCCGGACACGGTCATGGACCCAGCCTAGGCAGGGACGACGCCGCCCGTGGCGCCTCCGACGGACCCGCCCGACCCCGCGGGTACACGCGAGTGACCGGAGTGTTACATCAACGCGCCCTCACGATTCGGACCCCTTGCGCTCTCCCAGACCGCTTGTAGGGTCGCTGACGCACCTCGCTTCCGACCGGGGTGCCCGCGATGAGAGACATCGGGGTCGATGTAGATCGGAGACGTGCTCTATGACGAACACTCACCGGAAGACCACCAACCGCACCACCGCGAAGATCGCCGCCGTCGGCGCGTTCGGACTCGGTGCCGCCATCGCGTTCCCGGGCCTGGCCGCCGCGGAGGCCCCCACTGACCCCACCGCCAGCCTCGCCGACATCACGGGCGAGGACGGCAGCCTCGCCGACATCACGGGCGAGGACGGCAGCCTCGAGGGCGCCCTGGGCACCGACCTCAACCTCGACTTGGGCAGCCTGGCGTTCAACCTCAACCTCGATGCCGAGACCCCCAACCCGGGCTCCGTCGAGCTGGGTAGCCTCGGCGTCTCGCCGAACACCGGCAGCGCGCTGATCGACGGCAACTCCGGTTCCGCCGAGGACGAGACCGAGACCGCGACCGGGTCGGCCACCGGTTCCGCCGACGAGGATGCGACCGACGCCGCCGCCGACAGCGGCTCGCTGGACCTCGGCTCGCTGGGCAGCAGCGACGAGACCACCGACGAGGTCCCCGCCGACGAGACCGCAGCCGACGAGACCGCAGCCGAGACCGGGTCGCTGAGCGGCTCGCTCGCCGGCCTGAGCTCGGGCGCCGAGGACGACGCCACCGACACCACCGGCGCCACCGCCGGCGCCGAGGTCGAGGCCGACGCCGGACTGAACTTCGGCTCGCTGGGCTGATAACCCCCGCGTCCACGACGCGCCTTCCCGGCCCGGGATCGTGACCCTCCCCCTCACGATCCCGGGCCGTCGTGTGTCCGCCGACACTCATGGGGGATGATGCAGGTGTGACGATCGTCGTGGCCTGCGGGGCCTTCAAGGGCTCCCTCACCGCTGTCGAGGCGTGCCACCACGCGGCCGAGGGCGCCCGTCGGGCGCACCCCGACACCGATGTGCTGGAACGCCCGGTCGCCGACGGTGGGGGCGGCAGTCTCGAGGTGATGGTCGCCGGCGGCGCCCGGACCGTGCCCGTCACGGCATCGGGGCCCACCGGCGAGCCGGTCGAGACCTCGTTCGCCGCCATCGACCCCGACACCGCGTTCGTGGAGATGGCGGACGCCTGCGGCCTGCTGCGACTGCCCGGCGGCGAGGCCCGCCCCCTGGAGGCGTCCAGCCGCGGGGTCGGCGAGGTGATGCTGGCCGCGCTGCGATCCGGCCGCGGCAACATCCACCTGGGCATCGGCGGCAGCGCGTCCACCGACGGCGGCGCCGGGATGCTCGCCGCTCTCGGTGCGCGTTTCCTGGACTCCTCCGGCACGGAGCTGCCCGACGGCGGCGGCGCGCTGGTCAACCTCGACCGGATCGACCTCGACGGCCTCGACCCGGCCGTCCGCGCCGCCCGCATCCTCGTCGCCTGCGACGTGGACAACCCGCTGCTCGGTCCGCTGGGCGCGGCCCGCGTCTACGGCCCGCAGAAGGGCGCGATCCCGGACCAACTCGACGAGCTCGAGGCCGGCCTGACCCGCCTGGTGCGGGTCCTGCGAGCGCAGGGACTCGACGTCGACCCGGATGCGCCCGGCTCCGGCGCGGCCGGCGGGGTCGGCTTCATCGCCCGTGAGCTGCTCGGCGCCTCCCTCGACCCGGGGTTCGAGGTGCTCGGCACCCTCACCGGTCTCGAGGACGTCCTGTCCGCCGCCGACCTGGTGATCACGGGCGAGGGCCGACTCGACGACCAGACCATGCACGGCAAGACCCCGATGGGAGTGGCGGCCCTGTGCCGGTCCCACGCCGTCCCGGTGGTCGCGGTGTGTGGCCGCCTGGATCTGGGGGCCGACCGGGTCGCCGAGGCCGGGTTCGCGGCGGCGGCCGCACTCACCGAACGGGAACCCGACCTGGCCCGTTCCATCGCCAACGCGGGCCCGCTGCTCGAGGAGGTCGCCGCCGAGGTCGTCTCCCGCATCCTGCCCTGAGGCGGCGTTGTCACCAGCGGTGCGGTCAGCCGATACGCCGGCGCAGTTCGTCCACTCCCCCGCCGGACAGCTCGTCGAGGAACACCGGCCGGCCCGCCATGGCCATCACCAGCGCCAGCGTCGGCCCCTCTACCTCCGGACCTGCGCCGGCCTCGAACGGCCCGTCGGTCGCCCGTAGGCGCAGTCCCTTCACGAGCCTCGCACTGTTCACCGCGAAGTCCTGCGACGCATAGAACCGCGCGACCCCGGTCAGGGGATCGACGGGGTAGGCGCGGGTCAGGCCGAGGGGCCGGCGGATGTCCTCCGCGTGCACGATCGTCTCGCCGAGCCACGCCGCGGGGTCCCCGAAGGGTGACACGCGGAGCGACGACGAGTCGACGAAGTTCTCCAGCGTCCCGCCGGGGCTGTCGCGGAGCTGCTCCCGCATCCTGCGCCGGTTGTGCCGGTCGGTGTCGAACCCCGCACCCACGATGCTGCGGACCCACCGGACCCGGCCCGTCCGGGCGACCGCCGTCAGATGGGCGAGGACCTCCTCCACGCTCCACCGGGTGCACAGCGACCCGGTGCGCCACTCCGCGTCGCGCAATGCCCCCAGCTCGTCGGCCAGGGCCGCGCGTTCCACGTGGATCGCCGCCCACAGTCGGTCCCGGTCGGCACGGGTGCGGCCCATGAGAACTCCTCCGTCGCGGTTGGGGTGGTCTCATCGAACCACGCGGCCCCGCCCGGCGGTGTGGTCCATGATGGAACCGTCCCCGCCCCCGACTGGAGGTCGACATGCGCAGATGGCTCCTCGGCGCGCCCCTGGCCGCCCTGGCCGCGGTCGCGGCCACGGACCTGCGGCAGACCAGGTTCCCGATCCTGCGGACGTTCCCCGTCCTCGGACACGCCCGCATGGCGCTGACCGCCATCGGACCCGAGCTGCGGCAGTACATCGTCGCCAGCAACGACGAGGAACGGCCGTTCACCCGGGATCAGCGCGACTGGATCTACGAGTCCGCCGAGTCCCGGGGGACCACGTTCGGGTTCGGTACGGACAACGATATCGAGTTCCTCGAGGGCTACCCGATCATCAAACAGCGCACCTTCAGTGACGTCACCCTGTCCGCGCTCCCCCATTCCGGACAGCAGCTCCCGCTCCCGCCCGCCAAGGTGCTCGGCGCCGCCCGCGGCCGGGCCCGCGCGTTCCGGCCGGACTCTTTGGTCAACATCTCGGCGATGAGCTACGGCTCGCTCTCCGCGCCCGCGGTCGAGGCTCTGGGTCGGGGTGCCGCCCTCTCGGGAGCCCTCCACAACACGGGTGAGGGCGGCCTGAGCCCCTACCACCAGAACGGCGCGGACCTCATCTTCCAGATCGGCACCGCCTACTTCGGGGTCCGCGACGACCGGGGACGGTTCGACATCGACAAGCTGGTCGCGCTCACCGAGAAGCACCCGATCCGGGCGATCGAGATCAAGCTCTCCCAGGGCGCCAAACCCGGCCTGGGCGGGCTCCTCCCCGCCGCCAAGATCAGCGAGGAGATCGCTGCGATCCGCGGGATCCCGATGGGTGAGGACTGCGCGAGCCCCTCCCGGCATACCGCGTTCAGCGACGTCGACTCGATGCTCGACCTCGTCGAGGACATCGCCGACCGCACCGGCCTGCCCGTCGGCATCAAGTCGGCCATCGGCGACATGACCTTCTGGGAGGAACTCGCCACGGCGATGGTCCCGCGCGACCGCGGCGTCGACTTCATCACGATCGACGGCGGGGAGGGCGGCACCGGCGCCGGTCCGCTCGTGTTCACCGACGCGGTGTCCTTGCCCTTCCGCCTCGGCTTCCCGCGCGTGTACTCGGTCTTCGCCGAGGCGGGACTCACCGACGACGTCGTGTTCATCGGCGCCGGCAAGCTCGGCATCCCGGAGAACGCCGTGGTAGCGCTCGCACTGGGCGTGGACATGATCAACGTCGCGCGGGAGGCCATGCTGTCAGTGGGGTGCATCCAGGCGCAGAAGTGCCACACCGGCGGCTGCCCCACCGGTGTCGCCACCCAGAACCCGTGGCTGGTGCGCGGGGTGGAGCCCACCGCGATGGCCGAACGCTGCTCCAACTACATCCGGTCGCTGCGTCGCGAACTCGTCAAGGTCGCCGGCGCCGTCGGCGTCCCCCACCCCGGCCTGATCGGCCCCACCGACGTCGAACTCGCCCGCGGCACCCGGGACTCGCACACGCTCGCCGAGATCTACGGCTACGGCGACGGCTGGGGGCTGCCCGGGCCGGACGACGCGCGGGCAGTCACCGAGATCATGGTCGCCGCCGGCGTCGCCGAGCACACCGCGGCGATCACCCCGCCGGGCGTCGAACCGGACTAGTCGCCCCCGGCGGCCCCCGCGCGCAGCAGGCCCAGCTCGCGATTGAGGTTGGCGTGGGCCTGCTTCTCCCACATGTCGCGACCCGCGCGGGTGAGGAACACGGACCTGCGCTCGAGCAGTCCCTCGAGCGCGGCGATCCGCCCGGCGACGAACCTCTCGCCCGGGACGTGGGCGAACTCGTGCCGCACGTCCGCGGCGTAGGTATCGTAGGTCTCCGGGTCGGCACCCAGCACGGCCAGATCGGCGTCCGAGAGGACGGCCCCGTCGAGGTCTCCGGGCTCGATCCGGTGCCCGCCCATGAGGCGGACGAGGCGCGCGACCTCCTCGACGGGCGCGGCCGGGTCGAGCAGTTCCTCGGCCAGCGCCGCCGACTTCTCGTTGTTCTCCGCGCCCGCGGGGTCGAACACCGCGGCGTGCAGCCACGCGGCCAGCCGGACCGCCGTGGCGTCGAAGGTCTCCCCGTCCGCCTCGAGCGCGTCCACGGCCCGGAGCACGGCCCGCAGGTGCGTCTCGTTGTGGTACCGCCGCTGCGGCTCGTTCCAGCGTCTCAGCAGGTCAGCCCGCAGCTCGGGGGTGAGGAACCCGACGGGGGCGTCGAGCGGGTCAGCGGAGGCCGTGCGATCCGTGTCCATGGTCGGACTCTACCGCCGAACCTGCGCTGATCCGCGCCGGATCGGGTTACTCCTCCAGCTCCGAGCCCAGCCTCGGTGGGAACTCCTCGAGTGCGGCGAGCTCGGCGGTGTCGAACGTGCGGGCCCTGGACAGGAACCGCTTGCCGGTGGGGTTCTCGAGGCTGAACCCCGAGCCCCGTCCCGGGATCGCGTCCAGCACCAACTGCGTGTGTTTCCACGTCTCGAACTGGGAACCCGAGATCCACACGCGGACCCCGGGTGCCAGGTCCAGCTCCCCCACCAACACGTCGCGCTGCCCCACACGGAACTCACCGTCGGGATAGCACATGGGCGCCGAGCCGTCGCAGCACCCGCCGGACTGGTGGAACATCACCGGGCCGTGCCGGCCGACGAGCTCGCGGATGAGCTCGACGGCCGGCTCGGTCGCCACGAGGCGCGGCGGTAGGTCGGCGGGCGCGCCCTCCGGGGGGAGCGCCCGCGCGGCGATGCGCACGCTCCCGCCCGAGGGCAACCCGCACACGTCGTCCATCAGAAGAAGCCCTGCGGCTTGCCCGAGTAGCTCACGAGCAGGCACTTGGTCTGCTGGTAGTGGTCGAGCATCATGCGGTGGTTCTCGCGGCCGATGCCGGACTGCTTGTAGCCGCCGAACGCCGCGTGCGCCGGGTACTGGTGGTAGGTGTTGGTCCACACGCGGCCGGCCTGGATGGTGCGGCCGGCCCGGTAGGCGGTGGTGCCGTTGCGCGACCACACACCGGCACCGAGTCCGTAGAGGGTGTCGTTGGCGATGGTCATGGCGTCGTCGAAGTCGGTGAACGAGCTCAGGGACAGGACCGGCCCGAAGATCTCCTCCTGGAACAGCCGCATCTTGTTGTGACCGCGGAAGACGGTCGGCTGCACGTAGTAGCCACCCGCCAGGTCACCGTCGAGCTCCGCCCGGGCGCCGCCGGTGAGCACGTCCGCGCCCTCCTGCTTGCCGATGTCGATGTAGGACAGGATCTTCTCCAGCTGATCGCCCGAGGCCTGCGCGCCCAGCATGGTGTCGGTGTCGAGCGGGTTGCCCTGGGTGATTTTGTTGGTGCGCTCGATCGCGAGTTCGGTGAACTCGTCGAAGACCGACTTCTGCACCAGCGCGCGCGAGGGGCACGTGCACACCTCGCCCTGGTTGAGGCCGAACATCGCGAACCCCTCGAGTGCGGCCTGCCGGAAGTCGTCGTCGGCGTCCATGACGTCGGCGAAGAAGATGTTGGGGCTCTTGCCGCCCAGCTCGAGGGTCACCGGGATGAGGTTCTCGGAGGCGTACTGCATGATCAGCCGCCCGGTGGTGGTCTCGCCGGTGAAGGCGACCTTGCGGATCCTCGGGTTGGAGGCCAGGGGCTTGCCCGCCTCGGCGCCGAAGCCGTTGACCACGTTGAGCACGCCGGGCGGGATGAGGTCACCGATCACCGACAGCAGGAACAGGATCGACGCCGGGGTCTGCTCGGCCGGCTTGAGCACCACGCAGTTGCCCGCGGCCAGTGCCGGGGCGAGCTTCCACACCGCCATGAGGACCGGGAAGTTCCACGGGATGATCTGGCCGACCACGCCGAGCGGCTCGTGGAAGTGGTACGCCACCGTGTCCTCGTCGATCTGTGAGATCCCGCCCTCCTGCGCGCGGATACACCCGGCGAAGTAGCGGAAGTGATCGATCGCCAGCGGGATGTCGGCCGCCAGACACTCGCGGATCGGCTTGCCGTTGTCCCACGATTCGGCCAGGGCGATGGCCTCGAGGTTCTCCTCCATGCGGTCGGCGATCCGGAGCAGGACCAGCGAGCGCTCGGCGGCGGAGGTGGCGTTCCAGGCCGGGGCGGCGGCCCACGCGGCGTCCAGGGCCGCCTCGATGTCCTCGGAGGTGCCGCGGCCGACCTCGCAGAAGACCTGACCGGTGATCGGGGTGACGTTCTCGAAGTACTCGCCCTTGACGGGTGCCACCCACTCGCCGCCGATGTAGTGCTCGTAGCGGCTCTCGTAGGACATCACCGAACCATCGGCGCCGGGCTGTGCGAAAACGGGCATCGTGCCCCTCCTTCTCCTCCGCGCGACCCCCGTGGTCGTCGCTGTGATGTAGGACACTATCCGCGGCGGGGTTGCAGCAACGTTGCACGACGGACGATTCCGTCCGACTCCGTGCGGGCACTGCCCGACCGGACAGGCCCCCACCCGTTCGACCTGCCGGAATCCACCGCATCCCCTCGCCGCGGACGTCCCGACCGCCCTACCGTCAGCCCCCATGGAGACCACCGCGAGACCCGGGGCGACCCGAGAGATTTCCGCGATCCGGGGCGGACCGGGCCGACGCTTCGGGGCGTTCACCGTCGTGGCCGACGCCCATCGGGTACGGATCGGGCACGACCTCAGCCACGACGAGGTGAGCGAGGCGGTGATCCCGGCCATGTCCCGAGACCTGCTCGACACCGGGGTCCTCCACACCGTGGACGAGTTCCACCGGGCCGTGACCGCGCTCGTGACCTCCCGGGACGGGAGCTGGCAGGAGTGCTGGTCCGACTACTACCGGTCCTCGATCGCAGCACTGACAAACGGCCACTGCCCGTTCTCCCCGGTCCACGACCGGG
Source organism: Dietzia sp. Die43 (assembly GCF_024519835.1). Taxonomy (NCBI): domain Bacteria; kingdom Bacillati; phylum Actinomycetota; class Actinomycetes; order Mycobacteriales; family Dietziaceae; genus Dietzia; species Dietzia sp. Die43. The sequence goes on along the minus strand of NZ_JALJRF010000019.1, from coordinate 41,232 downwards.
CGGTGGCGGAGTTGGTCGGCGACTCGGCGCTGGAGATCGGGTGTTGCTTCGGGTTCCTGTCCCTGCGGCTCTCACGGGAGGGGGCCGGGACCATCGCGGCAGATCTGGACCCCACCGTCCTCAAGCTGCTCCGGACCTGCGCACCGGCCGGTGACACCCTGCCGACCCCCGTCTGTCTCGACGCGCGGACGACTCCCTTGGCGACGGACACCGCGGACACCGTCTACCTCGTCCACGTCCTCGAGCACCTCGACGAGGACGCCGGCTGGGACATGGTCCGCGAAGCCCTCCGTCTGGCGCGACGCCGTCTGGTGATCGCCGTCCCCTTCGAGGCGGTGGCGGTGGCACAGTACGGGCATGTCCGGACCTTCGACATCCCCACACTGACGAGCCTGGCCGCCCGGATCGCGACGGTCGGACACGGCCGGTCGGCCGGTATCCGGACGAGGGTCGACGAACACCACGGGGGATGGCTCGTGGTGGACACGTGAGTCCTCTCGCCACCCGCCCTACTCCAGCCCCGCTCGCCTCCCACCCCCGCCCGTCGCCGGTCAGAGCAACCCCTGCCGACTGGCCACGTACACCGCCTCGGCACGCCGGGAGACCTTGAGTTTGCGCAGGATGTTGCTGATGTGGAACTTGGCGGTGGTGGCCGAGATGAACAGGGCCTGACCGATCTCCTTGTTCGACATCCCCTCCGCCAGCAGCGTCAGGACCTCGATCTCCCGGGCCGACAGGGCCTCGGACGCCGAGCCCCCGCCCTTGAGAGCGTCGAGCACCATCGACGCGGTCCGGGTGTCGAAGGCGCTCTGCCCCGCCGACACCGACCGGACGGCGGTCACCAGTTCGGTGACATCCACGTTCTTGACCACGTACCCACGTGCTCCGGCCCGGACCGCACGCACGACTATCGCCTTGTCGAGGAAGGTGGTGAGCACCAGCGGGGCGACGTCGGGGAACAGGTCCCGGACCGCTGCACAGACCCGCAGTCCGTCGAGTTCGGAGCCGCTCCCTAGTTTGAGGTCGATCACCGCGACGTCCGGGCGGGTCGAGGTGATGACCTCCAGCGCCGAGTCCGCGGTCGACGCCTCCCCGACCACCTCGATATCGGGTTCCCGCTGCAGCATCAGCCGCAGCCCTTCTCGGAGGACCGCGTGATCGTCCACCAGGACGGTGCGGATCGTCGCCGGTGGGGTCATGGGGCCGGCCGCCGACGGGGTCATCGGACCGGCCGCCGGTCCGCACCGTCGACGCGGGGCGCCACCACCGTGATCGCCACCCCGCCCAGCTCGGACTCCGCGATGCTCATCACGCCCCCCACCAGTTCCGCCCTCTCCCTCATGTTGACCAGCCCGTGGCGCTCGTCGGGGGACCCGGTCCGGGCCGCTTCGAGCAGGTGGCGCAGGTCCTCCGGCCGGCCCTCGCCGTCGTCCTCCACGGTCAGACCCACGGCCTCGTCACTGAAGTCCACAGTCACCACCACTCCGTTCCCCCGCGAGTGTCTCGCGGCGTTCGCGAGCGCCTCACCGGCGATCCGGAGCAACTCGTGCTCGATCTCGTGGGTCGTGGGGAACTCGCTGCCGAGGAGCCTGACCTCGGTGGACATGCTCGACGGGACGTGGAGACGGCAGAGATCCTCGATCAGCCGACTCAGGCTCCCGTCACCGTCGTCGATCGTGCGGAGGGCGTAGATCACGGACCGCAACTGTTCGACGGCCTGGTCGGTCAGATGCACCGCCTTCTCGAGCAGCGGCCGCTGCTGCTCGGCCCGTCCCACCGCGTCGAGGCCGAGTTGGAGATGCATCCCCGCGCCGAGGACGAGCTGGGACACGCTGTCGTGGAGTTCCCGGGCCATCCGCGACCGTTCCACGTCGAGGATCCGCTGGCGATGCGCGGCGTCGAGCTCCCGGTGGGCGATCTCGAGTTCGGAGTTCCGCCGGGACAGCTCCACCACGTGCCCCCGGGCCTCCTCGTACGCCTCCTCCGCCCGCGCGAGCAGCGTCTCCTTGTCCCGGAACAGGACGGAGTTGTGCAGGGCCACGGCCGCCTGCGCGGCGAGGATCCGCAGGACCACGGTGTCGATGTCATCGGCCGGTCTCCCGGGGTGGCGCCACGACGCCAGCCCGCCGATCACCCCGCCGTGCAGGATCAGCGGCACGGTCACCGCGTCGGGGCCGCCGGCCTCGGCCACCTCGGCGGAGCGGCCGCCCCGGAGCACCGCGAGCAGGACGTTGACCACACCCTTGGGCAGACCGTCCGGCACCGGCGCGAGATCCCGCCCCTCGAACGCCACGAAGCGCCCCTCGGGGTCCACGAGGACGTGCCGTGGTTCGACGGACGGGAGCTGACCGTCCCGGAGGGCCACCAGCGCCCACTGGGCGTCGAGCTGGTCGTACGCGACCCTGAGGACGGACAGCATCAACTCCTCGGGCCCCTCGGCGGTCCGCACCAGCGCCCCGGAGACGCGATCGAGTGCGTGCATGGACCGTCGCAGCCGCGATTCGGCCGCACGGTACTGGTCGAAGAAACTTCTCTTGACCGACCGCAGGCCGAGGAGTGAGTCCAGGTCCGTGGGCCCCTCGGTCATGACGCCTCCCGATAGAGCCGTTCGACGTCCTCGAGGGTGACGGGACGCGGATTCGTGGCCATGCAGAGATCGTCGAGCGCGTGCGCGGCCAACGTGGGGATGTCCTCGCCCCGGACTCCCAGGAGCGAGAGTCCCGACGGGATCCCGACCGACGCGGAGAGGTCCCGGAAGCGGTCCGCGACCCGGTCCGTCACCTGGCCGCCCCGGGAACCGACGGTGACGCCGGCCGCGCGCGCCAGGCCGGCCATGCGGTCCGGAGGCATCACCACCCCGTTGTGTCGGACGACATGGGACAGCAGGACCCCGTTGATCTGGCCGTGGGACGAGTCGTACCGCCCGCCCACCGGGTGGCTCATCGCGTGGACCGCCCCCAGCACGGCGTTGCTGAACGCCATCCCCGCCTCGAGCGACGCCAGCGCCATGTCCTCCAGCTGCACGTGACTGAGCCTCTCGCCGGCCGCGAGCCTGTCGAGCGACCGCGCGCACAGCTCCACGGACCGCAGGGCGTGGGAGTCCGTCAGCGGGCCCGCCGCGCGCGAGAAGTACGCCTCCACCCCGTGCGAGAGCACGTCGATCGCGGTCGCCGCCCCCACGTCCTCGGGGACGGTCGCATGGGTACTCGGGTCGATGACCGTCACGTCCGGCACCAGCGACCGACTCACGATGGTCACCTTGGTCCGGCGGTCCGAGTCGTTGACCACGCAGAACTGCGAGACGTCGGCCCCACTGCCCGCCGTCGTCGGCACGGCCACCACCGGGGGCAGCGGCAGCCGGACACGGTCGACCCCCTCGTACTCGAGGACGTGCCCGCCGTTGGAGACGACGAGCGCGACCCCCTTGGCGGCGTCGATCACCGAGCCGCCGCCCACCGCCACGATCACGTCGCACCCCGAGGAGTGATAGGTCTGCGCGCCCTCGAGGATCTGGGACGCGCGCGGGTTGGGGCGGACGTCGGACCACACGACCGGCTCGGCACCCTGTGCCCTCAGCCCCTCGACGACCGTGCCCGGCCACGGGGTGAGTTCGAGCCACGGATCGGTGACGACGAGGGGGCGACGTGCGCCCAGTCCCATGGCGGCGGTCGCGGCCTCGGGCAGGGCTCCGAAGCCGAAGAGGATCTCCGGCGCGTGGAACTTCGCCACCCGGCCTTCCGACGACATGACCTCACGATAGGCCCGGGGCATCTCAGGCGAGCGAGCTTCCCAGCAGACCTGCCCGTTCGGACAGTTCCGCGGGGTCACGCGCGGTCACCACCCCGTCCAGGTATCGCGCATACGCGCTCAGTCCGCACGTGGGCCGGTTCCAGTACCTCCGGGCCTCCGGGGTGATCCACGCCATCCGGTGGGCCCGCCTGCTGATGCGGCCCACCAGGTCCTCCCGCGGATCGAGCCCGTTGCTCCGCCCGTCACCCACGATGAGGACCGAGGTCCGGGCGTCGATCAGGTCGCCGTTGCGGTCGAGCAGCTCGGCGAACATCCGGCCGTAGTCGCTGCTCGCCTCGAGATCCAGTCCGGGTGCGGACAGGACGGTCGCCAGCGCGTTCTCGCCGGACGACGACAGGAGGTGGTCCGTCACGTCGACGGGTCGGTCGACAAAGGCGACGACCGAACACCGGTTGACCTTCTGGTGCAGGCTCTGGGCCAGCCGCAGGACGAAGCCGGTGACGGGCCGGACCGAGAGCGACACGTCGACCAGGATCAGCAGCTTGAGCGGACCGGGGACGCGGGTCCGGTTCATGATGGTGAACGCCTCGCCGTCCGTCGCCCACGCCCGACCCAACGTGGAGCGAGAATCGAGCAGTCCGCGGGCGAACGGTCGCGATCGTCGGCGGGGGGCGCCACGGATGCGGCGCATCACCTCGTGGGACGCGCGTTCGAGGTCGGCGCTGTCGGTCACCTCCCGGCCACCCCGGACCTCGTCGTCGTCGACACGTCCGTCGGTGGCGTCCTCCGGGAGGCTCTTCAGGAACGCGAGCACCGCGTCGACGAACATCCCCGCCTGCTCGCCTCTCAGATCCCCGCCGTCGTCACCGTGCGCCGCATACACCTGACGGGCGTCGTAGCCGTCGAGGGTCCGCAGGACGTCGAGCGCGTCCGCCCATTCCAACGACTCCTCACCGGACACCGAGATCGCGGAGGACCCCATCTCGCCGACATGGTCCGATGACGCGCGGTCCACCTCGATCTCGTAGGTGACCGAGGACTGCCACCGCTCCGCCCCCTCCTGGACCGCGAACTCCTCCTCCCCGGTCGCGGTCGAGAAGTCTGAGTCGTCGTAGTGCATGTCCTCGTTCCGCCGGCTCGTCTCGTCTCCCTCGACCAGATCCCCGATCTCGGCCGGGTCCAGGTCCGACGGGGTGGAGGGCGAGGACTCGTCCGTGTCCAGCTCCAGTTCGTCGGGCAGTCCGCCCACCTGCGGGGCGCCGCCGTGGGCCCCTCCGGCGTCCTCGGTACGGGTGGTCAGCACGCCCAGGAAGAAGCGGTCGAACACCGCGTCGAATCCCCGGTTCTCCCGCTGGTACTTGACCGTCACCGCACGGAGCGCCGCCCGCAGGGCCTCGGGCCGGGACGTCCCGACCATCGCGAGGACTGTCCGCAGCTCCACCACCTCGGCCGGGGAGACCGCCACCTCGCGCTCCCTGAGGAGTCGGCCGAACGCCACGGAGGCGATGTCAAGGACATCCGAGGGCGAGAGGCGGGACGCCGTCCCGGTCGTCATCGCCGTCCGGTCCCGCGCCCGGCCCCGCTGCGGGCCCGACCGGCCCCGAACGCGGCGGAGGTCGACGCCCCGGTCGCATCGGCGGCCGCCCTCATGTCCCGCCCGTTCCCTGCCGGCTCCTCTCCGGGGGCGCCCCCACCGCCGAGCACGCCGCGGGCGACATCGTCGTCGGACCGGTACTTCAGAAGGGCGGCGGACAGGACCCAGCCGAGCTCCGGACCGTCTCCTCCCCACACCGACGCGGCGCGGGCCGCGTCCACCACCTCGGAGATCGACGGAGGCTTGCGCAGCGTCATCTCGCGCAGTCGCCGCGCCTTCTCCACCACATCGGCCGCCACGGTCTCCGGAACCTCCGGTGCGCGGGATCGGACGATCTCCGTCTCCCGTGCGGCGTCTGGGAAGTCCACGTGGAAGTGCAGGCACCGGCGCTTGAGGGCACTCGACAGCTCCCGGGTGTCGTTCGAGGTGAGGATCACCCAGGGGGTGGTGCGTGCGCGGTAGGTGCCGAGCTCCGGGATCGTCACCTGTTTCTCCGCGAGCACCTCGAGCAGCATCGCCTCGAGCGACTCCTCCGTCCGGTCGATCTCGTCGATGAGCAGGACCACCGGGTCCTCGGACATGATCGCCTCGAGCAGCGGCCGAGTGACCAAGAAGTCCTCACCGTGGATCCCCACCTCCATCTCCGCCAGCGCGGCAGAGGCGGCGGCGAGATCCTCGTGCACCTGCAGTTCCACCGTGATCCGATCCCGGAGCATCTGGACGTGGAGCAACTGCTTGGCGTAGTCCCACTCGTACAGTGCCCGGGCGTCGTCGAGTCCCTCGTAGCACTGCAGCCGGACTAGCCGCCGACCGAACGCGGAGGCGAGCGACTTGGCCAGCTCGGTCTTGCCCACACCGGCCGGCCCCTCCAGCAGCAGCGGCCTGTCGAGGACCGTCGCCAGGTGCACGACCGTCGCGAGTTCCCGGTCGATGATGTAGCCCGTCCCGCGGAGCGCCTCCTGCAGGACCTCCACGTCGATCACCGCGTCCGCGGGACCCACCTCGTCGGGGCGATCGTCGATGACGTCCATGGTCGGGCCCTTCCCGTGTTCTGGATGGTGGTGTCCCCCCGGGGGGCGCGCGGGACGGATCCGCTCGCCCGCCCCCGGGGAGGACCTGGTGGGGTTAGTGCGACCTGCCGGCGCGAGACGGTCAGTACGAACCGGTCATCGCGTGTTCGACCATCGGGATCAGTGACTCGACCGTGGACTCACGCGGGTTACCCGGGGTGCACGCGTCCCCCATCATGTGTTCGGCGATCCTGCGGATGTTCTCCGCCGAGGTATCGATCCTGTCGCCCTTGCCCTTGTACTTGCCCGTGTCCATCTGGTTCTTCTCGTACAGCCCGGGCGTGATCTGACTGAAGTTGTCGGGGATACCGACGTCCTTGGACAACCGGATGGCGGCCTCCACCGCGGCGTCGGCGGCCTGGACGGTCGTCATGTTGCGGGTGTCCACGCCCATCTGCGGCGCGAGTTCCGCGTAGCGCTGGTAGCGGGACGGCAGGTTGTACTCCCACACCCGGGGCAGGGCGATCGCGTTGTTCAGACCGTGGTGCGTGTCGTAGTAGGCGCTGATCGCGTGGGACATCGAGTGGATCATGCCCAGGCCGCCCGAGTTGAACGCCTGCGTCGCGATGTACTGCGCGTTCATCATCCCGGTCCGCGCCTCGAGGTTGCGGGGGTCGTACACGGCCGTCGTGAGGTTGTCCGCCACGAGTTTGGTCGCGTACAACGCATTGCCCAGCGACGGGGCGAAGTCGAGCCGCGAGACGTACGGCTCCGAACAGTGCGCGAGGACGTCGAAGCCGCAGTAGGCGGTGAAGTGCTGGGGGCAGGAGTAGTAGAGGAGCGGGTCGTCCATCGCCAGCGAGACCAGGCTGGCGTCGTCGAACGCGACCCACTTGTGCGGGTGGTCCATGTCCGAGGTGTCGGTGATCACGTAGGCCCACGAGGTCTCCGCACCGGTCCCCGCAGTGGTGGACACCGCGATGTGCGGCGGGTTCTCGAAGTTGGTGGACTTGGAGAAGCCCTGGAACTCGTTGATGTCGCGGCCGTCGTGGGCGATCACCACGCGCGCGCCCTTGGCGGCGTCGTGGCTGGAGCCACCGCCCACCGAGATGATGCCGTCGCACTTCTCCGAGTTGTAGAGGGCCGCGGCGTCCATGACGTTGTAGTCCTTCGGGTTGGACTCGACCTTGTCGAAGACCACGACGTCGAGCCCCTGATACTCGATCTTGCCCTTGAGCTCCTCGATGATCCCCGACCCGCGTAGTCCGGTGGTCATGATGAGAACCCGGGTCATCCCCAGCTTCTTGGCCTCCACGCCGAGGATGTCGTGTGCTCCGACACCCAGCAGAGCCTTGGGGAGAGGGTGGAACTCCTTGATCGGCATGTCCCAGATCTGATTCAGTTCGATCGCCATCGTGCGCCTCCTGCTCGAGCGACCCCCACCTTCGGCGGGGCGGTGAATGTGACACCGATCACTCTTGCCCGGCGGCCGCCCTGTCCGGAACAGCTACTGCGGTGTTCTGTCCACCCGGCACACACGGACAACCCGGATGGCACCGCCGCACCTACCCGAACGGACGGGCCCGGGCCGATTCGTCCCCGACATTCAGGCCACCGTCGCCGTCGCGATCCCCGCGCCCCTCACGCCCCGAAGCGCTGATCGAGGACGCGACACCGCGCCTCGGCCGCCGCGACGGTGGAGGCGTCCGCGTACCGGGACCGGGCCAGGCTCCGCCACGCGGCGAGGTCCTCCCGCCCGGCGCCGGCGACCCAGGCCCTGAGGACGGGGAGCCGATCAGCGGACAGGACCGCGGCCCGCACCATCGAGTGGAGCTCGAGCCGCAGGTCGGCCACCCCGGGAGCGTCCGAGGCCGGCAGGATAGGTCCCGGATAGGAGGCCACCGCCTTCATCACGTCCCCGGAATCGAGTGCGTCCGTGACCTCTCGGACGTCGGTGACCAGAGCGCCCGGGGCCAGGCGGTAGGGCCTCGAGGCCACCACATCCGGCCCGAACACCCGCCGGAGGCGGGAGACCTCGGCGCGGACGCTGACCTCGTCGAGCCTGTCGTCGGCGAGCAGTTCCGCGAGCGCCCCTCCCGTCAACCCCTCCGGATTCGCGTCGAGCAGGACACAGATCTCGGCATGCCTGCCGGTCAGGGCACGCCCCGCGCCTCCCGGGCCGTCCCCGTCGAGGACGCCGGCCCCCGCACCGAGCACCCGCAGCCTCACACGCCCTCCGAGGGGGTGGTCGACCCCGCCTCGCCGGGGGACGACGAGGCCGGCGGCCGTGCGCAGCTCGCCCTCGGCGAGCATCACCGTCGCCCGTATCAGCGCGAGCATCTGGTCCGAGGTGGCGCTGCTCGGGCCGGTGACGTCGATGAGCCCGATCAGTTCACCCGTGGCGGGGTCGTGGACCGGTGCCGCCGCACAACTCCATTCGTGGGCCATCTCAAGATAGTGCTCGGATCCGCGGACCCGCACCTCGGTGTCGTGCCTCAGCGCGAGCCCCGGCGCGTTGGCCCCGACCGCCTCGTCCGTCCAGACCGCGCCGGGGATGAACGCCATGGACTCCGCGCGGGACCTGACCCCGCGGTCACCGATCACCCGCAGCAGTCGTCCCCGCTCGTCCGCGACAGCGACGATGTGCCCGCTGGAGACCACCCCCGGGACGAGGACGGACTCGACCACCGGGAGGACCGACGCCATCCGGTGCTGCGCCACGTGGCGGGAGAGGTCCGGACCCTCCAGTTCGACCGACGGCGCGACCACCGTGGGGTCGATCCCCCGGTGCCTGCTGCGCTCCCACGACTCGGCCACCAGCAGGCTCGCCGCGGGTCCCGTACCCCCGAACATGACGCTAGTGTAACCCATATCACAGTAACGAGGATCACGAACCTGACGCGCCCCTCATAAACGGATCTAAATAGACCGTGCTGAACACGGATGGCGAGCAACCCTCTACACTTGACAGTGGTACAGGCCACACATGACCTAAGGATCGCGATGACGACCGAGTTCGCCACCCCTCCCGCCTCGAAGCCCTTCCCCGTTCCGAACCTGGCCAGACTGGTGTTCAAGAACGCGGAGGAGGCCCCGAACGACGTCGCAGTGCTGCGCCGCGTCGGTAGCGACTGGAAAGAGGTCACCTGCGCCCAGTACCTGGAGGAGGTCAAGGGCGTGGCCAAGGGCCTCATCGCCCGCGGCGTCAAGCCGGGGGACCGCCTCGCGATCATGAGCCACACCCGCTACGAGTGGTCGCTGATCGCCTGGGCGGCCTGGTCCGTCGGCGCGGTGACGGTGCCGATCTACGAGACCTCGTCGTCGGCCCAGTGCAACTGGATCCTCACGGACTCCGGGGCGACCGTCGCGGTGGTCGAGGACCTCGACCTGCGTGGGGTGCTCGCCGCGGAGACCGAGTGGCAGGGCGACATCCTCGTCATCGAGAACGATCTCGTCGCCCAGCTCACCGAGGCCGGCGCGGCCGTCTCCGACGAGGAGCTCGAGCAGGCCTCGCTGGCGATGGGCCACGAGGACCCCTGCGCGATCGTCTACACCTCCGGCACGACCGGCAAACCCAAGGGCTGCGAAATCCTGCACGGCGGGTTCGGCGGCGTCGTGGTGGCCGTGGAGGAGCAGCTCCAGGACGCGTTCGTACCCAACAGCCGCACCCTGATCTTCCTGCCGCTGGCCCACGTCCTCGCCCGCATCCTGGAGGTGGCCTGCTTCTACAAGCGCGTGGCCGTGGCGCACGAGCCGGACACCACCAAGGTCATCGAGCGCCTCGGCGAGATCCACCCCACCTTCCTGGTGTCGGTGCCGCGCGTGCTGGAGAAGGTCTACAACTCCGCCGCGGCAAAGGCAGAGAACGCCGGTGGCGCGAAGGCCAAGATCTTCAAGGCCGCCGTCCAGACGGCCATCGACTACTCCAAGGCCCTCGAGAACGGCGGCCGGCCGTCGGCCGCGCTGAAGGTCAAGCAGAAGCTCTACTCGAAGCTCGTCTACTCGAAGCTGCACGACGCACTGGGCGGCGAATGCGACCGCATCATCTCGGGCGGTGGGCCGCTGGGCGCCCGCCTGGGCCATTTCTTCCGCGGCGCCGGGTTCGACCTGCTCGAGGGCTACGGCCTGACCGAGTCCTCGGGCGTCCTCACCGTCAACCCGACCAACCGGGCCAAGATCGGCACCGTCGGCACGCCGATCCCGGGCGTCACAATCCGCATCGCCGAGGACGGCGAGGTCCTGGCCAAGGCCAAGACACTGTTCAAGGGCTACTGGCGAAACCCGGAGGCGAGCGAGACCGCGTGGACCGGCGAGTGGTACCACACCGGTGACATCGGCGAGCTCGACTCCGACGGCTACCTGTCCATCACGGGTCGCAAGAAGGACCTCATCGTCACCGCCGGCGGGAAGAACGTCTCGCCGTCACAGCTCGAGGACCTGCTCACCTCCGACCCGCTGATCAGCCAGGCCGTCGTGGTGGGCGACAACCGCAGCTACATCGCGGCGCTCGTCACGATCGACCCGGAGACGTTCCCGGCGTGGCGGGACAGACACGGCAAGACCGGCGAGGTCTCGGACCTGCTGCAGGACGGCGACCTGGTCGGCGCGGTCCAGGACGCGGTGGACCGGGCCAACAAGTCGGTCTCCCGCGCGGAATCCATCCGCAAGTTCAAGATCCTCGCGGCCGAGTTCTCCGTCGAGTCCGGCGAACTCACTCCCACCCTCAAGCTCAAGCGCAAGGTCGTGCACGACCGGTTCGACAGCGAGATCGAGTCGCTGTACACCGGCGCCTAATCCGCCGATCGTGGGAGCGCCCGGGCCCGGACGGGTTCCGGGCGCTCCCACATCCGCCCGATCAGACGTACATGCCCTCGATCTGCTCGGCGTAGTGCTGCTCGACCACGTGCCGCTTGACCTTGAGGGTCGCCGTCAACTCGCCCGAGTCCTCAGTGAAGTCGCGGGGCAGTACGACGAACTTCTTGACGCCCTCGGCGTGTGAGACCTGCCGATTGGCATCGTCCACGGCGGCCTGGATCTCGGCGCGCAGCGCGGGGTCGGTGACCAGGTCCTCGACCGGCCGGCCGCTGCGATCGTTCTCCGCCGCCCAGTTCTCGAGCTCGACCTCATCCACCGTGATCAGCGCGGAGACGAACTTACGGGCCTCACCGATGAGGACCGCGTGGCCGACGAGTCGATGCGCCCGGATCGCGTCCTCGATCTGCCCCGGCGAGACGTTCTTGCCGCCGGCGGTGACGATGATCTCCTTGGCGCGACCGGTGATCGTCAGGTATCCGTCCGCGTCGAGCGAACCGAGGTCACCGGTGGCGAACCAGCCGTCGCGGACGGCCTCGGCGGTGGCCTCCTCGTTGTTCCAGTAGCGGTCGAAGATCAGCTCGCCGGCCAGTTCCACCTCACCGCTGTCGGCGATCCGGACGCTCGTCCCGGCCACGGGTCGCCCGACGGTGCCGATGCGCTGGCAGCCGGGACCGTTCACGGTGGCGGCGGCGGTGCTCTCGGTGAGCCCGTAGCCCTCGTAGACGGGCACGCCGACTCCGCGGAAGAAGTGCGAGATGCGGTCGGGCAGGGCGCCGCCGCCGGAGATGGCGTACTCGCACCGGCCGCCGAGCGCCTCGCGGATGGCCTTGTAGACGAGCAGGTCGAGCGCCTTGTACCGGGCGGCGTGCAGGAGCGAGGGCCGGCGCGCGTCGTCCAGTCCGTCGTTGCCGCGCAGACGGCTGTCCTCGATGGCGACCGCTTCGGCGCGCTCGAAGATCCCCCTCTGAACCGCGCCCTTGGCGGCGGCCTTCGTGGCGATCCCGTCGCGCACCTTCTCGAAGACGCGGGGGACCCCGAGAATCATGTGCGGCCGGAAATCGGCGAAGCGCGGGAGGATGGTGGAGGTGTCGTCCCAGAAGCCGACGGTCGCGTCACCGAGGTAGACCGTGTAGGTCACGGCGCGGGCGAGCACGTGGGCCAGTGGCAGGAACATCAGGACCTTCTTGCCCTGCTGCGCCATCGACCCGATGGGGTGGTCGAGCAGCGCGTGACACTCCGACAGGAGGTTGCGGTGGGTGATCACGCAACCTTTGGGCCGTCCGGTGGTGCCGGAGGTGTAGATGATCGAGGCGGGGGTGTCGAGCTCGAGAGTGGCCACCGCGGCGTCCAGGGTCTCGGCCTCGACGGACTCGCCGTCGGCCTCGAGGGCCTCGAGCCCGCCGTCGTCGAGGTAGAGGATCCGGGTGCAGGTGTCGGGGACGGTCGTGTCTCCGACGACGACGACGTGTTCATCGTTCTCGGCCACGAGAACCTTCGCCGCGGAGTCGGCGAGAATCCATTCGAGTTGCCCCGCCGAGGATGACGGGTAGATCGGCACGGTGATGGCTCCGGCGGTCCAGACGGCGAGATCGACCAGCACCCATTCGAGGCGGGTTCCGGCCATGAGCGCCACCCTGTCCCCGGGCTCGACGCCGGCCGCGATGAGTCCGGCCGCGATCCTGTCCACGCGCTCGACGAGTTCGGCGTTGGAGACGGATCGCCACCGGCCGTCGACGTGATGGTCGAACGGGACCGCCCGCGGCGCCGTGGCGGCGCGCCCTCGCGCCACCACCGGGATCAGGTCGGAACGTATGAAGTTTCGCTGGGCGGGGACGGTGATCTCGCGCATGCCGGAGGCGGCCTTTCGGGCGACGATGAAAATGGAGCGCAGTCGATTATCGGCCCGACGGGCGCTCGTGGCAATCAGGGGACCATTCCCTGGCCACACCCTCGTGCCATCTCGACCCATCGCGTACACTCGCGAATAGACAGACCTGTTCATTCTTCAGAACGGAACACACCATGGCGCAGATCTACTCCGACATCTCTGAGACCATCGGCAAGACCCCGCTGGTCCGTCTCAACTCCCTGACCGAGGGACTGCAGGCCACCGTCCTGGCCAAGCTCGAGTCCGCCAACCCGGCCGCGAGCGTGAAGGACCGCATCGGCGCGGCGATCATCGACGACGCGGTGGCGTCGGGCGGCCTCAAGCCCGGTGGCACGATCGTCGAGGGCACGTCCGGCAACACCGGTATCGCGCTGTCCATGGTCGCGGCGGCCCGCGGTTTCAAGGCCGTCATCGTCATGCCCGACACCATGTCGGTCGAGCGCCGCGCCGTGATGCGCGCCTACGGTGCCGAGCTCATCCTCACGCCGGGCTCCGAGGGCATGAAGGGTGCGGTGGCCAAGGCCGAGGAGATCGCCGCGACGCGTGAGAACGCCGTCCTGGCGCGCCAGTTCGCCAATCCCGCCAACGTGGACGTCCACCGCCGCACCACCGGCCCCGAGATCTGGGAGGACACGGACGGCGACATCGACGTGTTCGTGGCCGGCATCGGCACCGGCGGCACCATCTCCGGCGCGGGCAACTACCTGCGCTCGCAGGAGTCGGACCTGCACATCGTCGCCGTCGAGCCCAAGGACTCGCCGCTGCTGACCGAGGGCAAGGCCGGACCGCACAAGATCCAGGGCCTGGGCGCTAACTTCGTGCCCGAGATCCTCGACCGCGAGATCTACGACGAGGTCATCGACGTGACCCTCGAGGACTCGCTGGAGATCGCCAAGCGGCTCGGCAAGGAGGAGGGCATCCTCGCGGGCATCTCCTCCGGCGCCAACGTGTGGGCCGCCCTCGAGATCGCCAAGCGCCCCGAGAACGCCGGCAAGACCATCGTCGTCATCGTGTGCGACTACGGTGAGCGCTACGTCTCCACGATGCTGTTCGAGGACTACCGCGACTGATGACGCCGACGTCCGATCGCCCGGTGGGGTTCTGGCGCACGCTGCGCGAGGACCTCGCCGCGGCGCGCGCCCATGACCCCGCCGCCCGGGGCGACGTCGAGAACGCCGTCGTCTACTCCGGCCTCCACGCCATCTGGTTCCACCGGCTCTCGCACCGGCTGTGGAACGCCGGCGGCGCCGGCCGCACCGCCGGACGCGTCCTGTCCCAGTTCTCCCGATTCCTCACGGGGATCGAGATCCACCCCGGCGCCACCATCGGCCGACGGTTCTTCATCGACCACGGGATGGGCGTCGTCATCGGTGAGACCGCGGAGATCGGCGACGACTGCATGCTCTACCACAGCGTCACCCTCGGCGGGGTCTCGCTCAAGCAGACCAAGCGCCATCCCACCCTGGGCGACCGCGTGACCGTGGGCGCCGGCGCGAAGATCCTGGGTCCCGTCGAGATCGGTGACGACTCCTCGGTCGGCGCCAACGCCGTCGTCGTCAAGAGCGCCCCCGCCGACTCGATCGTCGTGGGCATCCCGGGCGAGGCACGGCCTGCCAGGTCCACCAAGGAGGAACTGCGCGACGCGCAGTTCTACATCGATCCGGCCATCTACATCTGAGCCAGATCCCATCGAGAAGACCGTTCCGCACGCATCGCCCGAGTGACGGCGTGCGGAACGGTCTTCTCGTTGACGGACTAGGCTTTCCGGCTGTGCGGACGCTTCCGACTACCTACTGGCTGCGCGCCCCGCTGGCACTGCTGGCCCTCGCCTCGGTGGTCATGGTGCTGCGGGTGCCCGACGAGCGGACCCCGTGGTGGGGCATCACCGGGAACTTCCTCGACGTCAACGTCTACCGCTGGGGCGGCAGCGCCGTCCTGAACTCGATCCCGTTGTACGACGGACTGCTCTCGGGTGACGACTCCGGGCGCTTCTACCCGGAGATGCCGTTCACCTACCCGCCGTTCTCGGCGCTGCTGTTCGCCCCTCTGGACCTGGTGACCCCGCGGCTGATGGAGGCGGCGTGGCTCGCGCTGACCCTCGTCCTGCTCTACCTCGCGGTCCGGATGTGCCTCCGTGCGCTGGACTACCGCCCGGACCGGGTCACCGCCCAGGTCTCGCTGTGTCTCGCACTCATCGCCCTGTCCACCGAGCCGGTGCGGACCACCGTGTGGTTGGGCCAGATCAACATCCTCCTCCTGGTCCTGGTCCTGGCCGACCACCTCGCCTGGAGGTCGGGCCGCCGGTGGGCGGGGATCGGTTCGGGCCTGGCCGCGGGCATCAAACTCACCCCGGCGTTCTTCTGGGCGCACTGGGTCCTCACCGGACGCTGGCGGATGGCCGTCG
This sequence comes from Dietzia sp. Die43, assembly GCF_024519835.1. NCBI lineage: Bacteria > Bacillati > Actinomycetota > Actinomycetes > Mycobacteriales > Dietziaceae > Dietzia > Dietzia sp. Die43. The sequence goes on along the minus strand of NZ_JALJRF010000019.1, from coordinate 25,771 downwards.
TCTCCGGGGCGGCGTTCGGCGGCACTGTCGCCCTCGGCTTCCTACTGATCCCCCGCGACGCCGTGCGGTACTGGTCGGGGACCCTGTTCGAGTCCCAGCGGATCGGGCACGACGCCATGTTGGCCAACCAGTCCCTGCGGGGTGCCATGGCCCGTCTCGCCGGCACGGAGATGGCGCCCACCTGGGCGTGGCTGCTCGGGGCCGCGGTGGTGGCAGCCGTCGGCCTGGGCGTCGCCGCGCTGGCCCATCGCGCCGGGCACCAGCTCCTCGCCCTGACGTTGGCCGGACTGACGATGACCATGGTCTCGCCGTTCTCCTGGGGCCACCACTGGGTGTGGTTCGTCCCGCTACTCGTGCTGACCGTGCACTACGCGATCGCCGCCCGGCGCTGGTATCTCTGGCTGCTGCCGGCGCTGCTCTGGGCGGCCACCGCGAACTGGGTGCAGAGCTTCCCCGACCCGAACTTCCCGGACGACCGCTGGGTGGCGATGGGCCTGTTCATGTTCGGCGGCGACATCCCGCCGGTCATCTACACCGTGATCACCAACGCCTACCCGCTGACCTGGTTGGCCGCGGTGGGGCTCGCCGCCCTCCTGCTCCTACGCCCCGGCCCGGACGGCGCTAGGCTGCGCGACTATGGGACGGCGGACGACTCGTCACCCGGCGCGCAGGATTCTCGCCGCGGGTGACGTCAGGCGAGAGGTGGCGACGCTCGCCGTCGAGGAACCACTCGAGATCAGGGTCGGCGGTCAGCCGTTCGTCGTGACCATGCGGACGCCGGGCGACGACATGGACCTGGCGGCGGGCCACCTGGTCTCCGAGGGCGCCGTCTGGAACCGCGAGCACCTGCCCGAGATCTGCTACTGCACCACCGTCAGTGGCCGGACGGAACAGGACTACAACACCCTCACCGTGACCCTGTCACCGGACATCCCGGAGCCCCGCTCCGCGCGGGCGTCCACCATGAGCAGCGCCTGCGGCGTGTGCGGCGTTGACTCGATCGACGAGGTCCGGCGCTCGACCCACTTCCCGGCCGAGCCGGCGGAGCCGCTCATCGATCCCGCGGTCCTGCTGTCCCTGCCCGACCGGCTCCGCGAGCACCAGCGGGTCTTCGACAAGACGGGGGGCGTCCACGCGGCGGGGCTGTTCTCCCCCACCGGCGAACTGCTGTGCCTGCGTGAGGACGTGGGGCGACACAACGCGGTGGACAAGGTGGTCGGCTGGGCGTTGCGCGAGGGGCGATTGCCGCTGCGCGGGGCCATCCTGCAGGTCTCCGGCCGGGCCTCGTTCGAGCTCGTGCAGAAGGCGTCGATGGCGGGGATCCCGCTCCTGTCCGCGGTGAGCGCGCCGTCGTCGCTGGCGGTGGACCTCGCCGCCGAGACCGGGGTGACCCTGGCCGCCTTCAGCCGGGTCGACCGCGCCACCGTCTACTCCCACCCCGAGCGTATCCGCGACTGACTCCATCGCACCCCTGGCGGACTTGATACCCCCTGGGGTATATTTCGGGCATGGTTTCCACGACAGTCATAGACACGTTCGCCTCCCACCACCAGCAGGGCGCCCCGCTCATCGACGTCCGCGAATCCCACGAGTACGTCGCGGGCCACGTCCCGGGCGCGCGCCTGATCCCCCTGGGCGATGTCGCCTCCGCCCCGGACATCGCGCCGGAGGGGACCACCGTCTTCGTGATCTGCGCGTCCGGCAATCGCAGCAAGTCCGCCTGCCGGACGCTGGAGGCCCGGGGCATCCCCGCCGTCAGCGTCGACGGAGGGACCAAGGCCTGGGCCGCGAGCGGACGGCCCGTGGTCACCGGGCCGGACGCCTCCTGACCGCCTGCGACCCGGCCACCGGGTAGCCACTCGTTCCACCGGCCGCGCCGACCGGGGCGGGATCGGCGCCGGGGTCAGGGTCGCCGGAGGTGTCGGTGTCGGTGTCGGTGTCCCCTAGCGCGACGTACCCGCGACTGGGCGCGACGAACAGCAGCAGGACCGCCGCGCCCGCGGCCACCATCCCCAGGGCGAAGAGCGCCGACGAGATGCCGTCGGCGAAGATCCCGGCGGCCGCGTCGACGACGGCCTGCCCCGCCGGCCCGGCCGCGGCGCCGAATTCGCGGGCGCCGGCGAAGGAGCTCTCGACCGCCTGCCGGCCGGCCTCGGGGACGCCGGGCAGGACGTCGACGATCCCCGCGGCGTAGCGCCCGGCCAGGATGCTGCCCGACAGCGCGATGCCGATCGCGGCGCCGACCTCACGCATCGCGTCGTTGACGGCGGCGGCCACGCCCTGCTCGTCGGACGGGACGTCCGAGACGATCGCCGACGTGGCAGGCGCGGTCGACAAGCCGAGCCCGATACTCGCGACGAGCATGGGCCAGAGGATGTCCCAGTACCCGGAGTCCACGGACAGCCGGGAGAGGAAGACCATCCCGGCCGCGATGGCCCCCACGCCCACCACGGACACCGCCCGCAGCCCCACGGCCGCGGTGATGCGCGGGGACAGCAGCGAGAAGACCATCACCGGCACGACCATCGGAGCCAGGGCCAGCGAGGCGGACAGGGCGTCGTAGTCCTTGACCAGCTGGAGGAACTGCACGATGAGCAGGAAGAACCCGAAGATGGTGAGGAACTGCAGCGCCACCGACACCGAGCCGGTGGTGAACCCGCGCCGGCGGAAGTAGCGCACGTCGAGCAGGGGGTCCGCGACGCGCAACTCGACCAGGACGAAGGCCACGACGCTCGCCGCCGCCACGACGAGCGCCACGATGACCAACGGCTCGGAGTAGCTGGTGTGCGCGCCCTCGATGAGCCCGAACACCACCCCGCCCACGGCGAGGGCGGAGAAGACCGCCCCGAACACGTCGGGCCTACCGACGCGGGAGGCCACGGACTCGCCGATGGTGAAGGCGGCGATCAGGACGACCAGGCCGATGACGGCGTACACGCCGAAGATCGCCTTCCAGGTCCACACCTTGAGCATGAGCCCGGAGCCCAGCAGGCCGATGATGCCGCCGACCCCGGCGAAGCCGGCCCACATGCCCACGGCCGCACCCCGGCGATCCGACGGGAAGCTCGCCGTGAGCAGGGACAACGTGGAGGGCATGACGAAGGCGGCACCGACACCGGCCACCGCACGGAGCATGATCACCCACAGCGGCGAGTCCAGCCACAGGGGCAGCGCCGAGGAGACGGTGAACAGCACCAGGCCCACGATGAGCGTGGCCCGGCGGCCGAAGCGGTCCCCCAGCGCACCGGCGGTGAGGACGAGCGCCGCCAGCGCCAGCGTGTAGGAGTCGACGATCCACGTCAGCTCGGCCTGGGTGGCCCCGATGTCCACGGCGATGTCCGGCAGGGACGTGTACAGGGCGGACATCGTGGCCACCACCAGGGACACGGCCACGAGGTTGACGACCAGCAGCCACCGCCGCCGACCCGCGCTCATCTCCAACACATCTGCCCCCGCTCCACGGAAACGATACCGTCGGTATCGCATGGTGCGCCCACCCTAGAGCACCGGACAGGCCACAATGGAGGCCATGTCGACCCCGGATCCGCGGCGCGCCCGCTCGCAGGGCAAGTTGCTCGACGCGGCGGCGTCGCTGTTGCTGTCCGGCGGCGCGGCGGCCGTGACCGTCGACGCGGTGACCCGGCTGTCGGGGGTCGCCCGCACCACCCTGTACCGCAACTTCCCGTCGACGGACTCGCTCATCGCCGCGGCGTTCCGGCGACTGCTGCCCACCCCGACACGCCCCCCGGCCGACCTGCCCGTCCGGGAGCAGCTCGTGCACCTGGCCGCCTCGATGACGCAGCTCATCCAGGACGCGCCGCTCCAGCAGTCGATGTTGGGGTGGCTGGCGATGGGCCGCGACGCCGGTGACGACGACGAGGTGGGCAGGCTCCGCCGCAGCGTGGTCGAGTCCTATACCGAGCCTCTGCACGCCGTCCTCTCCGATGCGGAGGAATCCGGAGCCCTCATCCCCGGCGACCGCGATCTGGCCGTGGCGCAGCTGGCCGGCCCCGTCGTCCTGGCCCGGATGATCGGCCTGCGCCCGTACACCGATCAGGACGTGGAGCGACTCGTCGACGACTTCCTCCGCGGCCGCCTGGCCGAGGACGCCGGATGACGGACGGCGGCACCTCGGACAGTGCTACCGCGGTCGCCGTCGGCGCGATCGTCCTCACCGGGGGTCGCGCGAGTCGCCTCGGCGGGGTCGACAAGGCGCGACTGGCGGTGGCGGGTCGGCCGATGGTCGAGGCGGTGCTCGGCGCCGCCCGGGCGGTGGCGGGCCCCGTCCGCACCGTGGGCCCCGGGGGCGACACCCGCGAGGATCCGCCCCACTCGGGACCCGTCGCCGGGATCGCCGCGGGACTGCGGGCGCTCCCGCCGTCGGTCGACCTCGTCGTCGTCGTCGCCTGTGACCTGCCGGACCTCGACGCCGCCACCCTCCGCGCCCTCCTCGCCGCGCTCCGGCCCGCCGCCACCACCCACGCCCCCGGCGCGGCACTCGCTGTCGACGTCGCCGGGCACGACCAGTACCTCCTCGCCGCGTGGGACCGCCGCGCCCTCGCCGCGCGCCTGGCCGCCCTGGAGGCCGACGGCGGCGTGGGCGGGCGACCGGTACGGGCCCTGTACGACGACGAGGAGGTCGTCCGCGTCCCCGTCGGCGACCCCGCGCGCGACGTGGACACGTGGGCCGACCTGGCCGGACACGGACCGGTCGCGCTCCCACAGGTGGGGGCGGTCCTGCGCGCCGGGCTCACCCCGCTGCCGGCGGACGTGCGCCCGCCCCTGGCAGCCGTCGGCGCGGTACTCGCCTCACCGCTGGTCGCCGCGGACCCGATGCCGCGGGGGCCGGTGTCGGCGATGGACGGTTACGCGCTGGCCGGGCCCGGCCCGTGGCGACTGACCGGCGCCGCCCGCCGCGCCGGGGACGGCTCGTCGGCGACGCTGACCCCCGGCACGGCGGCGCCCATCGCGACCGGCGCCCTGGCCCCCGCCGGCTGCGATCGCGTGCTGCGGCACGAACTGGTGACGGTGACCCCGGCCCGCACCGGCCCCCCGGTGGTCACCGCACTGCCGGGGGGCGACGGGGTGAACGACCTCCGCCCCGTCGGCGAGGACTGGCCGGTCGGTCACGAACTGGCCCCGGCGGGGGCGGTGCTCGACGCGGCGCTGGCCTCCGCGGCCCTGTCCGCGGGGGTGATGGCCGCACGGGTCCGGGGGCCGGTACGCGCGGCGGTGGTCACGACCGGTGACGAGGTCCTGCCCGCCGACACGCCCGCGCCGCTTCCGCCGGGCCGGATCCGCGACACTGTGGGCCCGCTGCTCGGCGGGGTCCTGGCGCGGGCGGGGTTCGCCGGCGTCGGCCCGCCCGGGCACTGCGCGGACACCCCGGACGCGGTCGACGCGCTGCTCGGCGGCGGCCCCGGGTCCGCGGACGCGGCGGCCGGCGATGTGGTGGTGCTGGTGGGCGCCACCGGCCGCGGGGTGGCCGATCTGCTGCGCCCGGCCCTGGCGCGCGCGGGCGCGCGGATCGTCCTCGACGGGGTCCGTGTCCGCCCGGGAGGGTCGCAGCTCGTGGCCGTCCTCGCCGACGATCGAGTCCTGCTGGGACTACCGGGTAATCCGCTGGCGGCGGTGTCCGCGGCGGCGACCACGGGCCGGGCGCTGGTCGACGCCCTCACCGGACGCCAGCGCACGCCCGCGTCGGGGCGCGTCCCCGGGCTGGCCGGCCTGGCCTCCCCGGGCCGCTCGCGGATCCTGCCCGCCCGACCGGACGGCGCCGGCGGCTGGCACCTGGCCGGCCGCGTGCGCACCGCGCACCTGGCGGATCTGGCGGGCGCGCCCGCCCTGGCCGTGGTGCCCGAGAGCGGGGGACCCGGCGCCGGGGCCGGGGCCGAGGCCGACGACCTCGTGGAGATCATCGACTGGATCTGACCGGCCCGCGGCGGGGCGTTCCCGCAGGTCGGAGGGTGGCCCCAAATGACCAGTTCAGAAGGTATTTGAGATCACCGGCAGCAAATGCGCCCGGCCAGCTCGCAATATGGCACGCTCGGCGTTGTGCAGCTGTCCCGGTCCTCCGATCTCGCGCTCCGCGCTCTCATGCGCCTCGCCGTCGCCGATGAGCGCGGCGACCGCATGACCGCCGCGGCGATCGCGGAGTCGGTGAACGCCTCGACCTCCCACGTGGCCAAGATCGTCTCCCGACTCGTCGACCTCGGCCTCGCCGAGTCCCGGCGTGGCCGGGGCGGGGGGCTCGTCATCACCGAGGCGGGCCGACACGAGTCGGTCGGGTCATTGCTGCGCGAACTGGAGGGCCCCGGCGAGGTCGTCCAGTGTGAGGGCCCGACGCCCTGCCCGCTCGCGGGCAACTGCGGTCTGCGACGAGCTCTCGTCGACGCCCGCGAGGCGTTCTTCGCCGCCCTCGACCCCCTCACCGTCGAGGGCATCGTCCGGGCACCCACCCGGCAGGTGTCCCTCAGCCTCGCCACCGCCCCACGGCCGGACCCCGGCCCGGGGTCCTGACCACCCCCACCCCACATCACCCCACCCCACAGCCCGGCCCCCACGGTGCCCGGGCCACCCCGTCACGCCCCGAGAAGGAGATCCCCCATGACCACGTCGCTCACCACCCTGGAGTCGATCCTCGCGCACCCCCGCGAGCTGTCCGAGGAGCACGCCGCCGTCGTCCGCGCGACCCTGCCGGTCATCGGCGCCCACATCGACGAGATCACGCCCGTCTTCTACCGGACAATGTTCGCCGATAACCCCGAACTCCTCCGCGACACCTTCAACCGCGGCAACCAGAAGCTGGGCGCCCAGCAGCGCGCGCTCGCGGCGTCGATCGCGACGTTCGCCTCCCTGCTGGTGGACGGCCGGAGCCCGGTCGACATGCTCTCCCGGATCGGGCACAAGCACGCGAGCCTCGGCATCACCCCCGACCAGTACCAGGTGGTCCACGACTACCTCTTCGGCGCGATCGTGGAGGTCCTGGGCGAGGCGATCACCCCAGAGGTCGCGGCGGCGTGGGACGAGGTCTACTGGATCATGGCCGCCGTCCTGGTGGACTTCGAGAAGGCCCTCTACGCCGAGGCGCAGGTGGAACCGGGGGACGTCTTCCGCATCGCCACCGTGATCGCCCGGGAGGACGTGACGGATTCGGTCACCGTGTTCACCCTCGGTGGTCCCGACGGCGAGCCGCTGCCCGACTTCCGCCCGGGCCAGTACACCTCCGTCGGCGTGGTCCTCCCCGACGGCGCGCGCCAGCTGCGTCAGTACTCCCTGTCGACGGCACCGGGCGACGGCACGTGGCGCATCGGCGTCCGCCGGGTCGACGCCGAGGTCCGGGGCGGGCTCGGCTGCCCCGCCGGCGAGGTCTCGGGCTGGCTGCACGCCCACGCCCAGGTCGGCACCACGATCCAGGTCACCCTCCCGTTCGGCGACCTCGTCCTGGACGCCGCCGGGATCGGCCGCGACCAGGACGCCGCGCCCGTGGTCCTCTGCTCGGCCGGGATCGGCATCACCCCGATGCTCGGGATGGTCGCCCACCTGTCGGCGACGGAGGACACCCGTCGCGTGCTCGTCCTGCACGCCGACCGCTCGCCGGCCGACCACGTCCTCGCCGAGGAGGTCGCGGGCGAGTCCTCGCTGCTCGCCGACGCCGAGGTGCACACCTGGTACGAGGACGGCGCGGACACCGTCGCCGGACCGGGCGCGGTCCACCGGGGATTCATGGACCTGGCGACGGTCGAACTCCCCGAGGGGGCGCACGTCTTCCTCTGCGGGTCGACCGGGTTCCTCCAGTCACTGCGCCCGCAGTTCCTCGAGGCCGGCGTACCCGCCGAGCGGCTCCACGCGGAGCTGTTCGCCCCGAACGACTGGCTGGTGTAGTCCCGCCGGCGTGGGCCCGGATCAGCTCCGGCCGGGCCCACGGCGATCAGCGCCGGCGGTTGCGCATCTTCTCCGCGAACTCGCGGGCCTTGCGCTGGTTCTCGGGCTTCGAGGCCTCGCGCTTGACCACCTGTACGGCCTTGAGCGCGATCCCGCTCCTCAGTGCATTGCGTAGGAATGCCATCGTGTACCTCCATGTCCGGGGGCGCCAGTCTAGAGTCGGTGGGCCCCTACCGCGACCGGCCGAGAGTGGAGTCCGAGGAGTACGGATATGAGAAGTGACGGCGACGCCCTGTGGCGCATCCTGTCGACCCGCCGCGACCATCGTCACTTCCACCCGACACCGGTCGCGCGGGAGACCATCGAGCGACTGCTCGAGGTCTTCGCGGTCGCGCCGAGTGTCGGACTGAGCCAGCCGTGGCACGTCACGGTGGTCGAGGACCGCGCCGTACGGGAATCCATCCACTCCGGCTTCCGCGCGGTCCGCGCCGCCGAGGCCGAACGGTTCGGCGGCGAACGCCGCGAACTGTACGACTCGCTCCGCCTGGAGGGCATCCTCCAGGCGCCCGTGGGCCTGGTGGTCAGCCATGTGCCGCCGCCGGGTCCGATCCTCGGGACCACCAGCGTCCCGGCGGCGACCGAGTACAGCGTGGTCGCCGCGATCACCCTGTTGTGGCTGGCGGTGACGGCGGAAGGCCTCGGTATGGGATGGGTGAGTCTCGTGGAACCCGGCCATCTCTCCGACAGCGTGCGGCTTCCGCCGGGCGCACGCCCTCTGGCCTACCTGTGCCTCGGGTACCCTGCCCTCGAGCTGGACGAACCACTGTTACAGACCGTCGGGTGGGGACGTCGTTCCCCGCTGTCCGTCGACTGGGTTTGACCACGCCGCGGAGCCGGGGTCAGTCCTGCTCGACCCCGACCTCGATGAGGGTCCCCCACGGGTCGTCGAATCGCAGGACCGCACCGTCGTGACGTGTCTCGATCCGGTGGTCGGCCAGTCGCTGCCGGAGTGCGTCGACATCGTCCGCGGTGGGCAGCTCGATGTTCACCCGGCCCAGGCCCAGGGCCGCCGCGCGCGGGCCGGCGCCGGCCGTGCCCCAGGTGTTGACCGCGATGTGATGGTGGTACCCGCCGGCGGCGATGAACAGTGCCGAACCGACGTCGCTCATCACCTCGAAGCCGAGGGCGTCGACGTAGAAGTCGCGGGCTGTCCCGATGTCGCCGACCTGGAGGTGGACGTGCCCCAGTGCCGCGGACGTCCCGATCGACGAACCGGCGACCGGCGGGGTGAGGTGCGTGCGCAGGAAGGCGTTGGGGTCCAGCGGGTTGGTGGCCACCTTCAGCAACCCGTGGGGCTCGGTGGCCCAGGTGTCGCGGGGCCGGTCGGTGTACAGCTCGACACCGTTGCCCTCGGGGTCGTCGAAGTAGAACGCCTGACTGTAGAGGTGATCGGCGCTGCCGGTGAAGGATCTCGGCGCATGCCGGGCGACCGAGGCGACGGCCGCGGCCAGCGACGGCTCGTCGTCGAACAGCACCGCGGTGTGGAACAGTCCGGCCTGCCCCTGCCTGCGCGGCGGCAGCTCGGGCATGCGGCGCATCCGCACGATCGGTCGACCCGCCCGGCCGAGCACGGCGGTCTCGCCGGTCTGCTCGAGCACGTCCAGGGCCACGCCGTCGGCGTAGAACGCGATCATCGAGTCCAGGTCCCGGACCAGGAGTTCGACCGCGCCCATGCGCGTGTCCGCCGCGAGCAGGTCGTCGGCCGGGCGCTCGGCCAGGCTGCGGGGATCGGGGTTCTGGACGTAGACGGGCATGGTGCCCTCCTTGCTCTCGGCATCGCGGTCGCGTGATGTGTCATCTATATCAACCGGCCCACCCGCTCGCCTATTCCGTGATGCGTCACCCACCCCCGCGGGACCGCCGGCCGGGGCGCCTACTCCGGGGCGCCTACTCAGTGACGTCGAGGAAGCCCGCCGCGCCCTTCTCGGCGTCGGCGAACGAGTGGTCCACGAACGTGTAGCGCCCGGGCTCGACGAAGGTCATCTCCACGAACCCGCCCTGCGACGGGGCCAGGTCGAGCGCCTGTGCGCCCCCGTTCCCACTGCCGAAGGCGTCCCGCCCGTCCCGCAGCAGGTAGGCGCCCTCCTTGTACACGGTGTCGAACTGTGACCCCACCACGTGGAAGCTCGTCCCGTCACTCGGTCCGGCCGCCACCACCCACACGCGCACGGTCTCGCCGACCCGGGCGGTCAGCGGGTCCCGCCGGTACTGGGTCGCGTGCCCGTTGAACATCACCAGGTCGGGCTGCCCGGCCGCGATCTTGCCGGAGTCGAACGGCTCGTCCCCGGCGCCGAGGTACGACTCGGACTGGACCAGGGCGTACTCGCGCTCCACCTCGGGCAGGCCCGGCGGGTCCACGATGAGCGCGCCGAACATCCCCGCGGCGACGTGGCCGCTCATGGGCGCGGTCGCACAGTGGTAGAGCCAGGCGCCGGCCCGGGTCACGGTGAACCGGTACTCCAGCTCCTCGCCCGGCGGGATCGTCCGCATCACCTCGTCGGGACTGACGTCGCCGGCGTGGAAATCGATCGAGTGTCCGATGGTCCCCTCGTTGCGGAGGGTGACGATGAACGTGTCACCCACCGTGCCGCGGAGGGTCGGGGCCGGCAGCCCGCCGTTGTAGGTCCACACGGGCCGCACCACCCCGGGCGCGAGTTCGTCGGTGGTCTCCTCGACCGTGAGGGTGATCCGGTGTTCGCGGCCCGTCGGGGCGGGCGCGAGGGCCGGGTCGCGGGTCACGAACTCGTCGGAGGGCGGGGCCAGCACATCGATCGCCTCGGCGGGGGCGATGCCCACGGCGCCCCCGGCCCCACCATGGGCGTCGTGCCCGGCGGCGGGATCACCGCCCTCGACCCGGACCTGGAAGGTCATGCCCATCGCCCTGTGCCCGGCGATCGTGCACCATCCCTCGAGGGAACGCCCGACCACGCCGGCGTCCACCGTGGCGGTTCCGCCCGGGTCGACCCTGCCCGAGCCGGCCCCGTTGGTCAGGTACAGATCGTGCACCGTCGTGTCGTCGTCGTTCGTCAGTTCGATCACCAGCCGGTCGCCGGCGGGGACCGTCACCGTGTTCGGTTCGAACCTCATCCCCACCGCCGCGACCTCCACGGTCGTCGTGTTCCCGGTCGGCGTGACCGACGCGGCCTGATCGGTGCGGCGGAGTGGCGAGGACGGGTCGGCGGCGAGCGCGGCCCCCGTGGCGAGGACCACCACCAGCGCGGCGGACAGCGCGCCGACCAGATTCCGCCGACGGCCGGGGGCGATCTCCGGCCGGGACGTGCCCGGGGTGACGCGGGCGGGCTTCTCGCCGGCCTCGCGGGCCGCGGCCGCGCCCCGGATGACGGCCAACTGCGCGCGGACGGCGCGGATCATCACCGGCAGGAACAGCGCGAACCCTCCGAACGCCAGCGTGGAGCCGACGACCCGGGTCCAACTGGTCCCACCGGGCACGAGGAAGACGACCAGGCCGGCGTTGACCAGGACGAGGCGGAAGGCGACCAGACGGTTCATCTCCACCATCCCCGCCCGCACCGCCGCCGGACCACCCCGCATCACGGTGGGCATGAGGAAGCTCATCGCCCCGAAGAGGATCTGGGCGGCCGCACCGGCGAGCAGCGGGGTCGTCACCTGTCCCAGTTCGCCGATCCGGCCGGTCGCGACGAGCCACGTCGCCCACCCCAACGACACCGGCAACCACACCAGCCCACACGCGATACTCATCGAGGCGAACTCCCGCGGCGGCGCCGTGCGCGCGGTGCGGACGAGGTGGACCAGGTGCCACAGCACGGCCAGCAGGTACACGCCCAGTGCCGTGGCGGTCACCGGCGTCACGCCCGCGAGCGAGCCCGCCGCGGCCACCACCACCGCGACCGACATCACCCCCAGGGACCGGACCGCCGCCGCGTCCTGGCCGGCGGCCATAGGGGTGCGCAGTACCGTCGCCCAGAAGGTCACCAGGGTGGTCAGGACGGTGATCCCGACGAACCCCAGGACGTTGACCGCGAGGTGGAACGCGTGCAGGCGGACGGCCCACTCCCCCGGGACGCCGACCCCCATGAAGGCACCGGCCACCGCCCCGGCGGGCAGGAACGCGGCCGCCACGGCGTAGTACCGGACGATCGGCCGGAACCGGGTCGGTGCCGCCGCCCGCAGCTGCCCGACCAGGTCCACGACGTACCAGGCCACCGCGCCGCCCACGACCGTGGCGCCGGTGACGATCGGGATCGGCCACGACCCGATCATGCCCACGACCAGGACCACGATCCCGGCGTTGAGCAGCATGATCCTGCGCACCTGGAGCGCGCGTGACGCCTCCGGGGGTCGCCGGTGCAGCAGGGTCTCGGTGAAGTGCTGGCCCCACACGAGGATCGAGTTGGTGAGCAGGCCGAGGGTGAAGACGTGGATGATCGTCCACGTCGCGGCGGGCACCCACCGGTGGACCACACCCAGCAGCACGAGGGCGATCAACCACAGCTGCACGGGCCGGGTCGCCCGGCGGTGCCACGACCCCTTCCGCCGGGACGGGGTCCGGGGCGCCGCGGTGTCCATACCGCCGAGTCTAGGTCCGCCCCCCGACCGCGCAGACGCCTACGGCGACAACGGCGCCAGCCCGGCGTTCTCGAGGGCGCGACGGCCGCGGTCCGACGTCACCAACTGGAGGAACTCGTTCGCGGCCGCGCGCTCGGCCTCGGCGTCGGGGCCGTCCTCGGCGCCCGGGATCCTGGCCACCGTGTACCGGGTCGTACCGGCGGCCTGCGCCAGTTCCCTGTCGCGCTGGTCGACCTCGGCCAGCGCCACCCAGCCGTGGGACGCGGCGACATCGGTGCGGTAGACGATGCCCACGTCGAGTTCGTGGTCCGCCAGGCGGGCCGCGAGAGCACGCGACCCCGGATCACGGGCGACGTCCGCCGGGGTCGCCACGCCGGCCACGGCCAACAGCGACTCCGCTGCGCGGCCGCAGGGGACGTCCAGTGCACACAGCCCCACCCTCAGGTCGGGCCGTTCCAGGTCACGGAGGCCCGTGACCTGGCGCGGATTGCCGGACGGGACCGCGACGACGACGTGGTTGCGGGCGAACACCGTCGGTTCGACCGCGACTCCCTCATCGACGAGCCACTGCATGGAGTCCTCGTCCGCGGAGGCGAAGACGTTGATGTCGTCGCGGTCGGGCATCCCCTCGGCGATCGTGTCGGAGCGGCCCAGTTCCAGACTCACCCGGACACCGGGGTGCTCGTCCTCGAAGAGGTCGATCATCTCGGTGAACGCCTCGGACAGGGACGGCGCGGCGGCGACCCCGAGGGTCATGCCGGGGGAGTCGGGCTCCGGCTCGGCGCACGCGACGATTCCCGAGCACGCCAGGGCGAGGGCGAACACGCTGACAGCCCGGCCCCGGTTCACCGATCAGCCTCCGGCGAAGGGAGGCAGCACGTCCACCTCGGAGACGCCGTCGATAGAGGCGTGGGGGTCGCGGGTCGTCTCCTCACCCACGAGGAACGACGACACCGTCACGATGCTGGCCAGCGGCTCACCGTGTCGCTCGCAGACCTCTCGCGCCAACTCCCCGACGGTCGTGGCCTGTGTGTGCAGCCGTTCGCGGGCGGTACCCGCGGCGTCCTCGGCGGCCGCGTAGTACCCCACGGTGATCACTCTCGGTGTCCTGCTCACGACGTCAACCCTATCCTCCGGCACTGACACGTCAACCACCTATGGCGCCCATCGACCGTCGCGGCCTGTGGAAGGCGGTGCCGCCGATGCCGTGTCCTGCCTGCTTGCCCCACATCGCGCCGCGCCAGACCTCGGCGATCTCGTGGTCGGGCGCGCCCGACCTCAGCACCCCGAGGACGTCCGTCTCGTCGTCGCTGAACAGGCACGACCGCACGGTCCCCTCGGCGGTGAGGCGGGGCCGGTCGCAGGCGGCGCAGAAGTTGCGGGTGACGGTCGCGATCACCCCGACCGTCGCGGGAGCATCTCCCACGGTGCGTCCGGCGACCCGCCACATCTCGGCCGGCGCAGACGGGTCCTCGCGCCCGGCGGGAACGAGGTCGAAGCGGGTGCCGAGGGAGTCCAGTACGTCCTGCGCGGTCACCATCTCGGCGCGCGACCACGTGTTGTCGGCGTCGAGCGGCATCTCCTCGATGAAGCGCAGTTGCACGCCCTCCGCCAGGGCCCACTCCAGCAGGTCGGGCGCTCCGGGCAGGGTCGCCCGCAGGGGCACCGCGTTGACCTTCACCGGGTCCAGGCCGGCCTCGACCGCGGCCCGGACGCCCCGCAGGACGGACGGCAGCCGGTCCCGGCGGGTGAGTTGGGCGAACTCGAGGCGGTTGACGGTGTCCAGGGAGATGTTGATCCGGTCCAGACCGGCCTCGACCAGCGCGCCGACCCGGTGTTCGAGCCCCACGCCGTTGGAGGTCATCGCGATCGGCAGGTCGGGGCACTCGGCCCGCGTGCCGGCGATGATGCGCTCGAGGTCGGCCCGCATGAGGGGTTCGCCCCCGGTGAAGCGGACCTCGTGCACGCCCAGCTCGCGGTGCGCCAGGGCGACCAGCCGGATCACCTCGTCAGCGGTCATCCGCGCGGCGTCCGGGATGGGCGGCAGCCCTTCCTCGGGCATGCAGTACGTGCAGCGCAGCGAGCACTTCTCGGTCAGCGAGACGCGGAGGTCGCGGGCGACGCGGCCGAAGGAGTCGACGAGCAGCGGGGTGGCGGGGCGCGTGGAGGGGCTGCGGGTGTCCGGTTCGGTCACGGCGCCCACCTCCCTCCGCGGTCGCGTGACTCCAAGTGTAGGGGGCACCGTCCGGCGGCGTGCGACCCCCGTCCGGTCACCTATCCGCTGTGTCCCCGTCCGCGGCGCGCCCCTGGCGGGGCGGGGACGTCCGGGGCGGGGACGTCCGGGTTCGGCCCCAGCAGCGTGAGCTCGTGGATCTCGTCGCGCTCGGCCTGGTCGCGCAGCTGGGGCGCGATCGCCCGCCCCAGGTGGTAGCCCAGGACCACCACGAGGGTGCCCAGCGCGATGCCGCCGAGCTGGAAGTCGTCGGTGATGAGCAGGGTCGTGTCGCCGACCGCGATCACCACACCCGCCGCCACCGGCACCAGGTTGAGCGGGTTGCCGAAGTCGACCCGGTTCTCCTTCCAGATCTTGGCGCCGAGCAGGCCGATCATGCCGTAGAGCACCACCGTGATGCCGCCGAGCACGCCGCCCGGGGTCGCGGAGATCACGGCCCCCAGCTTGGGGGAACACCCCAGCACGATCGCGGTCAGCGCGGCCACCACGTAGGCGGCCGTCGAGTACACCTTGGTCGCGGCCATCACGCCGATGTTCTCGGCGTACGTCGTCGTCGCCGATCCACCGAAGGACGTGGCCAGCACGGTTCCCGCGCCGTCCGCGGCCAGCGCGCGGCCCATCAGGCCGTCGGTCTCGGTGCGGGTGATCTCGCCGATCGCCTTGACGTGCCCGGCGTTCTCGGCGATGAGCGCGATGACGCCCGGCACCACGAGCAGCACGAACGCCAGCGAGAAGTCGGGCGCGTGGATTCCCACCACGCCGGCGGCCTCGTCGGTCATCGGCGGCAGCCCGATCCACGGCGCGTCCCACACCGCCGACCAGTCCACGCGCGGGCTCTCGGGCCCGGTGACCAGGTCGAGCACCCAGGACAGGACGTACCCGAAGACCAGGGACAGGAAGATCGCGATCCGCCCGGCGAAGCCCTTGAGCCCCACGGTCATTCCGATCAGCACGATCATCACCGCCAGTGCGACCCACTGGTCCTGCGGCCAGTACGTGTCCGCCACCACCGGCGCCAGGTTGAAGCCGAGCAGCATCACCACGGCGCCGGTCACCACGGGCGGCAGGATCGCGGTGACCACGCGGCCGCCCACGACGTGCACGATCAGGCCCACCACCAGCAGCGTCGCGCCGGCGACGAGCATGGCGCCGGTCACCTCGGCGCTGGTGCCGCCCTGCGCGCGGATCGCGGCGACCGCGCCGACGAACGCCACCGAGGTGCCGAGGTAGCTGGGGACCTGCCCCTTGACCACCGCGAGGAACAGGAGGGTGCACACGCCGGAGAAGAGGATCGCCAGCTGCGGGTTGAGCCCCATGATGATGGGGAAGACGAACGTCGCGCCGAACATCGACACCACGTGCTGGGCGCCGATCCCGATGGTCCGCGGCCAGCTCAGCCGCTCCATGGGGGCGACCACCTCGCCGGGTCTGATGTTCTTGCCGTCGCCGTGTACCGACCAGAGACCCACTTCTTCCCCACTCTCGCTGCGTCCGGCCGCACTCGCGCGGACCGTAGGCACAGTACAACGCGGTTACGGTGGTGACATGACCTCCCTGCCAGACAGGCCTAGCCGCCCGTCCCCCGCCGAGTACCGCGAGCTCCTGCGTTCGCACCTGGAGCCGGTCCTCGAGCGGGCCGCCCGCAGTACGCACCTGCCGCTCGCGGCGTGCGCGGACTCGGTGCTCTCGGCGGAGTTGCGGGCGTCGGTCGACCTGCCGTTGTTCGTGAACTCGCAGATGGACGGGTACGCGGTGCGCTCCGCTGACGTCGCGGGGGCGGGACCCGACTCGCCGGCGCGGCTGACGGTGGTCGGGGCGGTGCACGCCGGTGACGGGCCGGGACCCGATGTCGACGACGACGAGGCCTGCAAGATCATGACCGGTGCGCCCGTCCCCCGGGGTGCCGATTGTGTGGTGCCGATCGAGGACACGACCGTGAGCGACACCGACTCCTCGGTCGTGCTGGTGCACGCGCCGCGGTCGCCGGGCGAGTTCATCCGTCGCCCGGGGGACGACGTCCGGGCCGGCGACGTGGTGATCGACGCCGGGGTGCGGTTGCAGGCGCGGCACCTTGCGGCGGCGGCCTCGCTCGGGGAGTCGGGACTCGATGTGCGGCCGCGGCCGCGGGTCGGGGTGGTGGCCACCGGCTCCGAGCTGGTGGCGCCGGGGCGGCCGCTCGCGCCCGGGCAGATCTGGGAGTCCAACTCGATCACCCTGGCCGCCGCGCTCAAGGCGTGCGGCTGCGAGGTCACCACGACGCTCATCAGCGGCGATGACCGCGCGGCGTTCACCTCGACTCTCGACGCGGCCGCCGGGGACGCCGACCTCGTGGTGACCGTCGGCGCGGTGTCGATGGGCGACGCCGAGGTCGTGCGCCAGGTGCTCGCCGACCGGGAGGGCGCTCGTTTCGCCCCGATCGCCATGCAGCCCGGCGGCCCGCAGGGGCTCTCGAGCTGGCGTGGCACTCCCGTGGTGTGCCTGCCGGGCAACCCCGTGAGCGCGATGGTGTCGTTCGTCGTGCTCCTGCGGCCGGTCATCCTCGAGGCCGTCGGCCGCGCGCCGATCCGCCCCGTCCGCGCCCGCCTGTCCCGCGACGTCACCTCGCCTGCCGGGCGGATGCAGTACCTGCGGGCGGCGCTGGCCGCGGACGGCGACGGCCGGCCCACTGCCGATCCGGTCTCGGGCCCCGGCTCGCACCTCGTGGCCTCGATGGCCCGGGCGGACGTGTTGATCGAGATCCCCGCCGACGTCACCTCACTGGAGTCCGGCGCCGAGGTCGACGTCCTGCCGCTGTAGGGGCACGCCGTACAGTCCGGGGGAAGGTGCGTTGACCAGCCTGCGCACGTCGTACTTCGCCGCGGGCGAGAACGGGGGTCCCGATGCGTTCCGACGCCGAGCCGACCGCGGTGCCGGACGAGGGCCTTCTCAAGTACCTCGTGTACACGAGTACGCCGACCAGGCAGATGGTGCCCGAGGACTTCGAGTCGATCCTGCGCACTGCCAGGCACCGCAATCGTCGCGTGGGAATCACCGGCATCCTGCTCTTCCGGGACAACTGCTTCATCCAGTTCCTCGAGGGCCCACCGGCCGAGATCGATGCCCTCCTGGACGACATCATCGCCGATGAGCGGCACCACCACCTCCGCGTGATCCTCACCGAGACGACCGTCGACCGCAGCTTCCCCGATTGGCGGATGGGATTCGGGACGCCCGGGGCCCACGAGCCAGCCGGCCTGCCCGACGAGCGCGACAGTTTCAACGACCTCGCCGCCGGTGCGGACGGGGGCACGGTGCGACGGGCGGCCGACGTCGTGTCGACCTGGTTCAAGGCGAAGGAACACTCCGCCGCGTCCTGACCCGGCACAGCAGACGTGTAAATGACGAGCGTCCGACGCACCCGCTACAAGCGGACTGTGCGCCGGACGCTCGTGCTCACCCCGGGTCAGATGTGACCCGGCGTGTCAGAACCAGTGTTTACGTCCACCGACCGCGCGGCCTGCCGCACCGAGGATGACGAGGATGACGCCGATCGCGATGAGCACGAGACCGATCGTCCAGAGGATGGGGATGTCCAAGAGGAATCCGAGGATCAAGAGAATTGCGCCAAGAATGATCATGTAGTCGTCCTTTCACCGTAATTTTTCAGGAACGACTGAGCGTACCCACGTCCCACAGAGTCCGCGACCGATCGCGCCCGGTCACGCCCGCGCCTCATCCCGTGCTGTCGAGCGCCTGCTGCCAGAAGTCGATCTCCAACCGGGTGGCCGTGCGGAACACCTCGGTGAGCTCGTCGAGGCGGCGGTCGGTGAGCCCGCCTTCGGACAGCACGTCGAGCTGCTCGATCGCGGCGCCGGCAGCGGCGGTGAACTCCGCCCCCGAGTACTCGGAGATCCACTCGCCGTAGGGATGCTCGCCGCTGTACTCGGCGAGCCGGGGCGCCAGGTGTGCGCCGATCTCGGCATAGCCGATCGTGCACGGGGCCAGCGCCGCGTGCAGGTCGAGCAGGTCCCCCGCCATGCCGGAATCCAGCACGTACCGGGTGTAGGCGACGGTGGCCTGCTTCTCGGCGGCGGCCTCGAGTTCGGCGCGCGGGATTCCCCAGCGTTCGGTGAGCCGCAGGTGCAGTTCGGTCTCCGCGAGGATCGCGCCGGTCGCCTGGTGGGCGGCGGTGATGTCGGCCAGGGTGCGGCTCTTGTAGGCGGCCAGCGCGTTGGCGCGGGCGAACTGCACCAGGAAGTGGAAGTCCTGCACGAGGTAGTCACGGAACACCGCCAGCGGCAGCGTCCCCCGCCCGAGTTCGGTGACGAACTCGTGTTCGGTATAGGCCTCCCACTCTGGACGGCAGCGGTCTTTCAGGGTCTCGAACAGGGTCACTCGGCTCTCCCGTCGTGGGCGGACATCAGGCGGGCGACGATCGCGCCGTGAGGACGGGCTCCCGGCCCGGTCCGCGTGTAGGTCTCGATCACCTCGAAGTCTGCCATCCGCAACTCCTCCGACAGGGCCTCAACCGACCAGCGGTAGGCCCCGGCCACGGCGTGATCGAACCGTTCGACCTCCGCACCGTGGAAGAACCCGAGCAGTAGTCCGCCGCCGGGGCGCAGACACCGCGCCATCCGCAACAGCGTCGGTCGCACGGTGGCCGGTTCGTGGTGGATGAGCGAGTACCAGGCGAGAATCCCCGCGACCTCGCCGGGCGACCGGGGTAGCGCGTCGAGGTCACCCACCTCGAATCGACACCCGGGATGAGCTCGGCGGGCGTGACTCACGAACTCCGGTACCTGGTCGACTCCGCGCACGTCGACGCCCCGGGCCGCCAGGTGGCCCGTCCAGTGCCCTGGGCCGCAGCCTGCATCGATCAGCGGCCCGTCGAGCTGATCCGCCCAGCGCGCGACCAGCTCGAGGTCCGAGGGGTGGACCGACGCGATGGAACCGAGGTGGTCGATGTACTCCTGTGCGCGGCTCGAGTACGCCGCTCCGACCTCCCCGGTCACGACGACCTCCCCCGTCGGCGACTCGGCTGTACACCCTCCCACCGGCGGAAACTGCGGGAGAAGGTCGCGGTCTCGGAGTAGCCCAGCTCGGCGGCCACCTCGGCCACCGGGACGTCGTGCACCAGCAGCTCGAGCGCCCGCTGATGCCGCACCTCGTCGACCAGCGTCCGATACGAGGTCCCTTCCGCTCCGAGGTGGCGTCGCAGGGTGCGGACATCGACGTGCAGTTCCGCCGCCACGTCCGCCATCGACGGCCAGGTTCCGCGCTCGTGCCGGAGCCGGCTGCGCACCTGGCCGGCCACGCCGACCCGCGCGAGCCTGTCGGCGAGGAGCTCGCGGCACTGCCGCTCGAACACTCGCGCCGTGTTCTCGTCGCCCTGCGGCAGCTCGGCCTCGAGGGCCTGTCGCGAGACGGTCAGCCGGTTGCGCGCGGCGTGCGGCGTGACCGTGTCCGGCGCCAGGCCCCACGCGTGCCCGACCAGCGCCGCGCTCTCCGGGCCGAGGGTCGTCTCGAGCGAGACCGGCCCCAGGTCGATCCGGGCACCGCGGAACGCCGCGGCCAACCCTGCCAGGTCCCGCTCCACGACAAAGGTGCGCACGTCGGCGGGGATCTGGTCGTCGACGGCGACCAGGACCGCCCCGCCGTCCGGACCGTCCACCTCGAGAGAGAACTGCACGTGGGTCGGGGACAAGGCGAGATAGGGGATCGCGCGATCGATCGCCGCCCGCACGGTGGGGCCCGCGAGCATCATGAAGCCGATGACGCCGGTCCGTCCGATGGTGGAGTGGGCACCGACGCCCGCCCCCAGCCCGGGCCGGTCTCCGAGGCGCGCGAGCAGGGTGCGGATCACCGTGAACTCCTGGTGCGCCCAGATCTGCGCGGTCTCGTCGTGGAGGTCGCCGGGATCGAGGCCCGTGCCGGCCAGGCACTCCGTCGTCGTCATCCCGTGGGCCAGCCCGCCCTCCACCATGATGCGGACGCCCTCGGTGCCCCGCGGCACCGCCCATACCGGCGAGGAGTCCATCGGCCGACCGTAGCAACACCGGGCGGCGGATGTCCGAAAATGCCAACTCTGCGCCCGTTTGCGACCTTCCCGCGCCCGCGTCGGGTGGCTAGCGTCACAGTCATGACTCTCGCCGCACGCGCAGGAACCGCCCAGTCAGCCGGCCCCACCGGCCTCGCCGACGAGATCCGGGCGCTGTACGCGCGGGCCAAGGCCGCCGTCGGCGAGGACGACCTGGCGCACATCCGCAACGTCACCGCCTACGGGCGCGCGATCGACGCCCGCCGGCGCGAACTGCTGCGCGAGGGCGGGCCGCGGGCGATCCGGCGGGCCACGGCACTGGAGATGATGTACCGGCTCATGCAGTTCTCCGAGCTCGGACACAACATCGTCCACGGCAGCTACGACCACCTGCCCGGCAACGGCGACTATCACTCCGACCGTTATGAGTGGGACTTCAACGTGGACGTCGACCACTGGAAGACGATGCATCACGTGGGCCACCACCCCAACACGAACATCGTCGGCAAGGACCACGACCTCGGCTACAGCATCTTCCGCGGCAGCGCCGGACAGGACTGGTACGGCCACCACCTCGGTCAGGTGGCGCTCATCTCGGCGCTGGCGGCAGCGGCCCCGGCAGCGGCTCCGTTCTTCCTGGCCAACATCGCCCGCAAGGTTTCCGGCGACCCGTTCTTCAGCGCCTACACCCTGCGCTCGCCCGCCCGGATCGCCGGACGCGACCTGAGGCGTCGCTTCATCGACGAGCCGTTCCGTTCGGGGTGGAAGCCGCTGCCCACCCTGCTGGCCAACTACTCCGGCGGCGTCACCGGCTACATGGCCGTGTTGTTCCTCGTGTTCATCGAGCACCACGCCGGCGAGCTGGAGCTGTTCACCGACCCCGGCCCCGACGAGACCGCCGACCAGTACTACGAGCGACAGATCCGGGCGACCCGCAACTTCCTGCCCAGCACGCAGATGGACGACGCCCTCGCGCGGGTCCTGGAGGAGGAGGTGCCGTTCGCCGATCGCCCCGACCTGCGGATCTTCTACGGCGGCCTCGACACCCACGTCGAGCACCACCTGTTTCCCGATCTGCCACCGTCGATGCAGCGCAGGATCGCCCCGGAGGTCCGGGCGATCGCCGCGAAGTACGGACTGCCGTACCACGAGACGCCGCTACTCGAGACGGTGCCGCTGATCGCCAAGACGCTCACCGGGCTGTCGGTCCCGTTCGGCGAGCGCGAGTTCGGCCGCCCCTCGACACTGTTGCGCGACCCCGCCTCACTCGTACGCCGCGTGCGCGCCGGGCTGTCCTACAGGCCCCTGCCCGAGTCGCCGTACCTGGACAAGCCGCGCTTCCACAACGTGCCGGTCAGGGTCCTGTCCGCGACGCCCGTCGCCGACGGCCAGGCCGTGTCGGTGCGGTTGGCCCGCCCGCGCGGCTGGGAGGACATCGGGTGGGATGCCGGAGCGTACGTGTCGCTCCGGGTCGCCGGCGGAGGCGATCGCGCCGGCGATGGTCAGGGCGGCGAGGAGTCGGTCCGCCAGTACAGCCTGGTCCGCGACAGTTCGGACGCGGAGGCGGATGCCGGGGGCGCCATGGAGATCTGCGTCAAGCGCGTCGAGGGCGGGCGGGTGTCCACCCGGCTCAACGACTCGTTGCGCGCGGGCGACCACGTGACACTGGTCGGCGTGCCGCAGTCCTCGGGCGACTTCCCGACGCCCTCGCCGGGTGCGAAATCCCTGCACATCGCCGGCGGGGTGGGGATCACCCCGATCATCAGTCTGTTGCGCCGCATCGCCCGCGACGCGCGCCGCGGCCAGCCCGACGGAGCCACCGGTACCCGCCCCGACGCGACGCTGCTGTACGTCAACCGCGACGACCGCTCGATCATCTTCGAGTCCGAACTACGCGAGCTCGCCCGCGACTCCGGCATCACCCTGCACCTGTTCACCGATGCACCGTCCGCGCGCGAGGACCTCTCCACCTGCCGACTCGGCCCAGAGCTCCTGCAGCGCGTGGTCCCCGACGCCGCCGATCGCGAGACCTACGTGTGTGCCCCGGCCGCGCTCATCGACCTGACGCGCGGGTGGCTGCGTGACCTGGGCCAGCCGGCCGGGCGGTTCCACGCCGAATCGTTCACCGCGCCCGAACTGGACCGGCCCGACGACGACGGCAGTCGCTACACCGTCCGTTTCCGCCGCACCGGCACGGCGGTGGAGATCGACGGTGCCACCACCCTGCTCGAGGCGGCCGGCCGTGCCGGGATCGCCGTGCCCACCGGCTGCCAGCGCGGGCTGTGCAAAGCGTGTGTGACGCCCAAGCTCAGCGGCACCATCCGCGCGGAGGCCGCCGACCGTGCACCCGGCGCCGTCGCGCAGGAGCGCGTCACCGTCTGCACCGCGCTGGCCTGCTCGGACGTCGAGCTGGATCTCTAGTCGGCCGTCACCACTTCCCGCGCGTGTACTGCGGCGGGTACGGGGCCCGCCGCCAGTCCAGGCCGAGTTCGGCAGCCGCGCGCTGTGGCCAGGCGGGCTCGCGCAGTGCGGCGCGCCCGAGGAACACCACGTCAGCGCGCTCGTCGACCAGCAGCTGTTCGGCGGACTCCGGGTCACTGATGAGCCCCACGGCGCCCGCCAGGACTGCACCCGACGCGCGCACCTCCTCGGTCAACGGCACCTGGTAGCCCTGCTCCAGTTCGACCGGCGGCCGGTCGGGGGTGTTGGCGGCCGAGGAGACGTCCACCAGGTCGACCCCGTGCTCGGCGAGCCGGCCCGCCAACCAGCGCGAATCCTCCGGGGTCCAGCCGCCGGGCACCCAATCCGTGGCCGAGATCCGGACGAACAGTGGCTTACCTTCCGGCCACACCTGCCGCACCGCGTCGCAGATCTCCAGCAGCAGCCGGGCCCGGTTGTCGCGCGAACCGCCGTAGGAGTCGTCCCGCTCGTTGGACAGCGGCGAGAGGAACTCGTGGATGAGGTACCCGTGGGCGGCGTGGATCTCCACGACGTCGAACCCGGCGTGGTCGGCGCGGCGGGCGGCGTCGGCGAACGCGGTCACCACCGCGCGGATCCCGTCGACGTCCAGCGCCTCCGGTGTGGTCATGTCACCGAACCCGATCGCCGAGGGCGCGACCGTCGTCCACGCACCCTCCTCGGGCGGAAGTGAGCCGACCGGGTATCCGGGCCACGCCCGGTACGCCGACGCCTTCCGCCCGGCGTGCGCCAGCTGGATGCCGATCGCCGCCCCCTGGGAGTGCACGAAGTCCACGATGGGCGCCCACGCATCGCGCTGCGTGTCGTTCCACAGCCCGGCGTCCTCGGGACTGATCCGCCCCTCCGGCACCACCGCCGAGGCCTCCGCGAGGATCAGGCCGAACCCGCCCTGCGCCCGCGCGCCCAGGTGCACGAGATGCCACGGCGTGGGCACCCCGTCACGGTCCTCGCACGAGTACTGGCACATCGGCGAGAGCCACACCCGGTTCCGGATCTCGAGGTCGCGGATACGGATCGGTTCGAAGAGCATCGCCATGTCCGCGATTAAACCCGCACCCCGTGACGCGCCGCCTCGCCGCACCCCCGGAGCCCGCCGCACCCGGCCGACTACCGTGAACGGCATGACTGACGCGCCGACCGGACAGGGCTCATCACCCGAGCCGAAGCTCACCCACCTCGACGCCGAGGGCCGCGTGCGCATGGTCGACGTCGGCGACAAGGCGGTCACCACCCGCACCGCCACGGCCGAGGGGATCTTCCGCACCCGCCCCGACGTCGTGACCATGGTCGCAGGAGACTCGCTGGGCAAAGCCGACGTCCTGGCCACCGCCCGCCTGGCCGGGATCGGCGCGGCCAAGAAGACCTCCGAGCTCATCCCGCTGTGCCACCAGATCCCGCTGAACTCGGTCAAGGTGCACTTCGACCTCGACGACGAGGCCGGCGAGATTCACGTGAAGGCCACCGCCAAGACGACGGGCAGGACGGGTGTCGAGATGGAAGCCCTGACCGCCGTCTCCGTGGCCGGGCTGACGCTGCACGACATGGTCAAGGCCGTCGACCCGCTCGCCACCATGGACGGGGTCCGCCTCGCCGCCAAGACTGGCGGCAAACGCGGTGACTGGACGCGAGAATCCGAGGAGGCGACCGGGAACGACGACGACGAGGTGACGCGCGCGAACACCGGGCCCGCCGCGCTCGATTCCGGCCGAAGTGGTGTCGTCGTCGTCTCCTCCACCGCCGCCGCGCACGGCCACCGCGAGGACACCACCGGCCCCGCCATCGAGGGTTGGCTCCTCGAGCGCGGTTTCTCGCCGGTCGAGGTGCACGTGGTGGCCGACGCCGACATCGCCACGGCCGTCACCGAGCACGTCCGCCGCTCCCCCGCGGTCCTGTTCACCACCGGCGGCACGGGGGTCGCCCCGGACGACCGCACGCCGGAGGCCACCGCGCCGCACCTGGAGCTGGAGCTGCC
This sequence comes from Dietzia sp. Die43, assembly GCF_024519835.1. Taxonomy (NCBI): domain Bacteria; kingdom Bacillati; phylum Actinomycetota; class Actinomycetes; order Mycobacteriales; family Dietziaceae; genus Dietzia; species Dietzia sp. Die43. The sequence goes on along the minus strand of NZ_JALJRF010000019.1, from coordinate 580 downwards.
GGGGGTCGCCGAGGCGATGCGGGCCCGCGGCCTGGCGGCCACGCCGACGGCGGCGATGAGCCGCGGGCTCGCGGGCTTCGCCGGACGTACCCTGGTGGCGAACCTGCCGGGTTCGACGGGCGGGGTCCGCGACGGGTTGGCGGTCCTCGACGACCTGCTCGAGCATCTGCTCGACGTCCACGCCCACGGAGGAGGACACCGATGAGCGTCTCCAGTCCGCTGGTGGACATCACCGACCGGGAGATCAATCCGCGCGAGGTCGAGAAGGCCGTGTGGACCAGCGCCGACGGAGCGATGGTGACGTTCTCCGGCGTCGTGCGCGACCACGACGGGGGCCGCGAGGTCCACGACATCGAGTATTCGGCCCACCCAACGGCCCGCGAGACGCTCGCCCGGCTCTGCGACGAGGTCGCGGCCGAGCACACCTTGCCGGCCGATTCCGGGCGCACGGTCCGCGTGTCCGCCGTCCACCGCGTGGGCGTGCTGCCGGTGGGCGAGGTCGCGGTGGTGGTGGTCGCCGTGGCTCCGCATCGGGCCGAGGCGTTCGCGGCGTGTTCGGAGCTCATCGAGCGTCTCAAGC